>JBCCFB010000248.1:0-9557 GCA_039029995.1 Planctomycetota bacterium
GTCGCGTTTACCACGACGTCTTCGGCCCTAAGCGTGGTACCGGCGAAAACCATGATTCCTACGACAGCATATAGACAATGCCTGCCAAACCATGGAACAGATGGTTTTGCCATGGGCATGATTACTTCTATCTGTTTGCCTGGGCGCATTTCAATTTCTCGAGCAATGGATGTCCGGCGACCGGAGCAGGTAAATTTGCCGTACGCTTCAGCGCTCGACTAAATGATTCCGAAACTAACCCGCTTTTCCCCGTCAATTTCAACTCAGGAAAGCAAAATTGCAAGTTAGCCGGTACGATGGTTGTTAGAGCCAGTTGTGCAATTGTATCTGCCAGAACTTTAGCGTTGTAAGCCATGATAATTTTCGGCACAAATACTTTCGGTGGAACCGACGAAGTTGACGACCTGTTTAAGGTAAAGACTCAGTTCTTTCATGTCTGGTTTGTGCCGCTCATTCCAATCAGCTCGTATCTGGTTGTCGATGAATCCATGGGCAGTTTCAATGGAATCCGCATTCCGTTCAGTATCAAATCAATGTTGATAGCGTGGAGCAGGACCGCGCTTTTTTTCAGCTCGATCTTTGCCATGATCGGCGTTGCCATTAACGCCGGCAACATCGCCAGCGCTGCATTTTGCGTCCTCGCGGCAATCATCTGTATTGCAATGCTGATCGCCTCCTATGCCGTAAGGGCGATCACTCATGCCAGCTATGAACGTGCGATCCAGTTGATCCATTCCGCTGGCATTGCTCCTCAATTGACGCCTGTCGTCAATCAGGTTTTTGGCAAGACGGGTGGCTTTGACATGCAATACGCCCAGCAGCAGGTCGTCAACACAATTGGCGGTGGAAGCGCTGCAGGCCCGGGGCAGGCAGTTCCAGGCCAGCCGGTCTATCCACAGGCTGGTCAGCAAACGCCCCATGCCCAACCGGTGGCTCCTCCCTATAGCCAACCGGCTGCGCCAACCTATAGCCAACCGGCTGCGCCAACCTATAGCCAACCGGCTGCTCCTCCTTATGGCAAACCGGACATGCACGGAGATATGAATGCGCCTGCGGCTGGTGGTGTGCGGTGGGGGACTGTAATTGGAATCTCGATGGCCGGAGTTTTCGGTCTTCTTTTGTGCGGCGGAGTATTCGCAGTTGCGATTGGATGGATGGCCAATGGTGTCGCCGAGCAAGGTGAACTCGCTGAAAACCGCAACCGCCGCAATCAACCTGAGTTTGTCGAGTTGCCGCCGCCCGGCCAGATTCCGCCCGAATTTCGGCCACCCATCCCTCCGCCGGTAGATGGCGGCCAGTTGATGGATGGCAGAAGACGGGACCGGGACCGCGATTCCAGTAGTTCACCGGAAATGTCTATTGATGAAGCGGTTGAATTGGCGTTGTCCAATGATGAAATGGAACGTTCCCGCGGATTCAGTTTCCTCCGCCGTAGTGAAAATGTTGTTGCGTCGCGTAGATCGGATGTTTCAGAAGCCTTGCTAACCGTTCCCAGAGGGAAAGACACCGTCAGCTACCAGTCGCTCAGGGCCCTTGAATTGTGGGCGGTTCCATCGAATGTTCCTGCGCTGATAGACGTTGCTGATATGTGCAAACGGATCGAGGACTCCACACGAATGGGAAAAGTCGTCGAGATCTTAAGCGGCTTCAACGACGTCTCAGTCGCCGAAGGACTGGTATTCGCGCTTGATGACTACAGAGCCAAAGAAAAACTAGCCGAACTCGGGCCCGGGTGTGCAGATCATGTACTTCCCTATTTGAATGACCGGGACTACAGCACTCGTGAGAATGCCCGTGAACTTGTCATAGAAACATGGAAACTCGACATGTCGCGCGTCTTCGAACAGTGCGCCGCAGATGCGTCAGACGGCGGTACTGAAGTCGCTTCATTGGCTGGCAACTTGCTGGCCGAGATAGAGGCGAACGAATCTTATCGTGAACAATTCGCGGCCGTACTGGAACTGGTAGTGGTCAACGGTGATGAGGATGCTGCCGAAGAAGCGATTGAACAGCTTGCCGAAACCGGTCGCGTTCCCGAAAGTCCTGATGCGGTTATTACTGCAATGGGAATGTTCCCTGATTCTCGTTCAATCCTGAATGCTGGAGTTACGACTCTGGGAGAACTACGAGCCGAAAGCGGAATCGGGGTAATTGTCGCGGCATTGGATAGTGATGCAGACAGGTCGCGAATAGAGAAAGCACTGATTGCGATCGGTACTCCGGAAGCTGCTCGAGCGATCGTCCCCTACTTCAACTCGAGCGACTACGGCCGGAAGGATACTGCACGAAGCGTTATTGAAAGCCTCGGCCGCCCGGAAATGGTGCTTAGTCAGATTTCCGATGACCTAAGGAGCGATGATCCCGGTCGGATCAGGACAGCGTGCGACTGGCTGAAAGATCAGCAACCCGATCCAGCTCTAAAAAATGATGTTTCCGAGTCCCTGGCGGTGGCGATCCGAACCACGGTTGATGCAGAAGATTTCATTGCAGCTCGAACCTGCCTTGAGGCTTGTAAAACGTGGGGAACGGGTGCATGTTCCGAAGTCATAGTCTCACAATTGCAGCACGAGAATTCTCTGATCACCAGCAGTGCCTTTGATGCCCTTGCCAACATGAAAGTCAGTTCAACTTATCCGGCAATTGCATCAGGAATGTTTGGCTCGGGAGCTACGATGATTCATTCACAAAGAGCACTTGAGACGATTGGTATCGGTGCTGAAGAGGCCGTGATCAATCTGCTGGATGAGGCTGATGACCGCGCCATGCCAAGGGTCATAAGACTACTGGGTGAAATTGGCGGGACGGCAAGTATTCGTGCTTTGAGATCGTTCAAGCGCTCGGACAATGTTGTGATCAAAGCAACGGCCGAGCGTGCCATCGAGTCGATTGAGAGTCGTCCACGGGAAGAAGTGCCAACCGCTTCGCCGCATGGTCCCATGGTACGAACCTGGAAAAATGCTGCTGGTGACGAAGAGATCGTCGGGAAACTGCTCGACTTCCGAGACGGAAACGCCGTACTGGAAATCAATGGCGAGGTATTTGACACTCCGCTGAGTCTGCTAAGCGATGATGATCAGGCCTATATCAAAGACGAAATGGACAGAAGACGCGCCGCCGAAAGCTCGGGCGACTAACCCGAGGCACCTCATTGTGTTGCAATCAGGCTGCACAACGGCTGTTGCCGGACAACCGCTACAACCGGAATGCTTCAATGGCCAAATTGCGGTTGGAATTGAAGTGACGCTCTGAAGGCAAGCTAGGGTTACAGATATGTGAATAGCTTGCCAGGGAGCAGAACATGAGAACGGCTGCGCTGATCATCGCCGCACTAATCTTCGGGACAATTGTCCTTTCAAGCACGCCGACCTACGGCCAATGACGTCCGCGACCGCGACCGACCTCAACATGAGGTAAGTCAGGTTCGACCGGAGGTTCCGGTCCACAGCGAGTTGAAGGTTTTACCGGCAGTGCTCCCGTAGCGCTGGCCCCCGGACAGTCTGTTCAAGGCTATGGTGGTGCATTTTTCGACATGGAAGATGTCGAGTGGTCGGATCCTTCGACCTACAACACCGGCACCAAGATAGTCGGTGGATCATCAGTTCTGGTTGCGTTGTTTGTCCTTGGCATGTTCTTCTTCCGTAAGGGCTAAGCGATCGGTCGCGGGTTTGTTACCTGCTTTGTCACGATTATTTTCTGAATTTCGAATTTTCCCTGTGGATGCCCCGGTTTTCCGGCAGTTGCAACCGTGAACCGGTTTCGCAACGCGGCCGGAGGGTAGGAAAATCCAGAATTTTCGATTCTCTCCGGCTGGACTGGTATCATGCAGCCAAAGGGAACGAAATGGGCAATTCCGACACGATCAATGATGAGTATCTCGAGCAGGCACGGGCTGGCCGGCCACAGGCGCTAGGAGAACTCCTGCAGCGAAATCGAGAGAAATTGCTGCGCATCATCAAGTTTCGCATGGATCCACGGCTTCGCGGCCGGCTTGATGCGGACGATATCGTTCAGGAAGCTTTCATCGAAGCCACTTCTCGATTCACAGACTATTGTGAAAATCAGGAGATGCCCTTCTTTCTGTGGCTCAGGTATATCACCGTGCAAAAGCTGTTTCAGATGCACCGGAAGCATCTTGGAACCAAATCCCGTGATGCCGGAAGAGAAGTTTCGATTTATTCCGGGCCTTCACCACAGGCAACCTCAGCCGTTCTGGCTGCCCACCTTCTGGGCAAGCATACCAGTCCCAGTGTCGCGGCCATGCGGGCTGAAACAACCATGAGTGTTGAACGTGCTTTGAATTCGATGAGCGAGATGGATCGCGAAATTCTTGCGTTGAGGCGTTTTGAGAAATTGCAAAATCACGAAGTTGCGAAACTACTCGACATTTCGAAGACCGCGGCAAGCAATCGTTACATCCGCGCACTTGAACGGTTGCAAAAAGAAGTCGAGGGCAACAAAGCTGGCGAATCAAGAATCTAGGTCGTCCGAATCCGGAGGATGTGGTGAAAGAATCTGACGCGTCGCCGGGTTCACGGCTCAAATTCGGCTCAGACGTGACCATTGACGAAATCGCCGACTCCTTTGCCGAGAGAGTGGAGGCCGGTGAAAATCCGGACGTTGAAGAGTACAAACAGAAGTACCCTCATCTCGCTGAACGCATCGAAGCTGTGTTGCCCGCCCTCGTCATGCTGGGTGATATTCAGGATGAAACGCCGGCCCGCAAGCTTATTGTTGATGACTCGATTCCTGAACTCCTTGGAGAGTATCAGATCATTCAGGAAGTCGGCCGTGGAGGAATGGGAATCGTTTTCGAAGCCCGCCATGTGACGATGGGACGCCGTGTCGCATTAAAAATTCTTCCGCGCGCGATCGCAAAAAAACCCGGCTACCTCGAACGTTTTCATACCGAAGCGAGGTCGGCAGCACGACTGCATCACACAAACATCGTTCCCGTATTCGACGAGGGAGAAGCAGAAGGACTGCACTACTACGCCATGCAGTTCATTCGTGGTGACAACCTCGATCGAGTCATTGAAGACTTGAAGCATTTGCGCGATGCGTCAGGTCATCGCGAAGCATCGGTGTCTGATGCGCATACGAAAGTTCGTCCCGCAGACAATCTGAGTCAGCAGTTCGCGGCTTCCCTGATCAACGGCAAATCGCTTTCTGCAAACAGTCATCATGAACCATCAGCCGACCCCGATCGCACCGACCCCGTGATGCCGGATACAGAGGTGGTAGACAGGGCCGGACGTCGTGACAACGAGATTTCAGACGGGGTTTCGGGCGGCGTTGCTGCTAGTGGAAGCTGCGGAGGGCTGTCTGATTCGATCTTCGGTGATGACGACTCCGTGTCCATCGCACGATCTGGAAATCAGTACCACCGGCGTGCCGCAGCGGTTGGAGTTCAAGTTGCCGAAGCGCTTGAGTATGCACACAACCACAACGTGCTGCATCGCGATGTAAAACCTGCAAATCTGATCCTTGATACCGAGGGACGGGTATGGGTAACTGATTTCGGTCTGGCGAAACTGGACGAACACAACCTCACCGGGACCGGAGATGTAATCGGAACTCTCCGGTACATGGCACCTGAACGCTTCTCCGGAGTTGCAGATCGACGAAGCGACATCTACTCGCTCGGTCTGTCGATCTATGAATTGTGTACGCTTGAATACGCGTTTAAAAACGTTGATCCGGCTGATGTTGTCAAGAAAGCATCGAATCGCAGTCCACTTTCGCCGAGGAAACTGGACGAGACGATTCCGCTGGATCTGGAGACGATCATTCTCAAAGCGGTCGCGTCAGATCCAGCGCGGCGATATTCGTCGGCAGACGATATGGCCGAAGATCTCAAACTGTTTCTTGCTGACAAGCCGATTCGAGCACGACGCGTTTCACTTTTTGAGCGATTCTGGCGCGTCTGTCGCAGAAACCCCGTCCTTTCATCGCTGTCCGCTTGCGTTGCTTTGTTGCTGTGCGTCGTAGCAATCGGTTCGGTCAATTTCGCCTGGTATCAGGCAAGGCAGACGCTTGCCGAGATCGGCTTGCGAAAGGAGTCGCAACAGAATCTCTATCATTCGCTGGTGGATCAGGTTCGAATGCGGCGTTACACCGGACGAATCGGCCAGCGATATGTTTCGCTGGATGCAGTACAACGCGCTACAGACCTGCTTCCCGAGCTGGATCTTCATCCTGACGAGTATGAGCGATGCAGATTAGAGCTTCGCAACGAAGCGATCGCCGCCATGGCGCTCACTGACCTTCGCTCAATTCAGGTCAGGGACATGGAAAACGGCTGGGGGGACTGGAAGACTTCGGCACTGAGCGAAGACTACCTTCGCCTGGTAGAGGCGAACCGTGACGGACGAATTCGCGTGATTGAATTTGCTGACAGTGATTCAGATAACATCGAGGAGCGCACAATCATCGAATTGCCTCCACCAGCGGACCTTGAACCGGAAGAGCAACTCTGCTGGTCGATCAAGATCAGCCCGGATGGTCGTTGGATCGGGGCGAATCACCACAAAACAAACGCTGTCTATCAAAAGTCCTATTTGTACGTCCACGATCTCGAAAATCCAGACGCTCCGGTCCTCAAGAAAAAAGGAGTTGTCGATTTCGATTTCTCATCAGAAGGCGGCGTTCTTGGACTGACAACACTCAATGGCATCGAGATCATTTCTCTTGAGCAGGACCAGGTCAAAGCGACTGTCGCCGTTTCATCGGATGCCGTATTTGCCGGAGAGAATTCACCAAGAAGTCCAGACAGCGATGAATCAGTTCTTTTGTTTCCGCCCAGGTTGATCCGGATGTCAGAATCGGGCGACCAGTTCGCCGTCAGCGAGCGCGCCGGCAACGGACTTGAAATCTGGGAAGCAACAGATGTTCCTGTTGCTCGTTGGGCGACACAGACCGAACACAATGTTACGGCACTCGACTGGGATTCGAGTCGTCGTTTGCTTTCAGCAGGAACATGGAAAGGCAGGCTTTACTGTTGGCGGAAGGGAGAACTCGCACTGTCGATGGCGACACATCAGGCGGAAGTGACCCAGGTGTTTATCCATCCGTTCCTTGACTTCATTGCATCCTACAGCGAGGACGCATCTGTACGTCTTACGAATGTCGTTGCCGGTGAAGAAGCCTTGCGTGTTGATCGTGGCGCGATCCTGCTCAACACGGGTTTCAGTGCCGACGGCCGGCTCTGCCACAATAACAGGAAAGACCAGCAATTCGGGATCTGGGAGATCGCGACTCCTGCTCTGAATGTCTATTCGAGTTCCAATCGTTTTGGAAGCAGCGTTCGATACCACCCTGTCGAAGAGAGACTGGTTGCCCGCGGTCACGAAACGGGAATCGTTCTCTGGGATCTGAATTCACGGCAGATCGTTTGTGAATTCCCCGTCAATGGATGTGCAGATTTCGAGTTTTCGCCTGAAGGCGACTACTTGTACAGCAGTGGAAACTCCGGGGTCCAGAAATGGCCGGTTGAACTACAGGTCGAACGAGGCCGGATATTTGTAGAGAAGGGTGAGCCGGAGAATCTGCTGGAGCAGCAAACTGGCGAAATATCGCTGAGTGGCTCAGGAGAACGGATTTTTGTTGGCTACGGGTTCAGTCCATTTGAAATTGATGCCAGTAGCGGTGAATCGCTTCGGCATTTCCCGCAGCACAAAGGGCTCCATGAGGTGCAGCTAACGATTGATGGAAAGTGGTTAATTTCCGGCACACAGCGTGGAAACGGCGTCTACATTTTTGACACCGAAACGGGTGAACTGGTTTCAGACATTATCCCCGGGATTGTAAGCGCCCAGCCATGTGCACATCCATTGCGAAATGATGTGTTTGCAACCGGTGGTGGAGATCTTGCAATCTGGAAAATTCGAGACGATGGCTCCGTCGTCCTTGAGTTGGACACAGGTATCGAAACCGCGATCTGCCGTTATTCAAATAATGGCAGCTTGATTGCTGCTAAGACAGCAGGCGATCAATTGACGCTGATCGATCCGGAATCCGGACATCCTCTTGCCTTCTTTGAGACCGCGGAATCAGGGAGGCTGGTTGACATGCAGTTTTCAAAGGATGGCTCCAGTGTTGCCATGTCATGTTTCGACAACCTTCAAATCTGGAACATCAGTGCCATCCGTGAAGAGCTTACTGAGCTCGGCCTCAACTGGTGATCGAATTTTCTCTTTTTGATTGTGTTCAATCAACTCGCGAAGCAGTTAGGAATGTGTCAGACATTCGACGCGATCGCGAAACAACCTAATCCAACGAACACAAATCAATCGGAGTGAAAAATGAGAGAATCAGGAATCAAAAACTGGATGATTGCCGCCGCAGTCGTGATCGTATCGGCAATGGCCACAGACGCCGAAGCACAGACATGTCAGTCGGGCGGAGGTTACTATCCGGCGGTTGCGAATCAACACTACGGCCAGAATTATGGATACTATGGTGGTGGCTACTCAGTCCCGTCTTATGGATATGGCACTTACCAGCCGTACTACAACTATGGCTACTACGGAAACAACCACCGTTACGGAAGTGCCTACCCTTCTTACGGCACGTGGAACCACCGGCGAAACGGCCACCAGCAGCAACACAACTCGAATCGTCATCGGCAGGACGATCGTCGCTGAATGGGCAGGCGTGAAAAAAGCGTGATGCAGAAAACATCACGCTTTTTTTATTGTGACTCAGGCCGAATCATCTATTCACGGCTTGCCACGTTTTCTCGCAGCAAATCATCTACCAATTGCTGCATCGTGGCCGATGGAATCGCGTAACAACCTGTTCTTCCGGTTCTCGAAATGTTCATGCCGATTACATTGCCGTTTAGATCAACTACGGGTCCGCCAATCTGTTCTGGAAACATTGGCGAGTCATGCTGAAAGACAACGGGGAAATTACCGGCTCGACGAGACGGAATAGCTCCGAGGCGGTTCATCATGCGAAATTCTTTCGCTTGATTACCAGAGATGTTTCGTCCTGCAAGTGTCGCGCTGGTTGTCGTCACGACTCCGTTGCGTCGGAATTGGATATCCACAGTGTCACCCGGGCTCTTAAGTTTTACTTCACGATGCAAATCAGTTACCGAATTCATAGCGGCACCTGCAAAACTCAGCATCACATCGCCGTTTCGTAAGCCAGCTCGACTCGCAGCTGTATCCGGCGTAATTTCGGAAAGCAGCAGGCCTCGGCCATCGATTGTCAGGTTCGGGCGCACGCCAAGAAAAGCAGCTTGTCCGACGATCGTGGAACGTGGGATAACGCTGTAAGACCCGAGGCCGTAGACGCTGCCATCAGCGGACGGTGACAGGACGAAGATTCCCGGTGCGGTTTCAGCTGAAGACCAGTTTACGACCGGAAGATGCCTTGCCGGAACTTTCAAAAGTGCAACGTCGTTACGATCATCCTGACGGATAATCTCCGCCGGAAGACTTCGGCCATCTCCAAAGAAGACTGCCACGTTTGATGCGTCGCGCAACTCACTTGATTTGGTGGCGATAATGCCGTCTTCAGCAACGATGATTCCAGCAGCTACCTGCACGCCA
>JBCCFB010000249.1:0-9541 GCA_039029995.1 Planctomycetota bacterium
AGGCAAGGCAGTATCTCACTTCACAAAGCAGTGCGTTCTTTTCCAACAACTCACTAATAGAGCGGAGGCAATGTAGGTGGCTGACATGGGTGCATACTTTATCCCGCTATGGACCTCCTTAATGGCTGTGTTGTGGAGTTTTACCAAGGCGCAGTAAATGAAAATAACTTGAGCATTTGTGGGAATTTACAGACAGGGAACTGTCTAGCTCCATAAAGCAAGCAGGAGCTGCTTTGGTTTTAAAAAGGTTTTTCAGTGAGTATTGGGGGATTATTTGCAGGACAGCCATAAAAGGTTCCATAGCTATTCCCGTTCAGACTTGGTAAAATAAAACATGATATCTTACAGACTTTCAGTCAAGCACAGAGATTTTGGAGTCGTATCCGATTGAAGATTGCGATGCTTACGATCTGTTGGCTGAGCTTGAGTCTTGGTCAATTGTCGCTCGCGATACGGCGAATCCTGAGTTTTCAGTACACCGGCTTGTTCAAGATGTGACTCGAAAATGGCAACAAGATGGGGGAGGAGCCGAATTTCTCCGACGAGGGTTGGAATGGGTTAGCTCGAGTTTCGTTGCCGACTGGAATGATTTACTTGAAATTTTTCAACTGGAGTCCTTGTTTTCGCATGCGGTTGCAGTATGTCGCTATTCAGACGGGCAAGATGGTTGTGAAGGCGTGGGAAGCCTGATGAGCCGTACTGCGAGTCTTCTCGACGCGAAAGCGATGTATGCCGAAGCGGAACCTCTGAAGCGTCGTGCGCTGGTTATCGATGAGGCATTGTATGGTGTAGATCATCCAGAGGTGGCGACTAGGCTGAACAATCTGGCTTTGTTGCTTAAGGCCACCAACCGCTTTTCCGAAGCGGAACCTCTGATGCGTCGTGCGATTTCAATCTGTGAAGCTTCCTACGGTGATGAGCATCCGAACGTGGCAACGGTGCTGAACAATCTGGCTCAGTTGCTTCAGGACACCAACCGCCTTTCCGAAGCGGAGCCTCTGATGCGTCGTGCGCTTTCAATCTATGAAGCTTCCTACGGTGAGGAGCATCCGAATGTGGCAATCAGGCTGAACAATCTGGCTCAGTTGCTGAAGTCCACCAACCGCCTTTCCGAAGCGGAACCTCTGATGCGTCGTGCGCTTTCAATCTATGAAGCTTCCTACGGTGAGGAGCATCCGAACGTGGCAACGGGGCTGAACAATCTGGCTCAGTTGCTTCAGGCCACCAACCGCCTTTCCGAAGCGGAACCTCTGATGCGTCGAGCGCTTTCAATCGATGAAGCTTCCTTCGGTGAGGAGCATCCGAACGTGGCAATCAGGCTGAACAATCTTGCTTTGTTGCTTCAGGCCACCGACCGTCTTGTTGAAGCGGAACCTCTGATGCGTCGTGCTTTCAAGATATTTGAAGATTCACTCGGGTCGGATCATCCGAGCACGCAAACCGTGGCCCGTAATTTAAATGCTCTCATCGCCCAGATCGCCGAGCAGTTGTAAGCCGACATTTTGAGTTTGGATGTGAGCAAGTTTACCCAGTGAGTGTTGTATGGCACCAAAAGTGATTCAACTCTTGTGTTAAGATAACGTCTTCTACATTGGAGACATCTATGAACTTTCAACGTGCCATCTGCCTGGTTGCTTTTTCAATATCCTGCTTCTTTAGCGGTGCCACCAGTACTTGCGCTGCGACGGAAGATATGGCTGGTGTCTGGCAGGCAAGTCTTGTCATTCCGTCGGATACCGATGAACAGCTAGTTGTCTCTTTTGGTCTCGAACTGACTCAGAGTGGCAGCGACTGGCGTGGAACTGTCTTCAACGGCGAAGAGCGGATTGAGATTCCATCGGTGACCAAAGAAGTAGATGAATATGAGATCAACTTTACCCATTACGATTCTGTCATCACCTTTGACTATGACTCGGAACAGGACGAACTGCGCGGCAACTGGAAGAAGCGACGTGGTTTAGATCGCTGGGCTGAGATGGAGTTCTTTGCGGTCAGGCAGGCCGTTCAAGGTACAGAAGACCCATCACCGTTTGCCGGGCGCTGGGCGGTGGATTTTGAATCGAGTTCTGATCCTGCTGTCGGGATCTTCTCAGCGGCTGAAAATGGCACAGGTGTGCGCGGTACGTTCATGACGACAACTGGAGACTACCGCTTTCTGGCTGGGAGAGTAGACAATGGCCGGATGGAGCTATGCTGCTTTGACGGCGCGCACGCTTTCCGGTTCGAAGCGACTGCCACAGATGACGGAAAGCTTGAAGGGCACTTCTGGTCGTCCGACTCATGGCATGAAACGTGGACGGCAGAACGTAACGAAGACGCAGTGCTGCCGGATGCGTTCGAACAGACTTCAGCAACGGGAAGAGAGCTCGGTGACTATCTGTATCGTGATCTTGATGGATATTTGACGAGCATTAACGACTCGAAGTTTGCGGGAAAGGTACGGTTGATCTACGTCTTCGGCAGCTGGTGTCCGAATTGCCACGATGCAGCCGTGTATTTTTCCGAGCTGGAAGAGAAATACGGTGAACGTGGGTTGTCCATTCTCGGTCTGGCTTTTGAGCACTCAGGCAATCGTGAACGAGATGCGAAGCAGGTGCGACTGTACCTCGAACGGAATAACGCCAGCTACCCGGTGTTGCTGGCCGGGTCGTCAGACAAGGCTGAAGCGAGTCGGGCTTTTAGCTTGATCGATCGTGTTCGGTCTTATCCGACAACTCTGTTTATTGACGATGCCGGGAAGATCCAGGCGATTCATACAGGGTTTACAGGGCCGGCGACTGGTGAAGCCTATGATGAGCTCAAGAGCAAGTTCGAGGAGCTGATCGAGTCGATGCTAGAGAACTAGGCGGTGTGATAAGCCGATGAGCCGCAAATGTTATTGCGATATTTTTGTGGTGCTGCCTCGCTAACGCTTCGGGTTACGATTCGCCCTCCCGGGTATGCAATCGGCCGGGCTTTGGTCAGTCTCACTATGGTTCGCAACCCGAAGCGTCAGCGAGGGCCGGCATAGATGCTCTTGATCGCTTTTGTTCTCGTCGCTTTTGTTCATCGAATTGGAATCAGAGTTTGCTTTGAAAGGGAATAGGCAGGACAGACGTGGACAGATCAATTGAAGATTCTCTTGTCGGTGATGTCTCCCGCATCTCGTTTCCCGTTGTCGAGCAGGCGAATTTTTCTGTCGATACCTACCGCCAAGCCTACCGCATCCACGACGGGAAACGCGTTCGATACTCGCGTATCTTTATTGGAGCTGTTTGCATGCCGTTCGGGGCCGCAATTCTCTACGTCTATTTGATGAGCAGGCACCCGATCTATCTCGTCGTATCGTTGAGTATGTTTTCGGCCGGGCTCGGGGCTCTTTCCCAAAGCCGTCTTCGCTTGCGGAACTTTAAGAGGCAGTTGAAGGCGCTTGGTAAGTTGAAGGAGAAGATGGATTACGAAATCTCTCCAGAAGGCGTTCGAGTCTTCGGCAGTTGTGAGGAAGTCTTCCGCAAATGGGAGCACTTCATTGATGTCAAAGAGGAGGGTGACCTGATTCTGGGCTACCTGACCAAGAACGCCTTTCAAATCTTCCCGGTGAATGAGTTTTCTCCTGCTGGCCGCGTTGCGGTCAGACATTTTCTGACTGTCGAATCAGAACGATTCAAAGCGACTGAGTAGATTCCAGGCTGTGGTACCTGGCCGGAGTCGGCTCTACATGCCAAAGGAGGGCTTTGAGTTCTCTGGAGTCATTGCCAGCAAGAAAAACCGAGGCGTTGTCTGGCTGAATAATCTCAGCACCGAGGGGCCCGAACCTGGCTTCACAGGCCCGAAGCACCGAGCATCCGAGGTCCAAAGCACCAAGCATGCCAGTTCCGAATCACAAAGCTTTTCAGCCGCGAAGGGTGACACCAAGCCTGCCAGCCGCGCAAGGTGAGACCGAGCAAGAAAGGCCCGAAGGGCCGGTATATCTAATGCCGGTGGCGAAGCCACCGGAAAAGAACTGCACTGGATGTTAGGCCTGAAGGGCCGACACAAAACAGGATGAGTTGGACAGTCGTTGTGCCGGCCCTTCAGGCCTGCGTCTCGAAAGATCGAACAACCGGTGGCGAAGCCACCGGCAAATGCGCCAAATTGGACCCAAGGCCTTGAGGGCCGACACAAAAGAGGATGGGCTAGACAGCCCTTGTGCCGGCCCTTCAGGCCTGCGTTTCGATTTATCGAACAACCGGTGGCAAAGCCACCGGCAGATGATGTGCCGGCCCTGCGGGCCGTTTATCCGTGTGCATCTCCACGCTTTGGCGCCGCCACTTAGTGCTTGTTGCGACGGCGCTCCGTGACCGATGCGCTGGCACATCGCATTTTTTTCCCAATAATGTCTCAAGGTAACACGGCCTTCGAGTTCTCTGATGTAGGCTGGCTCGATGCGATTTAGTCCTCCGCTCGATTCTCTTTTTACCCCACCCTCGAATCGGTTCCTGATACATCCTCGATCTCAACTCGCCGAAAACCGCCGCCGTGCTCGATTCAAGTCAATCGTTTTCGTTGCTAGCTTTCTGGTTTCAAACCGGTCGTGAACCTATCCCCCGTTTCCAGTACAGTCCCGCCGCTAAGGACCAGATGTTGATGGCTTTATGTCCGGAACTGCGCTCGGGGTGCGCCGGTAGATTTGCAAAGCGAAAGTCAAAACGGTCGAGGGATCGACAAGTTGATGCTTGTTGTTCACGGAGTCGGTGATCCAGATCCGGGTCATACGCTGACCACTTTTGCGCGATCACTGGCCGGCGAGGACTCGCCGCTGGAAGACCATGGCGAAGTAATCTGGTTGAATGAAAAGCCGGTTGATCCGGATCATGTCCAGACGTTTGAGTCGCATGTCAGGCGTCTCGATTATGAAGGGCAGAAGCTAGAGATTGCGGAAGTTTTCTGGGGTGACCAATCCCGCGTCTCTCACGGCATCTTTGGAGTCTTCTACGGCCTGTTCCAGATTCTGTTCGGCTTGCGCTTTGTAGCCTATGTGGCAGCGGATCAGAACTCTTCTGCATCCGAATGGCTGCAGAGGCTGGGACTGATCAGCTCGAGAATTCTTCACGGCCCTGTTCTAGCCGTGACATATTTTCTGGTGCTCCTGTCCGGAGCCGTTTTCGCAACGCAGCTTTCGTGGGCGGAGTCGTATCGCGGTTTGCTTTGGACGACGATTGTACTGAGCGTGATATGCGCGTTCGGGCTTTTGAGTTCAAACATCGGCACGCGGATCACGAAGAGCCGGGTGATTCATCGGTTCTGGTACTGGGTGAACGTCACGGTGGCTTTCGTGGCCGGGCTGCTGGTGATCAAAATCATCTTTCTCAACGCGCTGTTTCCACAGTTGCATTTCGAGGCTCAGGAACGGCTGGGCCTGATCTGGTACTGCCGGATGCTGGTGATTCTTCTCGGCCTCTTATGGATGGTTGAAGTCATCGTCGTCATCGCGATGGGAGCCTGCTGGCTGGCCAGCTACTGCTCGCGCGGGGCCTATCGGCCTGCGATCAATGTAGCTTTCCTATTGCCTGCTCTCGCGGTTGGAGCCTGGGGGTTCGGTTTACCGCTTACGTGGGCAGCGGCACGGGAAGGTATCAGCTCGATCGGTCACTTGCCGGAATACAGAGCGGTATTCGATGAGACGATACCGCTGCTGGGTGTTCAGTTCATCATGCTGCTGGTCATCTCGACGACGGCACTGATCACGGTATTCAGGTACTTCCGCTGGAAGGCTACGCTCAAGGCAGGCGAGCGGCCAGCTTCTCGGGGGCCGAGGCTGATCGTGCACCCGTCGCTTCAGATTGTGCTTGCGATTAGTACGTTGATCGGTGTGTCGCTGGTAATGCTGCTGGGTTACCAGCAGTTCAACGGTTTCTGCTACTACAACGACAACTTCATTCTCGGTCAGTTGATGGCTGACGCGAACAAGATAGTTTTTCTGCTGATCCCTCTTGGTGGCATCGCGTTTCTCTTGATACCACGATTGCGCCCTGTGCTCGATATCCTGCTGGACGTTGTCAATCACTTCTATTTCCGCGCGACCAGCATTCAAGACGCGCTGGACGATGATGACGAGTTCGATATCAAAGAAACGACTTTTGAGTCGGGGTCGTTGTTCTTCTCAAGACGCGATGCGATTATCAGCCGGCTCAAGCGGATTTTGATCCATTACCGCGATGAAGTCGGTAATAGCCGGCCTGAGCTGGTGATCATTGCCCACAGCCAGGGAACGATGTTTGCCATTGAAGCTTTGAATGACCCCGAGCTTGGATGGCTGAAGAACTGTTTTCGTTCTACGACGCTTGTGACGATGGGGTCCCCGTTCAAGCATCTGTATCAGCATTACTTCGGTCATATCTTTCCATCACTGGATAAGCCGTTCTGGTCGGACATTCGCAAGCAGGCCGATCGCTGGATCAATCTTTACCGGATCGACGACTATGTCGGTCGCGAAATCGACTTCCCGCGCAATGACGGTTGGTGCGAAACGGAGATGCTTGGAAACGGTCTCGATTCGGTGACGGTTAATCCAAAGTGCGAGTATCGCAACTACCGGCTCGGGCCCCGTGGCCACATGAGCTACTGGACCGATCGAGCTGCGATTGAGATTCTACGGCAGGAGTTGCTCAGCAATGCCAGGCTTGAGCGTCGTGCGGCTTGACCTCGTACGACTTTGAAAATCCCTGATCCTGCGCGGTAAAAATTCTGAGTATCCACGTCGGATCGGACTCAGTTCTGGTTTCCCCGTTTGTATCGCCCCATGCGGCTTTACTGGAAACCAACTAAACAGAATTGAATCAGAATGTATGCTTCCCGATCTCGTGAGCGGATTTACCGTCTCGCAATGAGTGTGCTCTTTATCATCCTTTGCGTGGGTTTCGCCGACCATTCTCACGGTCAAACCGTCTTTCAGGACAACGGCGGCACGGTGTTTGTCATCGGTGGAAATTCTGCTGATGAAGTCGTGATCACGTTTCCTTCCTACGCGCCTTCCGGGCACGTGCGTGTCGAAACAGGCTCAAACGGAACGCATCAGTTTGTGAATCCGACGGGGATTCATGTGATTCTCCTCGGTGGCGATGACGACTTGCGACTGGGAGCCATTGATCTACCGGGCTCCATCTACGTCAATATGGGAGACGGCGATGACTACGTTTACTTCAATGGTCAGTACTCCTATGTCGGCGGTGATCTTGAACTGATTCTCGGGAGGGGCGCCGACCGGGTTCGTGCTGCGAACCTGTGGTTTCAAAGGCTTGAAGTGGCCGGCGACTATACATTCTCGACTGGATCAGGCAGCGACTGGGTTGACGTGACTGGTATCAATTTCACAATCGTTCATGAACGATTTCACCTCAACACTAGCGCAGATCAAGCAGAGCTTCACTGGGGGCATGTGGATACCGGTGAAGGAATTGCTGTCAATCTGAGGGGCGCTGATGATTCTCTCAACGCCAGAGAATGGCATGTCGGAACCGACCTTTACGTTCGTCGTGGATACGGCGGTCACAAACAGATCGACTTGCGGGATTCGGTAGTTTCAGGTCAAGCTGAGTTTGATCTGGACGCAACTCAATCCACTCTACGAACGATGAACGTCGAATTCGATGAGTCACTCGAAATACAGACTGGCCACGATCAGGACAGCGTCGAGGTCGTGTCCTGCATTCTGGGCGGGGATGCGTCTTTCGCCACGGGAGGCGAGCAGGATTACCTGGATTTCGAGGACACTCAAGTCGTCGGAAAACTGGGTATGGACCTTGGCAGTGGCGACGACGAGGTGCAGCTCGTCGATGTTCAATACGGTTCAGGTTCGATTCTCACCATTGACGGTGGTCGCGATACTGACAGCGTTTTTCAGCTTGGTCGCTCTTATCGCGGTACCCCTGATTTGCGCCGCGTCGAGATCACCAACTTCTAGGTAATATTCGCCAACGCCGGCTGAACTTGACCGCGATTGCTACCCCTGCTAATTACGAATCGCAATTTGATTTGCGGGGGTAACCAATCGTTTTCGGCGTTTTATGGACTGGTTCTTGATATCTTGTGGAAGAAAGTCGTTGCAATTGCTTGCAGTCATGCTGGCAGTCTTGGCTTTTTCTACACGCGCGGACGGACAGCGATTGCGCTTTGATGATCCGTTCCAGCTGAGTCCGGGAGCTGGATTTCAGCAGCCACCTGCTACACCGCCAACGGTGCTCGGAGGACCTTCGATCATAACGTCGCCGGCCCCTGTGTTCGGCTCACCGCCGGCCATCTCGGCTAGTCCGCCGGTAACCCAGTTGCCGCAACTCAATCCGGGCACCTTCAATCCGAATTCAATTCCGCTTCCGAATCTGCCTCAGATCGGTTCACCCATTGTGGTCAATCCACCGCCGCTCGGTCAGCAGCCCATCGTGCCGCAGGGTAGCCTGAACGGGCCTATCATCCAGGTTCCGCCTCAGGATGTGATATTCCCTCCACAACAGCCGGGGCCCGGATACGGAACGTACCAGTTGAGAAATCAATGGCCGTATCAGTCACCGGGTTCCAACTGGTGGCCGTCGCTCGAATGGCCCTCTCAGGTCTGGGCCAGATTGCGGTCGAATGTTCTGCCACGTTTTCTTGAGCGACCACGATTCCGGCACACATACATTCATGGCGATCCTGACAACCCGTTTGGAAATGATCTCGGGATCAATGATCTTGAACTTGCGACGACCGCGACGATTCCGAACTGGTTCAACAGTGGACAGCCACTGCGGATCAGTCCCAATTTTATCTTTCACTTCTGGGACGGGCCGGACACCGCGTTGTCAGGTTTCCAGTTGCCGGCTCAGACTTACAGCACGTTCCTGTCCTTCGACTACATTTCTGACCCTCGTCGTCCGGGCGGTATCGAAACCAATCTGGCGATTGGCGTTTATACAGATTTCGAACACGTTGCCAGTGAGAGCCTGAGAATCACAGGCTCCGCAATCGGATGGCGACGGATCAACTCTTACACAACGGCAAAGCTGGGTGTGGAGTATTTGAATCGGGTGCGGGTGAAACTGCTTCCCGCCTTCGGCGTCTTTATGGCTCCAAACCCCGATTTAAAGATTGATCTCTACTTTCCGCGACCGAAGATTGCTCATCGCCTGCCGTCGTATCGAGGACTTGAAGCCTGGTTGTACAGCGGCGCCGAATATGGCGGTGGCAGCTGGACGGCGGCGGATGTGCAGGGAGCGACAATGATGGTCGTTGGTGAAGACCAGTTCGACTACAACGACGTTCGTGCGTTTGTAGGTGTAGAGTGGCTGGGGCCGCAAAGGGTCACTGGTTTTTTTGAAGTCGGGTATGTCTTTGAACGTGAAGTCGTCTTGCGCTCAGACGGAGATACTTTGAATCTTCGCGACTCGATCATGTTGCGATCCGGGCTGGCATTTTGATCCGCTTTGCCAGATGCCGCTGAGGAGCAGCATTCCATTGTGTCGGCCCTTCGGGCCTTGATAAGGTAGGGGGGCGAGGTCCGGTTGCTGTAGCCACCCGCCGTTCAAGTGACCGCCCAACGGGGCAGAGG
>JBCCFB010000250.1:0-9528 GCA_039029995.1 Planctomycetota bacterium
CCTACGGCAGGTTATCGTCTCTGAGAAGATGAATGAGCTGACCCGTCAGGTGTGCAGCAAGATGCTGTCCTATGCACTCGGGCGGCAACTCGAATATTACGACGAGCAGGCTTTGCGGCAGATCGTGACCGACATCGAATCCAACGACTATCAGATGCGACGGTTGATCCATTCCGTCGTTCGCAGTTATCCGTTTCAGCACAAGCAGGTAATCAGCAATCCCTGATTTCAGGGCGCGTTTGTGATTGAGCAAATCAACGAGAGAGTTTTTCAGCGAGTTGAAGCATGAAGAAGTGGCAGATTTCAAGACGGACTATGTTGCGAGGCGCAGGAGCGGCGCTGGCGTTGCCGATGCTGGATGTCATGGAGACAGCTGCGTCGATTCCAGTGGGCGGCGCATTTTCCGGCAATACGAACGCAGTCCGTCGCATGGCCTACCTCTACTTCCCGAACGGTGTTGCTGACAACGCATGGGGCGTCGAGGAAACGGGTAGCGATGGAAGCATTCTCGCGCTCAATCGTTGGATGTCACCCTTTGACGAACTGAAATCCGACATCATCATTCCGCGAAATATGTGGACGCCGCGTGGAAACGGTCACGGATCAGGAACAGCAACGTGGCTGACCGGTTTTGGCTATGACGACCGGCGAATTGACGCGGGTGGAGCGTCAGCCGATCAGATCGCGGCTCACCATTGCCGCGACAAAACGCTTCTTCCTTCGCTTGAGCTATCCACTCAGGGACAGGGGTTCTTTTCAGGTAGCCTCAACCGCAATTCGATTTCGTGGTCGAACTCGCGAACTCCGATGCCGCGCGACACAGAGCCGCGAGTTGTATTTGACCGGATGTTCCGCAGCGGAACCGGAGGCGCATCGGATCGCTCGGTACTTGATGCCGTTCTCGAAGATGCACGCAGTATGCAACGCTCCGTCAGTGCCGAAGACCGGCGCAAGATCGACGAGTATCTGGAGTCAGTCCGCTCGATTGAACGGCGACTCGAGTTTGCCGACCAGAACGCGCAACGCATCGAAGGTAATTCCGATTTACAGCAGAGCCTCAATCGACCGCCAGCGGGAATTCCAGTCGATCACGGTGAGTACCTGAGAACGATGTTCGACATCATGACGCTCGCCTTCTGGTCAGACGCAACGCGGGTTTGCACGTTCATGCTCGATCACGGTCAGAGTAACCGCTACTTCAATTTCATCGACGGCGTGCAGGGAACATGGCACGCACTATCTCATTGGCGAGACGCATCGGGCCGGACCGAAGACGACGACGGAGTCACCTCATGGTCCAGCGTTAGAGAAAAGCTGCGGATGTACAACGAAGTAACCCGCTGGCACAACGAACAGGTCGCCTACTTCCTCAAACGGCTCAAGTCGATTCGTGAACCCAATGGCGGAACGCTGCTCGATAACTCGATGATTCTCTACGGCTCAAGTCTGGCTGATGGGCACGAGCATGCAGAACGAAATCTGCCGATGATGCTGGCCGGTCGTGGCGGCGGGACAATCAACAGCGGTCGCGAGATCACCTTCCGTCGCTCGAAGAGTATGTCGGATTTGCATCTGTCTATGCTGCAGCGAATGGGTGTTGAAGCTGACCGGTTCGGCGAAAGCCGCAGCGCGATGGCTGAGCTGGACTAGCCGGAACGGCTGGCAGATTTGATTTCGCTGCGAACGAATCAGCTACGTGTTCTGTTCAGTTAGCGTTTTGCTCACGCGCGTTCTGCTCACTCGGCGTTCTGCGCGGCCTGAAGGAGCTCGATCCATTTGCCGACATAATGCCCGTTGTCATGGTAGGTCCGCCCGCTGACAAGGTTGCCGTCAACGACGCAGGGTTCGTCTACGAAAATTCCGCCGCAGACTTCGAGGTCGAATCGGCATTTGGCAACCGTCGCCATCCGCCGGCCCTTAACGCAATCCGCATAGGCAGGGATTTCGACGCCATGACAGACACTGGCAACCGGTTTGTTGTCTTCAAAAAACTTGCGTGTGAGCCGCACAAGATCTTCGTCGTAGCGGATGTACTCCGGAGCGCGGCCACCGGAAAAAAGCACGCCTGCAAACTCATCCGGATTCACATCCTTGAATGCGATACCCGCTTCGATCGTGTAGCCTTCCCACTCTTTGGTGATCGTCCAGCCGGGTTTCACTTCGTGCATCACCATCTGATAACGTCGCAGCTCGGGTGCGGCAATCACCGGTTCGAAGCCGGCCTCTATCAAACGATAGAAGGGATACATTGTGTCGAGCACCTCAGCGGCGTCGCCAATTACGATCAGGACTCTGTTGCTCATCGTTCCAGCAGTTGTTGAAGGTAGTTGCGGCTTTGGTTTATTTCTTCGGTAACTTCTGCAGCAGTTTCTAGAATCGGGATTCCGCGCGGAACCGGATGCATGAATATTTCCGTCCAGCCAGCGTAGTTGATTTCCCGAAGCGCTTCGATGAGGGGGGCGAAATCCAATTCGCCTCTGCCGGGCATCTGCAGAAGTTCCTGTTCTTTGGGCAGGCGTTCATGGCATCCCATTCCATGTTGCCACGCGTAAAAAACGCGAATGGAAGGGCCAAGGTTTCTGATCAACTCGGCAATTAGTTCTGCATCCTGCGGAAGATGATAAGGAGCCAGCGCGACCGCAAGGTTTTCAGAAGGTCGAAGTTCCGCCAGCCACTTCAGCGAGTCTGCCGAGTCGAAAAGGTTGTTGCCATGATTCTCAATTGCGATGGTGACGCCGGTCTCCATCGCAACCTCGAGATGCGGCTTCATCTGCTCGACGAAAGCTGCGACTGCGTTTTTCAGCTCGTCGCCTGCGAGGTTTGCCGGACCGCGTCCTCCTGTGACGATTGTTTCACATCCAATTCGCGCAGCCAGTCGCATCTCGTCCTGTAATCTGAATGGCCCGAGGCGATATTGCGTGATACATCCGGTTTGGACTTCGTGTCGCGCAAGCAACTCCAGATATTTTTCTTCGCCAAGATCTGCGAGTTGTTCGCGCGCGTTTCCATGAACCTTCGGCCAGATATCCAGTGCGATTGATCCGGTTGCGGCAACCTCAGGCAGTATCTCGCCGAGGTACATGTAGCCATACATGCAGGAGGCGAGCATGTAGTGCAGTCTGAACTCCTGTTGCGATTCAGCTTCGTCCTGCTCTTGAGGTAGCGTTGGCAAAACAGCTGCAGCGCCAGTCGCTACTGCTGCGGCATTAAACGCACGGCGATCTGGTTTTCGCGTCATTGAATCTCAAATCCTGTACGTTGTTCGCGGCTCAGGTACGTGTTCGCTTCATCATCGTCAATGAATGTTTCAGTTTGCGGATCCCAATTGAGCGGCCGATTTAGCTTCATAGAAATGTTGGCGAGGTGACACGTACTGACACTGCGATGCTGGCTTTCCAGATCAGAAATCGTCTGGCGTCGTGAATCAATGCAGTCAAAGAAGTTACCCATATGGTTGATAATTGCGTCAAGTTTGCCAGTTCTTTCAGGGCGTTCAAGATTGTCAGAATCGTAGGATTGAAATGCTTCGCGGGGCAGTGGTTGATCCACCAGTGCATCAACGGGCGCTCCGGCGATCGTTCCTCGATTGACGAAAATTCTACCGCGGTCGCCTTCGAACAAGATTCCATTGCGACCGTTATCAAGGATTTCCATCTCAACGCCATTTTCATATCTGACAGCTGCAGCAAACTCTATCGCGACGTTGTATCCGTTTTCCACCGAAGGCCATTTTGCGCGACCTTCGAAATAAACCGGCAGGCTGTCAATCGCCCATTGCGCGATGTCAATGTGATGGGCGCCCCAGTCAGTCATCTTGCCGCCTGAGTATTCACTCCACCAACGAAACGTGTAATGGCATCGCTCGGGTGTGTAGGGCACGTCGGGTGTCTGGCCCTGCCAGAGATTCCAGTTCAGGTGAGCAGGTACCTGTGCAGGCTGAAACGGCCCCCCCTGCGGATTTCGATCCGTTGCGCAAGTGACTTTCTGAAGTCTGCCGATGCGGCCGGCGCGGACCATTTCGACGGCCAGCCGGAACCGGCTGTCGCTTCGTTGCCACGTGCCGACCTGCACAACCCTGTCCGAGTTTCCAACGACCTCTCGCAGCACTTTGCCCTCGTCAACTGTGAGCGTTAGCGGCTTTTCGCAATAAACGTCTTTGCCGGCCCGCACTGCATCGATGATCATTTTCGTATGCCAGTGATCCGGAGCACCGATGAGCACGACGTCAATGTCATCACGATCCAGCATGTCGAGATAGTTTTCATAGATGGACGGTGTGCTTCCAAAGCTGGCTCGCGCCTGTTCGCGGACATGACGATCAACATCGGCAATCGCAACGATATCGCCATACAGTCGCGCCTTTTCAGTGATGACTGAACCCTGATACCTCATGCCGATCGATGCAATCGCAGCTCGCTCAACTTTCGCGCGCGGTTTTTCTGCAGCAGGAAGAATCTGGTTCGCACTACCGACTCCCGTGACAATGCCAGCAGAGGCGGCGGCAGACGCCTGGATGAACTTTCGACGGTTTTGAAAAGGGCCGGTCATGTTTGAAACTCTTCAGGCGCTATGTGAGGAAAGCTGTTTCATCAGAATTTTAAACCACGGTGTGTAATTTTCGGGAGATGTTTCGAGGTCTGATAAGAGCTCCGGCATGTCAATCCACTTGTAGTCCTCTACTTCATCCGGATTTGGTTTGACGGCTCCATCGTAGGTTCCCGTAAAGACTCGATCGAGCTCGTGTTCAACGAGGCCGGACGCTTCGTCTTCGGCTCGATAGATGAAAGAAAATTCCTGTCGTAGCGGCGTGTCGAAACCCATCTCGAATATCAGGCGGCGATGTACGGTGTCTTCAAGTTCTTCACCGCGAAGCGGGTGGCTGCAGCACGCATTGGTCCAGAATCCGCCGAAGTGATATTTTGATGCGGCACGTTTTTGCAACAGCATCCGGCCCTTTAAGTCGTAGATCACGATCGAGAACGCGCGATGCAGTTTCCCACCGTTAAGATGCGCAGCAAGCTTTTCGGAGTATCCGACCACGTTGTCGTTCTCGTCAACCAGGATCAATTCCGGTTCACTCACTGCAGCCTTCCTTCGGTTTCCCGCCGATGAATCCTGAAAAGGTCATGACATCCAGTGCCATAGCCATCCAATAACTTGTAGCCATCTAATATCATAGAGGCTCTGTCATCTTGCGTTTGCGTTTTCTGAATCCTGCCGCGGTAAATTCACTGGAGAAGTAATGTCAGCTATCCGCTTCATCGTCCTTGTACTTATTGCTTGTGCCGCTATACCGGTATCGGCGCAGGAAGCAGGATACGTCAGCCTGTTCGATGGTGAGTCCCTTGACGGGTGGCACCAGCGAAATGGTACTGCGACTTATCGCGTTGAAGAAAACATGATCATCGGGAGGACCAACGAGGGAAGTCCCAATTCGTGTTTGTGCAGCGATCGTGCCTACGGGGATTTTGAACTGGTTTTCGAAGTCAAATGCGATGCGCCTCTGAATTCCGGCGTGCAAATCCGTTCGCAATCGCGCGGCGATACTCCTGAAGGCCGGGTCAATGGTCCTCAGGTGGAGATCGAATCGGGCAACGACAGTGGTTCGACCGCCGGCTACATTTACGGTGAAGCCGCTGGTGGCTGGATGACACCCAACGAAGATCGAAACAAACATCAGCACTTCAAACGCGAGGACTGGAACCACTACCGTGTTGTCGCCACAGGCCCGCGCATCCAGGTATGGGTAAACGGGAATCAAGTCTCCGATCTAGTTCATGAAGAAAAGTTCGAAACCCATCCGGAGGGGTTCATCGGGCTTCAGGTCCACGGCATCGGTCGCGGCAAAGGGCCGTTCGAAGTGCGTTGGCGAAATATTGCGATTCGTGATCTGACCGGTTTCGTCTCGCTCTACAACGGAGAAGATCTGACCGGCTGGAAGACAGAGGGTAACTGGCTGCCGCAGGAGGATGGCTCTCTTTTGATTGAGCCTCGCGAAGGCGAAAACGGTTGGCAGCGATACGATGCGTACATCTGGTCAGAGAAGCAGTACGCTGACTTTGTTCTGGATCTTGAGTACACCTATCCGCGAGGCGGCAACAGCGGCGTCTTCTTCCGCGTTGCTGAAACAGCAGATCCCGTCGCCCAGGGAATCGAAGTTCAGATTCTCGATTCATCCGGGAAAGAAGGAGAGCTCGGTCATCACGATCATGGTGGGATCATCCGGACTCAAGGACCGACGGCGAATATGTCACGTGAACCGGGGGAGTGGAATCATATGGTCGTTTCGTGTGTCGGAAACCATCTGCAGGTCTGGCTGAACGGCCGGCAGATTCACGACCTGCAGCTCAACGAAAGTGCCATGAGCGATCGTCCGATGTCAGGCTTTATCGGTTTGCAGGACCACGGAGTTCCGAACAACCTCCGGTTCCGGGGTATCCGCATCAGGGAAATCGAAAAGTAGGCTGACTGATTGATGACTGCGCTCACAAATGATCCGAAAGCCATCGGCCCCGAGCCTCGCGTGATGCCGGGCCTCGATCTGCCGAATGTCATCGCCGGGCATATTCTGCTCGGTAGTTTCTCAATCGGTATGCTGATTTTCGTCGGCTGGATCTGGAAAGTCGCTGCCGGGACCGGTTTTCAGATGCCGTTTTTCGACGAAAACGGTGACATGGGCTGGGCTTTGTTTGCCTTCGGCAATGTCTTTGGAATCGGACTCGCCGGGCTCTTTCTCTTTTTCTGGTGGGTGATCTTCAAGGTTTCACAAACCAGGATTTCCGTTGGGCCCAACGGCGTCTGCGTCAAAGGTCCCGGTTCAGTTTACGTCTGTCTCTGGGACCAGATCGTCAGAGTGAACAAAGTGACTCTTGTTTCACGACCCAAAGGTGGTGCCGCGGGAGCAGTGCTTGCAGCGATGGACTACGACGTCATCAACCACGAGCTGTTTCGTTCTGATGGCGAGATGATAACCGCAGACGAAAAGCTGATGCGACTGATCAAAGACAAATTGCCGACAGAAGTTCCGTGGACTTCTGAACAGCGGGCCGTCTAGGTGTTCGCCGGGATTGCTCCTACGCGTTGTTGAAGCGTTCGTGCAGGTAGTCGTCAAACTCACGATCGTTCATGGCTCTTCTTTTTTGCATCCGCTCAATCGCATCATCACCAATCAGGTACCGGATCTCCGGCGACTCACTGTTCACGGCCCGGGCGATTGCATCTACGACCGGCTCCGGCGAAGGCGTCTGGTCATGCTTGCCGCGATACGACTTAAGAAACCTCGTGTACATCTCGCTATAGGCGTTGTCGCCGTCGTTAGAGTCCAGATAGGAAATTGCCACATTGCTGAACCCCGTTTTGAATCCCCCGGGCTCGATCAAAGCTACGTCGATTCCGAACTGTGCGACTTCCAGACGCATCGCATCTGCAATCGATTCCAGCGCGTATTTTGATCCGCAATACCAGGCGCCCATGTGACCGGTGACCAGTCCGAGAACGGAACTGACGATGACAATACGTCCACTGCCCTGCCCTCTCATTACTGGAAGTACATTCTGGAACATGCGAACTGACCCCCAGACGTTTACATCGAATTGCAGCTTTGCGTCTTCGACTGGAGTTGTCTCGACGGGACCGTAACACCCGTAACCTGCGTTGCTGATCAGTACATCAATTCGCCCCGCCTCTTCGACGACATGTTCAACACACGCCGCAGCATTTTCCGGATCAGTGACATCCAGTCTGATCGCATGTCCACCAGAGGAAACGATATCGTGCATTTCTTCGACTCGACGTGCCGCGCCGAATACGGTGTGGCCTTCGTCGACCAACTGACGCGCAGCAGCTTTGCCGATGCCAGATGAAGCTCCGGTGACGAGAATGACTTTTGAGCTCACTCGGGTTCTCCGCAATTGAGTGATGTTCGATAGAGTTGAAGCACGATTGCAGGCCGTACTGAGTAAATGGCGATGCCGTTTAGTAGCGTTGTGGGCTCACATCATACAATCCGCTCAGCCAGTGCATGACGTTGAGCGCTAATTGGTGGTTTTGACTTGCCTCTGGCGCGTTCATTCCCATCGGCCGCTTGTTGCGTCCAGACAGCTGGGCAGAAAACATCGCTGCTTCACCGAAAACGGCGACACGCCCCATTCCGTACTGAAAGACTGCGCCCTGACACCAGCCCTCAACAGGAATCTCTGCTGCATCATCGCTGATCCCGGGAGCCTTGGTGGTTTCGTACGACATTGAGCCATATTCGAACAGAATGACGGGAGTCGCATTGATCGGCGGAATGAACGCTGATCCGCCGAACGTCGCGACTTGTGAAACCGCCTCATGGGCAGCGCGACCAAGAGTTATTTCGCTCTGCCAGAGACCGTTGGATGAATCGAATGTGTCCGTTGCTCCGCGCTCATAGTGCCCCGGGCGCGCGTAACCATTACTGAACTGAACGCCGAAGGTCGCTCCAAGATCCGCCGCAGCGCCTGGAAACGGCATGTGGTCTGCAATCAGAAACAATGAGCCTCCGTTACAGACCCAGCATTTCACGGCAGCAATTTCCTGATCAGTAAATGCAGATGGAGTCGGCAAAGACCAGTCAGATTCGTTCTGCTCGTTGACCGCGTTGACGATGACGAGAATGTCTGTTGTCTGGAGAGTGGCCGAAGTAAACGCCTCAGACAATCCATTGACGCGGTAACCATCTCTTCGCAGCAGATTTGCAAAAGGTTCGTACCGCCCGTCAACGGTGTGAAAGTTGAAGTGCGCCTCGTCGATCGCCACTCGTGGTCCGGCGTCGAAAAGAAAAGTTGGAAATTGAACTTCCGGAACGTACTCGCCTTCGGGAACCTGCTGTGCTGTGGCGCGACAACAGAATAAGAATATGAGACAGATTGCAATCAATCCTCGAAACATCTGTCCCTCGCTGCAGTGAGTCGCCGATTCAATAAGTTGTAATTTTCAGGAATTCGATTGGCTAGACAGCCGGCTCCTGCTGCGTCACGCAGTGGATCCCCCCTCCGCCAGCAGCTATGCCATCAATGTTCAGCATCACGATTTCGCGTCGCGGAAACAGAGCGTCGAGTTTTTCTCTTGCGGCGCTGTCGGCTTGCATGTCTCCGAACTCTGGAGCGATTACCGCGCCATTGCAGACGTAGAAATTAATATAGCCGGCGCAGAATTCCTCTGTATCGAACTCCGTCCGGATCTTTTGAGGAGGCTCAAGCGGGACCACTTCCAGTTGCCTACCTTCAGCATCCCGCGCCGCATTCAGAATGTCGATCTGGTCAAGTGTCAGCTGATGCTCGGGCGACTGTGGGTCGGAATCGTAATGAGCCACGACAACGCCGGGCGAAGTAAACCTCGCATAAAAATCCGTGTGACCGTCGGTGATGTCGGCGCCGCGAATCCCCGGCAGCCAGATGACTTTTTCAATACCGAGCAGGTAACGCAGCTCTTCCTCGCAGTCGGCTTTCGTCCAGCCCGGATTGCGGTTGTCATTCAGTACACAGCTCTCGGTGATGATTGCAG
>JBCCFB010000251.1:0-9526 GCA_039029995.1 Planctomycetota bacterium
CAGCAATCCGGATCTGGAGGAATAAGTGTCAAGGCACGGTGAAAATTCACCGTGCCTTTTTTTGTCTGGCAGTGGTCAGGGTAGTCAAGCTCCTGACAAAGAGGGTTTCTCTCATTAATCCGCCAACGGGCGATAATCCAGTGTGTCAGGTAACTATTCAAATCGCTTGATGACGCATTATCCGACTTGCGATTCGCCTTTTCCGTCCTTGTTTTTTTTCGTTTTTATTCGGGCGTTTGACAGATTTGGAGGCCCTGCTTACTCTCAAAAGAGAAGAGGTTGTTGCTTCCCGCCCAGATACCATCCCACGGAACATCATGATTTGCCGCGTTGCATCCACCGTTTTTGCCGGTGTACTCAGTCTTTGCTTTTTCGGCTCTGCCGACGCCGACCTACACTATTTCGAACTGACAGGGGCCGGAGGAGATGGCTTGCTGCAAGGCAATATTGATCCGCCGACTGGCGAACCCGGTTCCGGTGGCATCGGCTCGACGGGCATCTTCTTTGACGATCAGACGAGTACGCTGCACGTTGATGTTGTATGGGGTTCGGGATTCGGCTTTGGCGACTTGAGCCAGGATGTTGACCGGCTGCACCTTCACGGACCGACGGCTGATTCCGCTCCACTGAATTTCGGACAAACCGCGCCGTTGCTTGTGAATCTGTCGAGTTCGCTCTCTTTTGACGCAACTGCAACTGGTGGTGGTGTAAACGATGATTTCTTCCTGAGTGCTAACGATGCAAACGATCTTCTTGCGGGGCGCCTGTATATCAATGTGCATCTGACCCCGACGGACACCGGAATGATTCGTGGCTATCTGGTACAGATTCCCGAGCCTGGAACGGTTGTTCCGATACTTATTGGTGCGACATCATTTGTCCTTCGTAGGCGTCGCTCTCTTTAGATGCTTTTCTACGTCAATCGCCGGCATTCCGGGGGGCGATACCGCCCTTCTCAACTCTCTTATTTCTTATAAGCCGTAATTCCGGATTTCGGTGAAATTTCTTTGCAATCGAAATGCGGGTATTTTTTCGCGACATTTCGCGATGATTGTCCGACCTGCCCGATGAAACCGGCATAGGGTTTACGAGATGCGCCTTGTTGCGCAATCCGTCCACTCCTTCATCATTCCCACCAGACACCCGGGGCCGGACTATGTTCAGCGGCTTTTTTAAATCGATCACAGGTTTGAACTCCCTATCCGCGCGACAGAGTGAACGCCGGAAATTCAAAGCATCGGCTGGCGGAGGCGTTCATAGCTATTCGCTGCTTGAATCACGCCATCTTCTTGCGGCAACGATTGCTTTCGATCCGCTTACACAGATCATTACGGTAGACGGAACCGGCGCAGCAGACGAAGTCATTGTCACTGAAGACGGTATCTTCGCGACCGTGGAAGTTGTCGGCGGGGATATCCAGTCATTTGATCTTGAAACCCTTGTAGGTCTGGAGTTTTTCGGCCGGGGGGGAGACGACATCTTTAGTAACGAGGCCTTTGTCGAATCGACTGTCTACGGCCACGGTGGGAACGACACTCTGACTGGCGGATTCGCCGCGGACTTTATTCAGGGTGGACCCGGTAACGACATCATCAACGGCGGATTCGGAGACGACAGTCTATTCGGGCATGATGGTGACGACACCATCAACGCGGGCGGAGAAAACGACAACGTACTTGCCGGAGCGGGTAATGACACTGTATACGGCGGTGACGGTGATGACACGATCGCCGGTGACTGGGGCGACGACATGCTCTACGGCGATGACGGCGATGACCTGATAACCGGTTTTACCGGACTCGATTATCTGTACGGTGGCGACGGCGACGACGCTCTCTACGGGCAGGCTAGTTCCGACCATCAATATGGTGGAACCGGCGACGACCGCGTTCGTGGTGGCCCGGATGTCGACTATCTTTACGGTGATAATGACAACGACTACATCCAGGGTGATCAGGAGGGCGACGAACTTTACGGCGGTGAAGGCAACGATGTCCTGATCGGGTTTACCGGCGACGACCTGCTGCGTGGTGGACTAGGTAACGACCAGCTGTTCGGCCAGCAGGATTCCGACACGATCTATGGTGACGAAGGTGCTGATCGATTGCGCGGTGGCGACAGTAATGATGTACTGTACGGCGGAACCGGCGACGATTTCGTAGACGGGGATGAAGGCGATGATGTCCTTTACGGCGAAGACGGTGCCGACCGGATACTGGGCGACTTCGGAAACGATCAACTGTTCGGCGGTGATGGTCTTGATGAACTCGTCGGCAACGACGGCAATGACCTGCTTCGAGGTGGAGCCGGATTTGATGATCTCGAAGGTGGCGCGGGAATGGACAGCCTCTTCGGTGGGACCGATACCGATGACACGCTTCGCGGTGGAGGGGATGCTGACAGGTTCCTCGTAACACCGACTGATACGCTTGAGGATCAAGGGGCACCCGATGCAAGGTTGATCTTCAACAACGTAGACAGCAACTGGACGGATGCCGAGATTACTGTTCTCGACGAAGGCTTCGCAAAGCTGGTTGCTCAGACGAACAATATTCGATTGCTGCAGGATAGTCTTCCGTCGGGCGATTTGAATTTCTACAAATACGCCGCGCTGACCGGAGGAGCGCTTGGTGAGAATGCTCTGACTATCACGACTCAGGGTAACAGCACGACATACACCCGTGAAATCAACATCGCCGAGTGGGACGAATCGAACCAGTCAACGAATTCTCTTTACGAAGCGGTGGTGATCCACGAAATCGCTCACAACTGGGACAGCGAGCTTGAACTGGCAACCGCCAATGCTGTTCTTTCAGGTGAGTTTGATCAGTTTCTTGCCATCAGCGGCTGGACGGACGTAGATCCTCAGTCCGCATCCTTTACCCAATCCGGCGACGGTCTTTGGTGGTACTCGAATTCAGCATCGTTCTTTGATTCGTACGGACAGACGAATCCTTACGAAGACATGGGAACTGCCTGGGAGTTCTTCTTCTCCGGCAACTCGACAGCGGATCCTCAGCTACAGTCGAAACTTGACTTCCTGACGGATATCTTCACCACGTTGTCAACGTAGGGGTTTTCCAAACCGCTTCGAAATCAAATCTTCCAGACGGTGTCCGCGATCGATCGCGGCACCGTTTTTTTTGTCGAAATGCCGGCATAAGGAAACTTGCCGGCCAGCGACCACCCGAGAGTTGCAAGGAGCAGCAAGGAGCAGCAAGGAGCAGCAAGGTTCCCGGCTTCTACGCCGAAGCCTGCTTCCTAAAATGAGAAGGCGATCGAACCGGAGCCTTCCACCACGTTTTCTGGAAGAGCCGGTGGCGCAAGGTCATTGAGGAAGACGAAATGAACCTGCAGTTCAATTTAAGAAGCCTGTTTGCGCTCGCGCTGGCAGTGGCGGTAGTGGCCGGTCACTTCATGACGGTGACAACCGCCAGTTTTCTGCTGAGCGGCATTGCGCTTACGGTGATTGCTGCATCCTACGGCAGCGCAATCGGCCGGCCTGTGCTGTTTGCGATGATCTGCGGCGCTATGTGGCCCGTCGGTGCGATCCTCGCTGAATCGGCTGGTTTGATGTCGTCGGGAATTATTGTTGATCGCCCGATATACGGCGACAACGGCCCGGCGAATTTATTCGCCGGGAGCGGCCTTGTCATGTTGATGGCCGCCGGGCTCGGCGGTTTGTACGGAGCGACCGTGGGCGCTGCAACAGGTGGGCTGCTGCGAGTCACCGGCTTCAGCAACTCGTCTATTGCTCGAAATCAGTTTGAATCTGAATGAAGTCTCGTCGGGTGAAGTTCTCGTCACCGGAAACAGTAAACGTGGAGGCAAGACGACCCTCACCACGGCGAACGGCACGCATCTTGAAGGATGCGTCAATAATCAAAACTCCGTTTTCCTCGTCAACACCGAATTCATCTTCGTTTGTGTTGTCCACGTCTATCGAGCCTGAACCAGTCCAGGGTGTGGCACTTGAACCTGCGCCTTCAACAACGATGGCAGTCCAGATCGTTCGATCAGAAATTTCATCCAGCTTCGGAGCAGAAGAGTCATTGCCTTGGAAAAGCGCATCGGTACCTGCCGGATAGAAGATCCTGCATCCGTTGGGGCGTTCACCTTCCGTTTCCATCAGAGTGGCTTCGGTAGCAAAGACGTCAGGGATGTCTGCGGCGACGGCAAGATTGTTTTCGTGATCCCATGCCAGAGAATAATCGAATCTGTCGTGCAGTTCCTGCAAGTCCATGTAGGGAAGCAATGCCGTTCGCCAGTTCAACTGCGCCGGCACTCCGGCAGCCTCTGCCTCATCGGTCAGAACCGCACCGGCAGGTGGCAGGCGCTCATGATCTTCGTGGTAGGCCTTTAGAGCGGCACCGATCTGTTCCATCCGGCTTGCACGAGTAATAAGCTCGAATTGTTTGTAGCCATCTTCGACAGATGCGATCACTGCGTCTTTGAGAGTTTCGGGGCGACCCATGGTGAAAATGACTTCACCGGGTAGATTGCGAACCTCGATCAGATCGCGCTCTTGAATTTCACGGCCTACAGCGGCAATGGCGTCCCCTGCAGCAGGTTCCAGCATTGGTGGTCCGTCGTCCATGCCCATGCCGGGGAATCCGCCGGACATCCCGCCGAGGCTGCCCATGAGTCCTGCAGCCGGTCCGCCACCAGCCGGACCACCAGCGCTGCTGTTGATTGCTCCTGAAATCAGGCGTGTCAGCTCTTTTCCCAGCTCATCATCTTCGATGTTGATGACCGCTCGTAACAGCTGTTCCTGGTCAAGGTCCATGCTTAGCTGAAGTGAATGGACAACTTCCGGCAGGTCGGAGAATTTGGCCACCTCATCTCCGCCGAAGCTTGCCGCCAGATCGACGAAACTCTGCAGCGTGCTGCGGATGGGAGCAACGGTCATCAGTGCCGCAACATCTTTTTCAAGATCAAGTGTTGCAAATCGCCGGATCATATCGTTTCCGGGCGCGGCTCCGTTGACGACAACATCAACTGCTTCCTCGGAGCCGACTACCAACGTGGTTTCATCAACGAGATGGTATTCCATTTCCATTGATGCAAGCCCTTCCACCTCTTCTTCATTGCCGGAACTATTGTCCATTAAAGCTGCTTGAGCTTCCTTGAGCGCGGTTTCATCAACACTGCTTGAATACTCGATCACGATGGTCCAGGGCGTACTGCCTCCACCCATCTCCAGAATCTTTGCTCCATCCAGCAGCAGCCAGACTGATTCGACGTCGTTAATGTCGCTGTTGGTCTCACCAACCAGTGCCGCGTATTGCTTTTCGAGATCACTCCAGGGAACGTCGGCAAAATCAGGATGTTGAGCGACGTCACGGAGGTTCAGCTTGACGACCGCAAAATGGGGTGAACGGACAAATGAGGGGATGGCCGCAAGTTCAGCCTCGGTAAGCTCGTTGATTTCTGCATTGGTCGCGCCGCCTGAGGGCAGCCCCGACTCATCAAAGAAGACTGGGGTGTTATTGTTTTCGCGTGCCGTTGCATCAGCCGAATCGGGACGGTTGCACCCGGCCTGGATTGAAAACAGTGAGAAAAGCAACGAAGCGATCAAGCCCGTTCGCAAACGGAGCATCAGTCTCATATGAAATCGCGAGCGGCTAAGCGCTGGTCTTGAATGGAGATTCAATCTGGCGAAGTCTGATTTTTCCGGGGACAGGTATTGCAAAAACATATTTTTTCGACTCTTCGATGTTCCAATTGTCGTCCGTACGAACTAGCCGGTTAGAATGGAAATTGCCGGAAGCAAGGGCAACCACCGCCTGATTCATTTTGCGATAACGTCAGCATATTAGACAGGCCCGTTCGGGCTCAATGATGGGCAGCCATCATCTACCGCTATACCGGCAGTAATCGGTCCTGGTTTCACGGGGCCAACACCATCTGGATAAACGTGCCTGAAGAACATGTCTGAGCAACAAAAAAAATCTGCAAATGCCGATTCAATCGAGGGTCGTCCAAAGCCAAGGACGTCTTCGTTTATCAGGGGACGTCGAAAAGAGGCGGCCAAGCGAGTGTTTCTTCTGGGCGTATTGATTCCGGCAGTTTTTGCCGGACTCTTCGCATTGATCTGGTTCAATCGTGAAGATCAGCAATCGGGCGAAGACGACCGGCCTGTTGTCGGTACCGAATCCTCGTTCGAAGTTGATATGCAGGACGGCAATATCGTGGCTTTGAAAAGCCGTTCTGACGAGATTGCGGGCGATGTGACGAGGGTAGCTCTTCCGCAAAAAGTCTCGATGCTCATGGAGAGAATTGAGATTGCAGAGCGACTTGAAGAACTTGCTGTCGCAGAAACCGACGAGGGCATACTGCATTACTCCCAGATCGCAAAGATCGATTCACTGGTCTTGCTGGACGCGCTGAACGTAATTCATGGCCTTGATGAGGACAGCTACCGCGAGCAGCTGTTTGAATACGCGACACCGCTGCTGGATTCGGAACACGACGTTGTCAAAACACAGGCTCACATTGGAGTGTGTCAGACTTATGTCCAGCATTTCGTGTTTGATTACACCGACGAAAACTTCGAGCTGCTGATGGAACAAATGGAGAAGTCGGTTCCGCATGTCATGAAGAATTCAAACTCAGCGGCGTCGTTCGACCAAATGCTGGCCATGATCTACGGAGCTGTGCCGGACTCAGAAACCGACGAAAGGGTTAGACGACTCCATCTTTACGTCGGTAACCAGTTCAGGATGAGCGACGACCCGATCGTCTGGCGGCTGGGTACAGCTGTTCACAACCGGATGATCATGGGCGAAGTGAATTTCAATGCGCTTCGGAATGTCGTCAGTATCGGTGAGGAGTCTGCAATCGAAGAAGTCAAAACGATCGTGGATGGTGTGATAGAAAGCGGTCTTGCCGGACGTGGAGTCTATCTCGAACTGCTGGAGATGTGCGAAGGGATGGTGCATACCGGGCACGGCGAACTGGGTAATGAACTACTGGACCGGCTCGAACGCTCCGTTCCGGAGATCAAGGAGGAGCTTACACGTGTTGAGGTCGAGCTGATCTTCCAGCGTCGCGTTCAGCGCAATGCGCTCAAGGGCGAAGTGTTCGATTTGAGCGGAACAGATGTTCTGGAGCGCGAGATTTCTTCGGCGCAACTGGATGGAAAAGCAGTCGTGATAGTGATGTTCTCCATGGTCGATGCCGATTCGCTGAGTCCCGTCAGACGCCTCGGCGATTACGCCCAGTATTCGTCCTCGGGAGTCGAGTTTATCGCCGCCTGTGGTGATTCAGAAAAGGGAGCGGAAGTGTATCAGACTCTGATCGAGTCGCTTCCGGACGTCGTATTCACATCAGGCGAAACAGGCAAGGAATACCTGAAGCGCTGCCCGCTTACCTACGTCCCGTACATTCTGATACTCGATCGTGAGCACAGAGTGGTTGAGCTGAATCCGGATATGGAAGATCTGAGAACCATCCTCAACTCTATCTAGGTGCAGCTTGACAGTCTCACCAGGTCAGGCTGCTTTGCGCTCTTGCGCAATCGTCTCAGTTTTCTGCAGCGGCTCGGGAGTTGCTTGCCTCCTCCCGGCAAATCGCTGTAACTGAGGCCAGAGCAGAAGTCCGTTATCGCGGAAGTAGCGACTGCGGAAATAGAATTTCGAAAAGCACTTTGCGTGAAGCTCTGATACCTGGTCCATCGTCAAATGGCGATATTTCATGACAGGATGGTAAACCGAGTATTTCGAATAATCGTGGCTCGCGATCTGGTCTTTGACAGACAGGTAATAGCCCGTTCCCGGGTACGGGGTAACGATGTTGAAGTTCGCAAAGGTCGGATTAACCTTTCTGGCGTAATCCATCACATCAAGGATGCTCTGCTCGGTATCTTCAGGAAAGCCGACCATGAACCCGGCAACGGTGCGAATTCCCATTTCCCGACAGCGAATTACGAATTCGCGCTGCTTGTCATCATTAATGGCAACCCGGCTGTGACGGCGCAACGTTTCTTCGTCCGGCGTTTCGATCCCGATGGTAATGGCAGTCAATCCTGCCTTTTTCAATTCAGCAAGAGTCTCAAGCTTCATCAGATCGACGCGTGTCTCGATCGAGAACTGTACCTTTGAATTGAGCCGCCTGATGCCTTCGGCGACCGCCAGCGCTTTTTTGCGATTGAGCCCGAATAGCGGATCGCGGAACTTGAATGACTGGAAACCATAGCGTTCCATGCCGTACCTGATTTCCTCGACAACTGCATCGGAGTCGCGGAAACGTGTTTTGCTTTCCACCATGATGTACGGGCAGTAGTTGCACTTGAATGTGCAACCGCGACTCTGTTGTATGAATGCGGTCGGGAATCGCCAGAAGTCGTACTTGATCTTGAATCGGCGGTAGGCAAAAGTCTCCCAGTGGGGAAATGGCAGGTCATCAAGGTCCTTCACCGACCCGATATCGATGACTTCCTCTTCCGATTCAAGGATTTCATCGAGTTTGTACAGCAGCTGGCCGGGTTCACCTTTAAGCGTTTTGACACCGAGCCCTTCGAATTGCTCAGCCATAGAAAAGGCGACCTGCCCGACAACTAGAACTTGAGCATGAGGATGCTTCAGCTTCAATTCCCTGATCGCCTGTTTCTCAATCTCGAGGGTCACCAGGACGGGGTTGAACACATAGACGTCAGCTTGCGGCAGATCGTCGGTTACATATTTGACGTCGTGGCCGAGCCGGTTGAATACGCCGGCAAGGTAGGCAAAATTCATCGCGACAGGTCGATAGTCGCGTTTGTACATAAAGCGGACGATCTTCCCGCGCAAGCCGCCGTTGCCGGGAAACATCCCGACACCCATTCCTCCGGCAAAATCTTTTTGCGCGTCGTTGCGTCGGGTGTCCCAAAGTACGATTTTCATCTGTTTTCCTGACGCGGCTTCCCTGCCGCAGCTGACTTAAGCACTCTTGTTTCTGACGGTTGGCAGGCCGGAATCTTTGTTGGCCACAACTTCCTGACTGGTGCCCTCTTCCCGGGACCAGATTGATTGCGTGATTCTTCTTCCCAGCAGCTGAATCCGGCCTGTCGGCCCGATGTGATATCCCACATTTCTCCAGACGATTCGCCGCCCGAAAGCGGACCTCGCAAATATGAACGTCAGGAACAGGCCGGTAAGTGGGCCCGCAAATACATCAAATCGACGTGCCCGCCTTGCCGTTCTCCACCGGAGACTGGCAAGTCTGCCCATGCTTTGCCGGATTGCGCCGCGAGCAATACTTGTCGCGTAAAGTAGCGTTGCAAACCCTAGTAACCAGTATCCGATACTGTTTCCGTTGGCCAGAAGAGCTGCACCGCCAATCAATCCGGCCCAGAATCCAAGCTGGCTGGCGAACGTGATCAGCAATGCGGATATCCAGTATCCGGGTGCGTAAACGCGACCGATTACCAGCTGGCGCGTCATGAATTCGTAAAGTGACGACCATGTGAACGAAACCGGAGACGTGCAAATACGTTTCGAACCAAGATGTATTTGCACGTCTCCGGTTTCGTTCACATGGTCGTCAC
>JBCCFB010000252.1:0-9452 GCA_039029995.1 Planctomycetota bacterium
ATTGGCACACGTTAACTGACGGTGAGATTCGCGATACCAATTCGTTTGAGTCTGCATCGCTGGACAAGATCGGACTGAACCGGTCGGAGATTGAATCGCGTTATCGAAGTACGTACTTCCAGCACATCTTCTCCGGCGGGTATTCGTCAGGCTACTACAGCTACATCTGGTCAGCGGTCCTGGATAGCGACGGATTCGAAGCGTTCAAAGAGTCGGGCGATATTTTCAATCCGGAACTGGCTGCGAAATATCGCGAGCATATTCTGGAGAGCGGAGGCACGGCAGAAGGAATGGACCTTTACCGTGAGTTCCGTGGCGCGGAACCCGGGATCGAACCTCTGCTTCGCAATCGTGGACTGGACGGTAGCGGCGAATAAGCCGGCCTGATTACAGTGCGCAAACAACGGGACGGGCGCTCGAGAGTGTCCGTCCTTTTTTCGTTGCTGAAATTTCTTAGCGTCCGTCGCCATAATGAGGCAGCGAAAGTCTGTCTCCACCAGGCTGGATGTTAGGAACAATCCACGGATCATACTCGGGGGGAAGCCCGATTGAGTTCGACTGCGAGCCTCGAAAGTCCGGTCGCGACAAGTCGATAGGCCGTCCATAACGATCAATTCCGGGATGAGGAACGGGAGTCGGACTCCATGTGCTGGGATCACCACCATAAATACCGCCATGATGTGGTGTTGGCTCGTACGGGTTGTAGCCTCCGTGATGAGGAACAGGAGTCGGGCTCCATGTGCTCGGGTCACCGCCATAGATGCCACCATGATGCGGCTCTGGCTGGTATGGATCGAACCCGCCATCATGCGGGAGAGGCGTAGGGCTCCACGTGCTGGGATCACCACCAACGATCAGGTCATCACTGTGCTGATGTGACAGGCCCCACGTGCTCGGGTCGCCGCCAACGATGACCTGTGCGGATGTCAACTGAACGAGTGAACCGGCGATTGCGAATGCGATTGCCGCTGTTTTAAAGATTGATTGTGTCATTGCTTGCGCCTTTTGAAATTTCGAGTGAGTTGATTTGCCGTATTGGCTTACATCCCTTGCCCGAAAAGCATCAGAATCACCCGCCAGAAAAATCCAGATTCTCTTTGCGAAGGCTCAGACATTATGTTGCTCGTGAATAACGCGATTGTTTCGCGAATGGGTACCTCTTTCGGGTTGCTCCGGGCCCCGATGTCACGGGCGTTTACCAAGAAAAGCAGGTGTTGAGTGATTTTTTGCGCGATTTGCCGGGAAATGGTGTCACTTTCCGCTGAGAATTGAGTTGAAGAAGTGCAGGCTTCGGCGCACAAGTCTGCCACAACCACTTCCAACCGTCCGATTTCATCGGATATTTTCACTTCACTTCAAAGATTGGAGACACCCATGATCAACCAGACTTCCATGATCCGTATCGCGGCAGGAATCGCTTGTGGCGTTATCGTCGCTGCCACTTTTTGCGTTTCGACTACAGCGGTTGAGCCTGATCGCTTGATGATCCATAGCGACACATTGTTGGAGAATTCAACGCTCGCCGGAGTAGCTGAAGAGAGCATCCCATGCAGTATCACAATTGCGCTGACTGTAATGCCGACGGACCCCATTTTAGGACCCTTAGGCGGCGAAGAGGCTAGCGGGGATCTCGACGGTGACGGGTTGTTTTTCACGAACTGCGATGATCAGGCGATGGTGGATTTTATTGACGCCGGCATTTACAACCCCGCGGGAAACATGAACGAAGACAGAGTCCTCGACATGCTGGATATCCTTCCTTACTGCGAAGCACAGATCAAATATTTCACTATAAACCCTGACGCTCCTCGGTTTTGTCCCAACGATCTCTAAGGGGAATGGCGGCCTCAGCAATCGTCATTCTCAGCACGAAAGGTCATTTTAAGTTTGCGACGATTTCATGAAAGAAATTTCCAGGGCTGCTCGAAAGGTCTTTGAACAAGTCCTTGACGACAGTCAGACTTATTCACGTGAATCAGTCGATGATCTTTGCAACGGCGACGCCGAGCTTGTTGCAGAGGTGAACTCTCTGCTGGATGCATACGATGCTGCGGATTCGATTCTCGAATCCCCGCTGGGAGCGGATTCGATCAGGCCGGACTTGCGTCCGAAGATGAAGGTCGGTGACCGGGTCAACCGGTACCGGCTTTCACGTTTAATCGGCAGCGGCGGTTTCGGCCAGGTCTTTGAAGCGGAGCAAAAGACACCGGTTCGCCGGGAAGTTGCGATCAAACTGATCAAGCCAGGTATGGCCTCGGACGAAGTGCTCAAACGCTTTGAAGTGGAGAGGCAGAACCTGGCCCTTCTCAACCATCCGAATATCGCCAACATTCTCGACGTCGGTTCCAACGACTCGGGCAACCCGTTCTTTGTGATGGAGCTCGTTCGTGGAACAGATATCTGCTCATTCTGTGACGAACACAAGTTGTCGGTCAGGCAGCGGGTGGAGTTGTTAATTGAAGTCTGTGAAGCCGTTCAATATGCCCACCGCCGCGGGGTGATTCATCGAGACCTCAAACCGGCCAACGTACTGGTGGGGGGCAGCGACGGGGGGCACGCAGCAAAAATCATCGACTTTGGCATTTCCAAGGTGCTTCGCCTAGGTGACCATGATCCCGCCATAACCGGTGATCGCACACTTGTCGGTACGCCGCTTTTCATGAGTCCCGAGCAGGCGCGATACAATGCCGACGTTGATACGCGAACCGATGTTTATTCGCTTGGCGGTGTTTTATACCAGTTGTTGACTGGTAGCGCTCCGATAGATCTGGACTCACCTCGTGACACTCCTGTTGTTGACTTTCGTGAGATCATTCAACAGGAAAAGCCGGTGCGGCCAAGCCAGCGCGTTGAGGGGGCAGATGGCGTCGTGGAGCTCGCTGCTACCCGTTCTTCAACACCGCGCGAAATGTCACGTCAGCTTTCAGGAGAACTTGATTGGATCGTTCTTAAGGCAATCGAAAAAGATCCGTCCCGACGATATCAGGCGGCCTCGGATTTTGCAGATGATCTTCGGAGCTGGCTTAGTGGTGATGTCGTAAAGGCGAGACCGACGTCACTCCTCTACAGAACGAAAAAGTTCGTACGGCGAAATCGTTTGTTGGTCGCAGCGACTTCTCTGATCGCGTTGACCTTGATCGGCGCAACAGTTTTCAGCCTTCGAATGGCACGGCTAAAGGATCGGGAGAGCGAAAAGGCCACAGAAATGGCCCGGCTCAAGGAAATTGAGAGCAATAGAGCCGCTGACTCTACGGAAGACGCGTGGACTGTCTCGAATGTCCTCGTAGGTGCTCTTGAACTTCCGGATGCTGAAAGCCCGCAAGGGCAATCCACACCGGTTTACTCGGGATACGATGAGGTGATCGATACTCTCCGGGGCAACGAATTGAACTTCCCCGGCGTCACAGCGCATCTCTGCCTTGTCACCGGCCTCGGTTATTCAGATCTCGAATTCTATGAAGAATCGATCTGGCCGCTTGAGAAGTTCCTTGAACTGGCGGAGTTACCGGCGGACGATCTTGAAGTTCCAAGGGCAAACCTTCCAAGCCTTTTACCGGCCGACAAATACAATGCCCGCAGCCGTCTTGCATTTGCCTACGCAAAGACGTTCCAGCTGGACAAAGCTGAGGATCTGGCAGGCGAAACTCTAGAGCAGATCGCATCTGAGGGAGTCAAGGGAAAGTACCCGTTCTGCGAAGTATGGTGTTACCTCACACTTGCCAGAGCCGCTTTCTACAGTGCTGACACGCAGGCAAGTGAAAGTCACATCGCGAATGCTCTCGTCGTCGCACAATCTCACCCGATTCTGGAGATGATTGCCAGACGTGAACAGGCAACCGTCCGGACGACCCTTAGCAAACGTGAAGCATATGCAATCGCAGTCGAGAACTACAAATTCGCAGTGAATAATTTTGGTGTGGAAAGTTTCCCATTGATGCAGGCGAGGCACAGCCTTGGCAAGCACGCTCTTGCAGTCGAGGACTTCGCTGTCGCAATAGGCTCATTCAAGCAGAACCTGCCGCTCCTCGAACGTGCCCTTGCAACGGAGCACCCTCTTGTCACTAGCACGCTCTACTATCTGGTAATCGCTACCCGGAATTCTCGTGATATGCGCGAATCTGAACGATATCTCAAATCGGCCGAAAAGCGATACGTGATGCTTGAAAACCCATCATTCACGCTGTCACGCCTGCGTTTCGTGGCAAGGGCCTGGTTCTGTCGAGGAAAACTGGACGAAGATTCGGCCTTTGTGAACCAGCTTAAGGCCGTAGAGTATGCCGGTCTGGCTTACGGAGAGGGTTCCCGCTCAGAAATAAGCGAAAAGATCAACCTGCTAACCGACTACGCCGGCGCAAGGCAGTATGAGAAGGCGGAGCAGTTACTCGACGAACTAGAGCCCTGGATTCAGGACTCCGGAGAGGCCTCAGACCAGATCAAATGGAGTGCTCGCTGGTATCGCTTCCGCTGTCTGGTCGGGCTGGAGGAGTTCGAGGCCGCTGAAAACGCGGGAATCATACTCCTGGCAGAAGCCGGAACTTTTAGTGAACAGGATCGGAAACGATGGGAGCCGTTGATCCTGTTGCGACTAGGTAGAGTTTGTGCGTTTACGTACCGACCACGTGAGGCAGTCGACTACTTTACGCAAGCAATCGAACGGAGTGCGCCACATTCAGGTTTTTCTTTGCGCTACTCGGCCGAGACATCAATCGCGGCCGGAATGTTCAATGAAGCTGTCGAGTTTGCCGGACTGGCTCCGGCGAATCAAGAATGGGGCGATGTCGCGAAGATTATTGGAAGTATCGGAGCGATCCTCAGCAAAGAGCCGGTTGCCTCGACGGACGATGACGAACTCGTTGAGCTGGCATCGCAGCTCGATGAGGCAATGAAGGTCCTGGAGAATTCGAGGTCTCAAGGGCTGCCGGTCGGGGATTTCATTTCTGTTTCGGCTGCTGAAGATTGGCTCGAACTGGCGGAGCCATGGCGCGAGCGGGTCGCAGAACGCCTGGCTGGCGACTAGGCCAGTGAGGTGGATTGTTGTGGCAGTACGACTCGCAAATTGCCAGACTAGCTGTCCCGAACCTGTGTTTCATCGTTCGAGCCGTCGCTTCCGCTCTGCATAATTTGAGTCAGAGCCGCCTTGGAGAATTTCCAGTATCGCTGGGCCGTGCGACGCGTAACACCGATCGTCTCGGCCGCCTCTTCCATGGTCAAACCTCCGAAAAACCTCAGCTTTACCAAAAGCGCTTCCTGAGGATAGGTCTTCCCGAAAACATCCAGACTGTCTGAGAGTTCGATCGTTGCTCTTGCCTTATCCGGATCCATGAGCAGTGACAACTCTGCATGCGCAAAGTCGATCCGGTTGTGATTGACGCCGCGCCGGATACTCGCTTTTTTTCTGGCAATGTCGATAAGGATTCGCCGCATGGCTTCGGCTGCTGCGCCGAAGAAATGCGCTGTTGAGTCCCACGCGGGATCCGTTCCCGGCTTGCACAGCCTCAGGTACGTTTCATGAACAAGCGCGGTAGGTGTCAGTGTCTGCCCCGGCTTTTCTCTCGCGAGGCGATTTCGCGCCAATTCGCGCAGCTCTGCGTAGACACGGGCAAGGTACTCCGCAGAATCCCGTGAGCCGTTTTCCTGTTCGTCGATGATAAATCGCCTGTTTGATAGCCAGATCATATTCCTCACCGTCCATTGTAAGTACAACGTGTTGTTAAGACCATCGAAGCGGTATGCGTTGAACAATCAAAGCGGTCGACTCTCACCGCGCACGATTCATCGACGAGACGCAACAAGTAACACGCGTTAACCAGTTGCCCACTCTCAGAACTCAATGCGGGAACGTTACGAGGATTGTGACAGAAATGGTCGGGAAATCCGGAATTAGCCGTAACGTGCTACCAGAAGGTTAGCCAATGGCGGGCAGATCCGGTCCAGCCAGACCAGAAAGGTTCCACCAGCGGAAAGAATAATCTCCTGTTTTCGCTTGCGGATCGCGATGATGGTTTTTCGAGCTACGACGTCAGGAGACATCGCGCCGCCTTTTTTCCAGTTACGCCCGACACTGTCTTCGATGGCCGAATCAAAGAAGTCGCTGTCGGTTGTTCCCGGGCTGATGAGCAGGACGTCAATTCCATCTTTTTTCAGTTCAGCTCTCAGCGCATCGCTGAAACCATGTACCGCAAATTTGCTCGCGCTGTATTCGCTTTTGTAGGGGACTGCCCGGTGTCCTAGCACACTGCTTACATTTACAACCACAGGCATGTCACCGTTCTGCAACAACGGAATTGCCACGCGAGTCAGTTCCGCGATGGCGAAAAAATTGACTTCAAAAATCGAACGAAGCCTTTGTTCACCGGCTTCTTTGAACTGCCCCATCGCTGTCGTACCAGCGTTATTGATCAGGATGTCGAGCCCGCCAAATTCTAGAACGCAGTGCTTCAAAAGCTGGTCACGGAAATCCGAATCGGTGACATCCCCGGCCAGCGTCGCAATCTCTGACGCACCGACGCCGGCTGCAGCCTGCTGTAGCTCAACCAGTTTTTCTTCGCGCCTTGCGCAAGCCAGGACTCGTACGCCTGCTTTTGCCAGTTCCAGAGCCAGGCATCTACCGATTCCACTGGAGGCGCCTGTGACGATGGCTCTTTTCCCGGTTAGCTGACGTCGCGGCATGATCAAAGGGTTGGATTACGTAGGGGCATCGAAACTTTGGTGGCTGGCCATTTACGCTGTCTCCTCAATACTGCGGAGAAAAGACGGGCCCGATTCAGGAAACGGCGGCGCGGCTAGCCCGCATCGTCCAGCTTTCGATCAACCGGTTCGATCGCATTGACGTCGCCTGGTTTGATCGTGCGACGCTCAATCTGAACGATGGCGTCACCATCTTCGGTTTCAGTTGTTTTTTCGTTTTCTTCTTCGGTGCGCGGCGTCACTTTCACATCTGTCAGGTCCAGTTTTCCTAGAAACTGCTGAGAAATCCTGCAGTGAACTTTGACCGTCTCTTCGTTGTATGACGTGGAGAGAACTTCACCGTGCGCTGAAAGGTAGGCCAGCAGTTTTCCGTTTGAAACATGGAATTCAAGATCGATATTGTGAAACGACCGGCTAAGCGCGTCGCTTACGACCGATGCAAGGCGTTCAAATCCTTCGCGGCTCTTTGCACTGACCGGAACCGCATTCGGGTACCGGTTCATCAGCGAATCAAGGTGCGAGGGATTTTCAATCGCATCAACCTTGTTCAGGACCAGCAACGTGTCCTTTTCCTCGATCTCGAGGCCTTGAAGAACTTCATAGACGGCGCGAATCTGATCGCCGGCTGCGGCGTTGCTGGCGTCAGCAACGTGCAATAGCAGGTCAGCCTGGTGGGCTTCTTCGAGAGTGGCTTTGAAGCTGGCAATCAGGCGGTGAGGCAGGTCACGAATAAAGCCGACAGTATCACTGAGCAGTACAGGGCCCCAACTGGGCAGTCGCCAGCGGCGCGTCCGCGTATCCAGCGTCGCAAACAACTTGTCTTCTGCGAGGACTCCCGCATCAGTCAGCGCGTTCATCAGCGTGCTTTTTCCGGCATTGGTATAGCCGACCAGCGACACTTTCATGAAATCTTTGCGCGAGCTGACCTGACGTTCTTTGCGTTTTTCAATCTTCTTGAGTTCACTCTTCAGATCATGAATGCGTTTCTCGACGAGCCGCCGGTCAGTCTCAAGCTGCTTTTCACCCGGGCCACGCATACCTACTCCCATTTTCAAACGGGAAAGGTGAGTCCACATCCGTTTCAAGCGCGGCAGGGCATATTCGAGCTGGGCAAGTTCGACAGCGAGACGCGATTCGAAGGTTCTCGCGTGAGTCGCAAAGATGTCGAGAATCAGTTCCGTCCGGTCAAGTACTTTTACCTTCAGGGCTTTTTCGAGGTTGCGCGATTGCGCAGGTGACAGGTCATTGTCAAAGATGACGAAATCCGCTGCGTGAAATTCGACTAGCGTCTTCAGCTCTTCGACTTTGCCTTTGCCGAGGTAGGTCGTGATGCAAGGTTTCTCGCGACGCTGGGTCATACCGCCGACGACCACCGCGCCGGCTGTTTCAGCAAGCCCTTGAAGTTCTTCAAGTGGATCGGAAAAGCTGAGTTGTCCGTCAGGAAGTATGACTCTTACAAGTATTGCGACTTCCTGATCGACCTGTTGAGATTTTTTTCTTTCTAGCACGGTCTGGAATTGGTCTCCGGATATATCAAAGCCGCACGCCGGAAATGAAACAGCCGGAGTGAGCCTGAATGAAGTGGATCGTCGTGTTTGGATTCCGATAAATCTATCGACGCTTCATTTGAACTATATCCTTATTTTCGCCAATCGACCGGTTTATGTATATGCGTTATTGCGAGTTTTTGCGATGAAAGAACCGCCAACTCACGTTTTGCGATCCGCTGGACTCTTCCACTAGACGCTACTGTGCCGGGAATGTTCGCGCCGTTTTCCGGAAGGCGAAGTATTTGCTGCTACGATCCGGTAATGTCGTCATCGGTTTCGGGCTCACCGTCGGGGCCGTTGGAACTAACCTCGACTCGCACATCCGCCTCATCGAGCTTCAAGCGGAGAGCGTTACCCCATGGATCAGTGAGCGAATCTTCGTTTTGGAGATAAGGTCCAGCCCATAGCGCAACATTCATCTCTTCAGGTTTCTCCACAAGGTAGCTCAGCTCAGTCGGGAACTGCCCGGTATTGAGCTTGTACATCTTGCAAGCAGCAGCGATGGTACTTGTGTTGACCCCTGCACGCGTAATCCTCTCGCGATCTTCCGCCGTCACTTCAGTCTCGTTTGTAACGGCTTCTTCATTTTGATCATCGTTATCTTCCGCAGGGATTAATTCCGGTTTAAAGACAACGTAGACTTTCGTACCACGTTCGGGAATCTTGTCAGTGTTGGCTTCATACATCAGATCCATATTGTCCTGCGGACTGTTGATCGGAATATCCATGGTTGCCGTGGAGAAGTTTGACAGACAAACCAGTTCACCCGCGTCGCCATAATAGAACGTCGTTCCATCTTCCGGATCCTTGTAGATCTGGCTTCCCCCGAAAACCCAGTCGATATCCATTTCGCGTTTTCGCCGCGAATTCAGAACCATCTCACGACCGTTCCGCGTCATGACCTCTCCGGATTCCTCATCTTTCCAGATGATATCGATTTCAATCTTCGGTCCGGAAGCTGCCTTGTACTCGGGTTCCCATTGAACCGGTGTTCCCGGCTCGATTCCAAGTGCAAGAAGTGTTGCATGGATCTCGCGTGAACGTGCGTTGACTGCGATGACTGATTCATGCTCTTTGGTGTAGAGCGGGCAGACGAACATCTCCAGAGGACCCCGGTCCATGCAAATGATTCCACCGGCGATCACATGCTTGTTGCCTGCATCCACCCAGATTTCGCTTTCTTCGAAAGCACGCGTCCAGTTACCGGGTAAATCA
>JBCCFB010000253.1:0-9408 GCA_039029995.1 Planctomycetota bacterium
ATGACCGTTCCGTGCGAAGCGCGTTCCGTGATTTCGCCAATCCTTCGACGGTGTCCGCGGGACTGTTATTCACTGGTACTTCAAACGCACCAGACTTTGCCTTTGGTTACTTTGCGGATGCTCTGCAGGGCGGTCGCCAGTTGACGCACGCTTTTTGCTGAGTCGATCCAGACGTTGAACGGCTGGCCGCAGTCAACTCGTTCCAGTCTGCCGGGTACCGTCGAAGCGTTCTCCAGACCGCGAGCGATCACCGGCAATTCGATTCCGTTTGACAGGCCGACAGCGGCAGCTGACAGGCAGTTGTACACATGTTGGTCGCCAATGATGTTTGTTCTCACAGCAACGCTCTGTCCACCGGCTGTCAGAAGAAATGTCTGCCACGCTGCCTGACGCTCGACGATGCGAGCCGTCAATTCAGCCTGTTGCTTCATTGCCACGGTCAATACAGGAGCATCGATTTCGCCGAGCAGGAAATGAGATGCGGGGTCATCCGCATTTAAAACGGCAACCCCCGTGGGCTTCAGGTAATCGAGAAGTCGCAGGTTGGCCCGCCGATAGTTTTCTTTGGTCCGATGGAATCCAAGGTCGTCATAGTGAATGTTCGTCAGGACCGCAGTGTCAAGTTTCGTGCCAGCCAGGGTGTGCTGCGCAAGTGCTTCGGAAGGAATTTCAACAACAGCGTGAGAACAGTCCTCGAGCACCATCGTCGAAAGTCTGTCTGCGAGCCCCGGAGCGCTGAAGTCCGCCTTTGATTCGTTCTCAGTGGCGGTACTGATTGTAGAAAGCAAGCCGACATCGGCACCGGCTGCGAGGAAGATCTGCTGGATCAGATGGCTTGTTACTGTCTTGCCATTGCTGCCGGAGACGCCGGTCGTTTGCAAACGCTGGCTCGGCTGACCCGCGAGCGCGTGGCAGATCTGACCGAAGGCCAGACGCGAGTCTCCGACGATGAACTGCGGAAGATCGATAGCTAGAAGTCGCTCGGTAACAACGGCTGAGGCTCCGCGCTGGACTGCATCACGGGCAAAATCGTGACCGTCGAATTCAGGGCCGACGATCGCCACATAGATATCATCTGACTGACATTCATTCCATTGGCTGCAGCAGGATCGCACCGCGATGTCACCCGAACCGATGGTTCGTGCTTGCGGAAGAATGTTTCCAAGGCGTAATGCCCCGGATGCGGACGCTAGTTGTTGAATACTCACGCGGCCTCCTTGCCAGGCGAATCTTTGCGTCATGTTATTCCCAGCGACATCCTTGTCACTGGATTCCCCGGTCACCGGAGACTCAAAGTGTGTTTCAACTTTGACGATCACGATTCTTGTGAATCATGCATAACCGTCAAGACGAATGTCGGGGTTTGTTTTCATTTGTCAAACCAGAGAAATTCCGTGGTTTCGAGTATGAAGATTCCGGTATTGACTCGCTTCAAATGCAAGCATGATGCGGCCTATATCGCAAACAAAATTTAGCAATTAACATTGACGCCAATGATCGCGGCGTCCGGCGGTATTTTTTAACGGGCAATATGGTTTGCTCTCGATGCAAAAGCCGATTCGAAGAGTCGTTTGATCAGGCGATATTCGGGACAGTAGAAAATGGACCACGAAGATTTTGATGTGCAGTCGCTGGCGACCTATCTGCATTTGACGCCGGAGCAAGTTCGTAAAATGGCGAGTCGCGACCGGTTGCCCGGGCGTAGAATCGGAGGAGACTGGAAGTTCTCACGCGCTGATATCCATCACTGGTTTGAAGAGAAAATCGGTGCCGCAGATGAAAAAGATCTGGTCGAAGTCGAGCAGGTTCTCGAATCAAAAAAGAGTCCCGAAGGTCTGCAGGAGATCCGGATTTCGCAATTGTTGAACGAGGACCGGATTGCAATTCCGCTGGAGGCGAGGACGAGAAACTCGGTCGTTGAAAAAGTCTGCGCGATTCCATTTGCCACCGGAATGCTCTGGGACCCCGAAAAGATGGCAGAAGCCATTCGTGCTCGAGAGCAGTTGCATCCGACAGCACTGGAAAACGGAGTAGCCCTACTGCACCCGCGCAGACCTCTGGCTGGCATCCTCGCAGAACCGTTTCTGGCGCTGGGAATCACATCTACCGGTATTCCATTCGGCGGGCCGCGTGGAGTTCTGACCGACGTCTTCTTTTTGATCGCGATGATCGACGAAGCCTGCCATTTGCGGGTGCTGGCTCGACTGAGCCGGCTTATTGCTCAGGAGACTTTTGTTGAAGAGATTCGCAGTGCCGGGAGTCCGGCAGCAGTGATTCAGCTGATTTCAGACTACGAAGAAAACATTTAGCGTAATGCTGAGTGCAATTGACGCGGGAGCGAATCTGTTCGTTATTGTCACGCGTGCCGGTTATTCAGTACGATTACGCGTGAATTCCGGATGTCGGCCGGAGTGATCCCATTAGTTTGACGGGCAGCGGATGGATACGCTTCATGTTCTCTTCAGCGGCGACTTCTGGCACGAAGATTTCCGCAAACTCCTTTCCCAGGTCAATGTGCCGGCGACATTTGTTCCGTTGGAGGCTGTGGAAACTTTTGAAGGGTACGATTCCGACTTTGATTTAATCGTACTGGCTCAATGCCGCAGAGACCGGATCCAGAACACTCACGTTGAAATGATCCGACGGCGGTTCCCGGGAACTCCGATCGTGAATCTTCTCGGTTCGTGGTGCGAAGGGGAGACCAGGTCAGGTGAACCACTCGATGGCGTAACGCGCGTCTACTGGCATCAATGGGCAGGCCGTTTCCAGCAGTTTGTCCAGCAGATGATCCAGAACGGCATAACCGGTTGGCACCTTCCGGAGACGGCGACAGCCGTTGATTGGGTGGACGAAATCTGTCGCATAGAGCGGCCCCACCGTGGGCACAGTCAGTCCGGGATCATCGGAGTCAGCGCATGGTCGGCCGATGATTTTGACATGCTTAAAGACGCTTTGCAGACGATCGGCTGGCAGTCGAAATGGATCGAGAGAAACCGCTGGGATTCGTCGAGTGCTTCTCTGCTCAGAGCAATTTGTGTAGACGGTCGATCAAAGACGACTGATCTTGAACGTCGCCTTTCGTGGCTGCAATCAAATTTCAACGGCGTCCCGGTTGTTCTCGTGATGAGTTTCCCGCGGATTGAAGAAGTGCGTTCGGCAGGAAAGTATGATGTCGGCGCAGTGGTTTCAAAGCCGTTTAATCTGGACGACCTTCGTGCGGCGATAGACGGATTATTGAATACCGGCAATGACACGCCGACACTCTCAGCGCATTTTTCTTCGGCGCACAAGCAACAAAACAAGGCGCGCGGCGCTTGAGTGCATGATGGATCGGACGCAGCGAAAGCGGTTACTTCCTCGTGCATCCGCGCGATCGGGCTCCGAGCGACAGACCTTGGTGACTAAGCGGCGGCTTTCTCGCGGCGAGTTCTCGACTCGTTTGCCAGACGTTCTACGTCGAGCCGGCTGTAGGCGCTGAACGCGGATTCCTGCTGACCGGCTTTCTGGATCAGAACGGTAGAACCTGCGTGCAGCATCCTTGGTAGATAGAACCAGGTTGATTCAAGGTCCTCATCCCGATAGTCGCCGGAAATGATGATCAGGTCAGTGCGGACGTGGGCATTCGCGATGGTCGGAATGGAACAGCTGAGGTCACCTGGAACCAGACGGACACGGGCACCGAGTTGATTAAACTGTTTGTGCGCCGTTCGTAATGGAATGTGAGGACCGTCTGTCCTGCCTTCGAACAGATCGACGCCTGTGTAGCGGATGCTGTCCGGAGACGCCGCGTACTTGTGGGCCAGTCGAATACAGTTGGTGGCGCGTGTTCCATCACCGATACCGATCTCGACAATCGAGGTGACTCGATTCTTTTTGATGGTCTTGTAGACGGCCCGATCGCAAACGGGCTTGCTGAACATACTGAGTTGCCAGTATTTGAACTGCGAAATCGGCTTCATTCCGGCCTTCCTTGTCCGACTTTTCTCTTTTCCGCGATCGCTTCCATGCGATCGGCACCAACTGAAAACTGGTTTGCATAAATAGTTGCCAGTTCCTTTATCGACCGCCGCAGCGCAGTCGTCCCGCATTTTGAGGGCAGGCCAGCTTTGAATCTGCTATCGAACGAGTGGCTGGACTCATCACAATCCGGACGACCGTTACATCTTGCCGGGTGGACTCCCTGAAGCAGACGGCAAATGTTAACTATTTGCTGTTGTTTCACATTCACCATCCAACCGCGTTGAATCGGGAAACGTATAGTTACGCGATTCCGGCACAGACCATGAGGGTCTGTTTCTTCCCCTGTCGGGCTTGAAGCCCGAACCCGCCGGAGTCCGGATTCCGTCAGCGGCAATGTGTGAGCATTGTCTCATCGCGGATTCTGAATGCTCTCTGCGCCCAAAGGATCTGGCGCCTGTTTCACCATGATGGTCGGCTTTCTGGCTATTCGCGTCAGCCACAAAGCGGATTTTCTGCGCGCGCATAGAGAACATGATGCCCTCTCCAAACGAAGAGCCGCAAACAAATCAACCTGACAGCGTGTCTTCAAAAGGCAAGCGTCCGGCAAAACAGCCGTGGCGTAGAAAGCCGCGCGCCAACACGGAACGAGTGCGCCGCTTTGAGGAATTCGAACAGCGCCTCGTGATGTCGGCTGCGCCGCTGACAGACCCCGGATTCGATCTGGCGGAAGTTTCTCCGTCGGATATGGAAGTCCTTTCTGAAATTCAACTCACCGCGCAACTGAACCAGACCCACAGCCAGACCGGTGTAGACGCGATTCATCATGACTACGGTTTTGATGGCACCGGTCAAACAGTTGCGATCATCGACTCGGGCATTGCATGGGACCACTACGCTCTTGGTAGTGGTTTCGGCGAAAATGCCCGGGTCGTAGGTGGGTGGGATTTCGCTGAAAACGACGCTGATCCCTACGATGACGGGCCAGCCGGATACCACGGAACTCACGTTTCAGGAATCGTTGCCAGTGGTGACGAAGATAATCCGGGAGTGGCACATGGCGTTGACCTTGTCGGGCTGCGCGTTTTTGATGACTCAGGGACCGGACAATTTGAATGGGTCGAGCAGGCTCTTCAATGGGTTCACGAACACAAAGACGATTTTGAACATCCGATTACCACCGTCAATCTATCGATCGGTTCAGAATGGAACGACGGGTCGGGACCCGACTGGACCGATCTCGAAGATGAATTTGCACAGCTCAAAGCCGACGGGATTTTCATCAGCGTTGCGGCTGGAAACTCGTTTCATGAATTGAACGATGTCGGCCTGAGTTATCCTGCGGTCAGCGAGAACGTGGTTCCAGTGGCGAGTCACGATGCTGACGGAAACATGAGTTCGTTCAGCCAGCGCGATGATCGTGTGCTGGTTGCTCCGGGCGAGGAAATCCGCAGCGCCATTCCAGATCACTTCTTTGGTGGCTCACAAAGCAACCAGTACCTTGGCGCGTCAGGCACCAGTATGGCGGCTCCCTATGTCGCCGGCGCGAGTGCGTTGCTGAGGCAAGCCAATGAGTTCATGGGTGTCGAGAATATTGATCAGGACCTGCTGTACCAGCAATTCCGCGATACGGCAGACCAGATCTGGGACTCCGCGACCAGCCGCAACTATTACAAGATGAACATCAAGGCCGCGATCGAGTCAGTTGTGACAGATCAGCAGGGCGACAACTGGGGAAGCAGCCACGATGCGGGCACCCTGCAAAACGGTACTCAGATTTCAGGAACGATCGGTACGACGGAAGACAAAGACGTATTCGAATTCACAGCATCGTCTGATGGAAGAATCACCCTGGAATTCGAGACGACTCACGAACTCAACGCCCTCGTTGATGTTCAGGGAATCAATGCACAGCTGAGCGGAAACAAAGTCATCTTCGACGTGGTTGCGGGCCAGCAATACAAGTTTTCCGTCGCGACCAGTGATGGAATCGGGCACTACGATGTGACGGCGTCCTACAGCGATGGTATCGAGTCAGTGAACTGGGGCAGTGTGGACGCGCGGCAGTTCAACAATCAGCAGATCGCCGGACAGCAATGGTTCCGCATGACGGCGTCCAATGAAGGAATCCTCTCAATCTCAGGTTCGTTGCGGAATTCAGGCTCGCTGGAACTACGGGTTTACGACGGTGACGGAAATGAGGTCGCTGCAAGGCATGAATCGACGGGAGATGTCCGTGTCGACGTTGACGCCGAAGAAGGCGAATCATTTTTCGTAAAAGCAATCGCTGTTGATGGCGTGGCAGATTTCAGCATCAACAACCTGGTCTCACTTGAGAACGGGCGCGTTGTGATTGAAGGAACGTCACAGAACGACACAACTGACATCACCCTGGGACAAACGCTGCTGATTGACGTCAACGGAACTGAATATGAATTCAATGCTTCTGAAGTCGACTCGATCGTTGCTGCGGCGGGTGGTGGTAACGATACGCTCAATGCGACTCTCGACAATGGATACAACTCGGTCGCGATGCGTCAGTCGCGAGTGACGGCCACCAGCAATCGAGCGGACATTCAAGCAGGTGGTTATGAGAACGTAGACATCGACGGAATGGGCGGTCAGGATCAATTGATTATCACCGGTTCAGCCAGCAACGACCTGTTCACCAATAGCGGCGACTCAGTCGAACTGACTAATGCCACTCGGCAACTATCGGGTCATGGATTCGAATACGTTACGGTTCAAGGCGTTGACGGGAATGACCGGGCAGAGCTGACGGGAACCGATGGTAATGATCAGTTTGCGTTCCGTAACGGGCGCAGCATTCTACGGACTAACGAAGTCAATATCGTCGTAGATCAATTTGATGATGTGACTGCGAACGGCGGCGGCGGACGAGACGTGGCGAACCTCTTCGATACAGCCGGCGATGATCAGTTTGTTCTAAGGCCAACATACGGCAAGGTGACAACTGACGACGTCGAGATTCGTGCCGGTGGGTTCGAAAGAATCAACGCATTCAGCTCGAGCGGCGACGATTCGCTGGTGATGCATGATTCGGTAACGGATGACAACTTCTTCAATCGCGATGACATCTCGGTCATGTACAACGGTCAGTTCATGAATGTTGCGACGGGATTTGCACAGATTGAAACGAACGCCGGTTCTGGAAACGACTTTGCATTACTCAACGGTAGCAACCAGAGCGACACACTGTATGTAGGTGCGGATTCGGCACAACTGTCCAACGTTAACCAGCAGATAACGGCTAACGGCTTTGAGAGAGTCGTCGCGAACTCGGATGGGTCTGGATTCGATCGTGCGTTCGTTCAGGGCACAGCTGGAGCCGACTTTGTGCGGGCTGATGTGAACAGCACGACCATTTCGTCGGCTGCCGGTGAATTCAACCGGGTTGTCGGGTTCGATCGAGTGACCGTGGATACTGGCAGTGGATCTGACATCGTTAACCTGCAAGGAAATCAGGAGCGTGAGGTTTTGCGGGTCAATCAGCAGGAACTGGAATACCAGACGGTGATGCAGGAGCTGCGAGTTCGCGGAATGGACGCGACTCACTATGACGGCAACGGTGGTGACGACGAGTTGATCTTCAGTGAATTTGAAACGCTTGACCTGTTGGATGCAGTTGGCGACGGCGCGACGGCGTATCTGAGAAACCACGTAGTCAACGCGGAAGACTTTGCACTGCTGGAGGCATCAACGGCCGCCGGCGAGACAGCTTTGCGGGACGTAGGCGCCGTTGACTATCTATTCATGATGCGTGGTGACTGGGTGGACGTGGACTAGCGTCTGCGAAATAACGCTCAGTTGCTCCGGCGGCTGACCAGGTTTTCTGTACCCTTCCCTGGCTAGACTCCCTCAATTCCGTGTGGAAACTTGAGGTTTCTTTGCAGTTCCCGATAATGCAAAGTATGAGCAAGACAGTTTTCTTATCGACGGTGACCAAAGAGTTCGGGCTGTTGCGTCGGCGACTGGCCGGTTTGATTCGCAGAACCGGGCAGATGATCGTCCGCCATCAGGACGATTTTGTCGCACAGGGCATTCTGACGTTGCACCTGCTTGAAGAAGAGATCCGTAAATCGGATGCCGTTGTTCATGTCTTTGGCAACCGGGCCGGCAGCTTCCCGCCGCTTGATCAGGTCGAGGCGTTTTTCGAACGCAATCCGCAATTTGAACAACGATTCCCGGAAGTCGCCGAGTCGGCTCGCAAGGGGGAAGTCAGCTACACGCAATGGGAAGCCTGGCTGGCTCTGTTTTTCGAAAAGAAGTTGTTCCCATATGTTGCTAACGAGCGTCTGCCGGAAGAAGAAGGCGACGAAGAGGATGAGCAATACGCATCCCAGCGAGTTCATTGGGATCGGCTGAAGGCAGTAAAGCAGTATCCGATGGATCCGAAAAATCAGGATATTGATTTTGAGTCCGCGGTTACTGACGAAGTCATCCTGTCCCTGATCAACGAAGGCTGGCTTAGTTCTGAATTAGTACATAAGCCGATGAACTTGCCCTACGACTCACTAGGTGAATTGTTCAAGGGGCGCGATGGGGCTATGCAGCAGTTGCGCGACAGCCTATTGAATCAGTCAGGCCAGGCTGCGACCGCGATTGTGGCTAGCCAGACGATTCATGGGCTTGGAGGAATCGGCAAGACGCGACTGGCCGTTGAGTATGCATGGCAGTATCGAGAAGACTACAAAGCCCTTTTGTTTGTCATTGGCGATACCCCTGAGGCTCTGCGGCGTAATTTCGCTGATCTTTGCGGGCCGTTGGTCTTAAACCTGCCGGAAAAGGACACGCCTGAAGAAGAAGTTCGCTACACCGCCGCCATTCGCTGGCTGCAGAAGAACACAGGCTGGTTTCTGATTCTGGACAACCTCGACAACGAAGACTCTGTAAAGAAGGCCGAAGAGGTGCTAGGGCAACTGGGGCACGGTCACGCAATTCTTACCAGCCGCATAGGCGACTGGAGTGCCAACGTTGAAGCCTTGAAACTCGATGTACTTGCCGAAGAAGATGCCGTTGATTTCCTGCTAAATCGTACAGATGCTCGCCGGCGAAAAACGGACGACGATCCTCAACTGGCGGCAGGCATCGCTGAGGATCTCGGTCATTTGGCGTTGGCTTTAGAGCAAGCGGGGGCTTACATCTCTAAACGTCGAATGACATTCGATCAGTATCGCACAACCTGGAATGAAAATCGTGAAAAAGCGATCGAGTGGTTCGACGAACGGGTGATGAAGTATCCGGAAAGCGTCGCCACAACCTGGCAGACGACTTTCGATCAATTGAGCGAACCGGCGCAGGACTTGTTGAAAACACTCGCATGGTTTTCACCTGAGCCGATTCCAGAGTCCATTTTGGAGTCGTATCCGATTGAAGATTGCGATGCTTACGATCTGTTGGCTGAGCTTGAGTCTTGGTCAATTGTCGCTC
>JBCCFB010000254.1:0-9399 GCA_039029995.1 Planctomycetota bacterium
AGCAAACGCAGGCCGGCTGTTGCAGCAGATCTGAAATTACAAGCAGAAATAAGGTAAGTCTGTAACGACTGCGGAAGCTGCGCCCGAGATTCCCGATCGACGCGTTCGTTTGATTTACAGTAGCAATCACTACCACCGGGAATATAATCCTTGCTAATGAGTAGGGAATTGGATGGGAGATCCAGCCGGATGCCATCCGTCCCACTTCGCCACATGCAAACTATTAAGCACGGTATTCACGTAGCCCTATGGGATCCTTCAGTCGAGACACTGAATCTGACGCAGCTTCTTCCGGAAGAAGTGACGGCGCTCGCGGGGGACTACGCACCAGTCTTACCGGTGTCCAGATCCTCGGCACCGGATATTGCACACCCGGACGAGTCGTCACAAATGAGGAACTTGCGCGCCACGGTTACGATTCCGCATGGATCGAAAAGAGAACAGGAATAGTCTCCAGACATGTTGCTGATGCCGATCAGGCAACTAGTGATCTAGCGACGGTTGCCGCGCGTCAATGCATTGAAGGCGCCGGCCTGACGCCTTCGGAGGTGGGCCTGATCATCGTTGCCACAATGACGACGGATCACGCCACTCCTACAAGTGCCAACATTGTGCAGGCCAACCTCGGCTGTTCCTGCCCTGCGCTCGATGTTAACGTCGCCTGCTCAGGCTTCGTCTATTCGCTGGTTACAGCTGCCCAGTTTCTTTTCAATGGAAGCTGCCGCAACGCACTTGTAATCGGAGCGGAGAAGATGACCTACATGGCTGACCCGCAGAACATGAAGACGTTTCCACTTTTCGGAGACGGCGCAGGAGCGGTTCTGGTTGGATCAGAAAATGGCGGTGACCCGTCCAGTTCGGGAAGTGGCACGCTCGATCCGCCCGGAATTCTTGCTTACAAACTGATGTCGCTGGGTGAGCAGGGACAGAAACTGGTTGTTCCTTCCGGTGGCTCGCGCGATCCCATCTCGGTCGAATCAGTCGTTGAGGGCAAGCAGTACCTGCACATGGATGGCAAAGCGGTATTCAAATGGGCTGTTAAGCTGGTCCCGGAAATCATCGATGAGATTCTCTCAATGGCAGGTCTCAAACGGGACGACGTTGACCTCATCCTGATGCATCAGGCCAACCGGCGAATTATTGACGCTGTCGTTCAGAACAGCGGCGTTGCACCCGAAAAGGTCTACGTTAACGTCGATAGATTCGGAAACACATCTGCCGCCAGCATTCCAATTGCATTGCACGAATGCATGATCAATGGGCGCATCGATCCGGGCAGCATCGTTTTGATGATTGGATTCGGCGGAGGGCTATCCTGGGGCGGCTGTGTCTTCCGCTGGTAATAAAAAAAGGCGGCCCGTTACGGACCGCCTTTCAATAGTTTTTATTCAACGTCAGGCCATCCGGCCAACGACTTAGCCACCATCGCCCGCAGCTGCTTCAGCGGACTCTGTTTCCGCCCCTTCTGCCTCTGCTTTGTCGATCAGATTCTGAATTGCTTCCGGTGGAGCAAATGTTGCTTCATCAATCTCGCCGTTGACTTCGATTGAATCGAAGACGATCTCGACTTTTGCAGGCCCCATATCCTGAACCATCATGTGTGGCATCATAACGCCGCCAACCTCTTTGTATTCAGATGGCATCGTGATGATCTGCATTTCGCCCATCGGAGTGGTTGAAGTCGTTACTGATTGAACGAGAAGCCCGGAAGTCTTGCTGTAGTAGTCCTTTGAAGTCGTGCCACCGGAACGAACCAGTTCGAGAATGTAACACTCGTCGCCATCGACCGCTTCCATGCCGGTGCATGTAATCTCGTCGTAGATCGAAGCGGGATCGTACATACGACGGAAATCAGATTGAAGCTTGATCTCATCTGCTTCAGCGCCTTCGAGCAGCCGGTTGCCCATCATCATGGACATCGACCACGCGTGCTCGCCGTTGGTACCGGCACCTTCGCTACCGAGTCCGGCGAGTTCGATTTTCATCATTGCCTTGTCGGGATGCACCTGCATCATGGTCATCTCGCCTTCAACCCCCTGTCCGACGACAGTCAAAGTGCCCGTCATCTTCAGCGAAGTCATGGCCTGGTATGCTTCAAGCCCACCAGTGGCTTCCACGTATTTTGTAATTACATCCTGCGCCGAAGGCAGATCATCCTGTGCATGAAGCATAGAACCGGCCTGAGCCGTGAAAGTAATCGCCACAGCAATTGCGAGGGTGCGAATTAGAAGTCTCTTGGTCATTTATTCCCTTTCGAGATACAAACTGTTAGTTGTCTGAGTTGTTTTGTGATTCGTTGTTTACTGACTCGATCCACTGGATCGCCCGTTCGAGAACCGGATCGCCGATTTCGGATCCAGTCAGGTTTTCAACCGTCAGCTCGATGACCTCATCAGGTATGACGCCATCCATTTCGAGCGATTTTCCCGATAGGGAATGGTAATCGGCAATTGCGTATTGAAATCCGTCACCGTTAGGCAGCTTGACGACTACCGAAGGCAACGCCAGTCCTGCAGTTCGACTGCCGAAAACCATCGCTCGTCCCATGTCCTGCATACCGCCGGAAAAAATCTCAGCCGATGAGATCGAAACTTCATCGACCAGAATAGCCACCGGGGCCGTAACCGGATCGGGATTGGCAAAGACAACAAATTTCAATTCGGTTTTGCTTCCGTCCGCACCTCTGGTCGTCATCGTTCCCAGTTGCTGTTCCTCACCGGTGAATACTGATGCCATGCCCATAGTCATGCCAGCAGCTCCGCCAAGATTTCCACGAAGGTCGATGATGATTCCGTTTGAATGTTCTTCCTTGGCAACAAATGCGCGATACTCCGTCATGATCCGGACAGGGTCAAGAAACATGCTGAATGCATAGTATCCGTACCCGCCATCAAGAGTTCGCTCTTCAGATGTCACGTACATCGTCGGTAGGTTTCCGAGAGTCGTCGGCTTTCCGGGAGGAGTCGACAGCTCCAGCGTCATTTCTTTTTCGTCGCCTTCAGGTGTCTCGAAAACGAAATCGCGGGTTCCGCCTTCCGGTCCACGAACAGAGCACGCCAGATACAGGCCGACAAGCGTTTCCATTCGAGTCGGCCCCGAGGCAGCCTCTTTCATTCGATTGATAAATTCCTGAGCGGATTTGCCTTTGTAGCTGACAAGGGTCCAGCCGGGGCGAATGCCCTGCTCGTCAGCAGATGAACCTGCTCTAACCGCGGTTACGAGGATGTCACCTCCGCACGCGCGAAACGTCAAACCGGGATCTGCGTCGCCATCATCCTCTTCGCCCTCGTCTTCATCTTCACCTTCCATCTCCTCATACGTGTCAGCTGGAATTACGCCGAAATGTGACTGCCCCAGCTCGCCGATCAGGCCTTCAATCGCCACACGGATGTCCTGTGTCGATTCAGCCTTTTCCGCCTCTGCCCGCCACTTCGTTCTGGCCTCATCCCACGATTCTCCTACGAGCTCATCGTCCCAGTGGCGTTCGTCGATCGTTTTCCAGACAGTGTCAAAAGATTGCAAACCGATTTCGAGATCGAATTCATCTTCATCAGTCTGTGCAAATGCACTTGCGCAGGTCATCAACGACAGCAACGCAAATGCGGCAACTTTGAACGCCAGATTCCTCCGGCTGGAAAAAACGGTCAACATTTACTTCTCCTGATATTCCGTGGTCGCCGGCGGGTTTCGGCCCCTGAAACCGGCGACAAGGCGAGATATTCGACTGGACCAGCCCCCGAAAGCGCAGGGGTAACTCAGAGCCTTTCAGATGACGTCGATTTTACCCGCCTGCACCCGTCAGGGTTTCGAGATCCTCAAAAAACCGTGGATAGGTCTTCGACACACAGTCCGGGTCGTTGATTTTGACACCTTCGATTCGAAGTCCCGCCAGAGACAGGCTCATTGCCATCCTGTGATCGTCATAAGTATCAATCTCAGCCGGCCTGAGGACATTTGGCTCAATTGACATCCCGTCCTCGAATTCATCCACTTTGGCACCGAGTTTCCGCAGCTCAATTGCCAGATTTCCGATCCGATCGGTTTCCTTTACGCGATTGTGCCCGATACCTGTAATCGTCGTCCGCCCCTTCAGAAATAATGAAACGGCCGCCAGGGTCTGCGCCGTGTCGCTGATCGCTGACATTTCAGTGTCGATCGCAATTGCGGCTGGCCCTGTAATCGTGATGAAATCGACGCCGGAATCCACCTTACAACCCGCTGCCGCCAGGCAGTCGACAAATCCGACGTCGCCCTGAAGCGAATCACGGCTCAGGCCATCGACGGTGACCACTCCTCCGCAAATTGCAGCAGCGGCAAAAAAGTAGCTCGCCGCCGACGCATCCGGCTCGACCGAGTAGTCGGCCGCAACATATGACTGACTGGCAGATATCCGAAACATCTCAGCGCTATGCGCCCCACCCGCCTCCGTTTGCAGCGTTCCTTCATCGGCAGATGCGAAGAAGTGTTCGACTTCTACTCCGAACGACTTCATCACAGCGATCGTCATCTCAACATACGGACGGGAAATCAGCTTGCCGACGATACCGATCTCGACGTCACCACCTGCAAGCGGAGCCGCCATCAGCAGGCCACTCAGATACTGACTGGAAACATCGCCACGAATCCGAAGACGTCCTCCATCGAACCTCGGGCCTTCAATCAGGACTGGTGGACAACCGCCGGCTGACGTTGCTGAAATTCTGATCCCTGCTGTCCGCATTGAATCAACTAGATCACCGATCGGTCGCTCGCGCATCCGCGCAACGCCATCGAGCGTGTAATTACCACCTGCAATGCCCAGGGCTGCCGTTAGAAAACGTATGGTCGTCCCGCTGTTCCCGACGAACATTTCGGCGTCCGGGGATGGTATCGCCCCCCTGCATCCACGAACCTCAAGCACAAGATCATTCGCCATTCGGTCAATGACCTCAACCTTGATCCCGATGCGATTGAGGCTGTCAATCATGACATGGGTGTCGTCACTCTCTAGCGAACCGCGAAGCACACTTGTCCCGCCTGCCATCGCCGCACAAACCAACGCTCGGTTGGTGATACTTTTGGAGCCTGGAGGCCGAATCCTGCCATTAACCGGGCCGGAAACTGGCTGGATTGATTTCTGCATCTCTACTCTGCGCTACTAATTCTGTGCGAATGATAAATCTGTGCCATGAATGCCGGACTTTGAGGACGATTGCCCCAGCGCGACGACTGCCCCCGCGCGACGACTGCCTCCTTGACGACGACTGCCCGCGCGACAAAGCAAAGCAACCGGCTATCCGGGGATTGAGGCGGGAGCTCGACCTGCGCGATTCCGGACGCAGCAAAACTCTGTTGCGTCCGAGTATGACCGGTCAAAGCTGCTATTGAGGGGGCGATTATAGCCAAACACCAGTTTGTTGCCGGGCACTCACCCCCGTTTTATACTGCTGACTCCAAATACAAAGCTGCACTACCTCACCGGAGATATCCATGACTTCGAAATCCACTCGCAGAAACTTTCTGGCCGCCACAGGCGCGGTCGCAGCGGGTGCCCTCACGCTGCCCGGACACGCCTTTGCCGGCCAGCCCCGCGTTTCAACCGTTCAAGACGAAGCCGGAGCCGCCGAAGAGCCACTTTTCAAACTTTCTCTGGCCGAATGGTCGCTACACCGCGCCTTGTGGGATAACGAAATCACGAACATGGATTTCCCGCGAGTGGCAAAAGAGGAGTTCGGAATCGAAGCATTCGAATACGTGTTCTAGTTCTTCTAGGACAAGGCGAACGACCTTCGCTATCTGACTGACCTGAAAATGCGGTGTGAAGATTGTGGCGTTCAGTCACTCCTGATCATGGTCGACGGAGAGGGCCGCCTCGGGGATCCCGATGATGCCAAAAGGACTGAGGCCGTTGAAAACCACTACCAATGGGTGGTCGCAGCCAAATTCCTCGGCTGCCATTCGATTCGAGTCAACGCGGGCTCCGGCGGCAGCTGGGATGAACAGCGGGACCGCGCCGCTGACGGACTTGGCCGCCTGAGCGACTTTGCTCTCGAATACGGCCTGAACGTCATTGTCGAAAACCACGGCGGACTATCATCCAACGGCCAGTGGCTGGCACAGGTAATTGCCCAGGTTAACAAGGACAACTGCGGCACACTGCCGGATTTCGGCAACTTTAATATCGGTAACGGCGAATCCTACGACCGGTATCAAGGCGTTACCGAGCTTATGCCGTTTGCCAAAGCCGTGAGCGCGAAAAGCCACAGCTTTGACGCAGATGGCAACGAAGTGAACACTGATTACTTCCGGATGATGAAGATCGTTCTGGATGCCGGCTATCGTGGCTACGTCGGCATTGAGTGGGAAGGCGGAGAACCGAACGAATACGACGGAATCCGCGCAACTCGCGATCTTCTGCTGAAAGTCCGAGAAAAAATGACCGCTGAGATGACGGGATAAAAGAGAACCCAAACTTCTCAGTCTACCCAAACAACCAGCTGCATCTCATCAGCCGGAGATCGCCTAAGGGCAGCTCCGGCTTCTTTAATTTATGCGCTGGCTCGCCTGCTGGTCGGTCGTTCGCCTGATCGAAGCAGCCCGAACCAACTGCTCACGACTGCTTTTTTGGTTTCGCGGCGAATACGAACGGACGCGCAGAGCCTGAAATCGCAAAATCAAATTCGCAACAGTCTGGTGTTGTACAAAATCGCGATTCAGGACACGCTGAGTCAAAGTGATCTACGTACACACCGATTTCCATACTAAGCCCGCTGCTAGCATTTTCTTGCCTACGAATCGCTGACAAACGTAGACAGATCTTGAGAGTTTCATTTGCCAATTCACAAAATCAGAGAAACAAGCTTTCACCAGACACCTGGTTTTCGAGACACCCCTCACTGCACAATTTTTATGCACAATTTTCGTGCACGCCTCCTGCGCACCATTGCCGCACTTATTTGCACTTTTTCAAAATCGACGTAAGTGCAAGCAATGCAATGACATCAGTGGAACAGCTTGATCGCTCCGAATACTTGGGCTGAACACATGCGGCCGGAGACGCCGCGTGTAGACAACCCCCCTAACGTATTCGCATAGCGAAAGGAGTCTGCCGTGAACGAAATGTTGGTCCATACAGAAGGATTTGAAGGACGTTGCCAGAAAGTTCTCCAGGTTGCCAGAGAACTCTACCAGAGCAAGCCGGACTGGGTCACATTCTTCCGCGAAACACTGGGCGTCAACGGAGCCGCCCGCAGCGTCTTCACAACTCAAACTGAGTACATTTCATTTGAGCAACGACCTGAATACAACGACATTCAGCAGATGGTCGCCAGCCTGAGAAATCGCAAGATTCCCGGCAACGGCAGCAATGAGCCGACTCGCGTTATCACTGTCCGACTTCCCGAAAGCCTTCACGAAGCCCTTAAGGCGGAGGCGGCAGATCACAACACTAGCATGAACAAGCTGTGCATTTCCAAGCTTCTCCAGGTTCTCATCGAGAACGAGAAGAATGCTGCTGCGGCAAACGCTGCGACAGCACCTCGGGCACACGCGCCAGTGCCTGCCCCGGTACCAGCTCCACGCACCAACGTTCCCCCGGTTCCCAAGCCGAGTGTTCCTGTTGGCGCATCTCGTCCCGCACCCGTTCCACAGCCGAGCCAGGGTTTCCGCTCGACCTACGAGCCACGCAACGACCATCGCCAGGGCATGTAACCTACCTTCGGTTCGCTGATTCTTGCCCTGCTTGAATCACGGCATCAAAAAGGCCAGAATCCGGATCACCAGGCTGCCCACCCCAGGTGGGACAGCCTTTTTCTGCGCGCCGCCTTGCCCTGCGATGTCATGCCACGCTTGCCAAAGCAGTCAAGCAACTCACACCACCCAAACAGCCTGTTTGTCAGCCTGTCAATATCTGAAACCTGCCCCGCAACTTGGCACCTGCAAAACGAAGACGGGGTCAGGCCGAAGACGGGGTCAGGCGGATTGAAATCCGATGAAGTGGTGCAACATGCGCCAACAAAAAAACGCCCGCCTGATCAGTCCGGCGGGCGTTCGTTTTTAAGAAGACAGGTGTGCCAACCTATTCTACGTCTTCGTAGTCTTCAGCATCTTCATATTCGTAGTCATCGTCGTCCTCGTATTCTGCGTCCTCGTACTCTTCTTCATATTCTTCGTCGACGTCTTCATACTCCTCACCTTCGGCCGGGCCCTCGTCTTCGACGTCTTCATACTCGCCATCAACGACGTCACCCTCTGCTTCTGCGGATGCTACAGCTACGTCGCCGTCCTCTTCGTATTCATCGTATTCCTCTTCGTCTTCGATTCCGTGCTCGTTTTCGTCCATCGAGCCATCCAAGGATTCAAATCCTTCGTCGGCCACATCGTCGTCCTCTTCAAGCTCTTCGTCAGCCATGACTTCATCGATCGCCTCGACGACAGGCGCAGAGCTTGCAGCAAGGTGGCTTCCGGCAGTCGCTGCTTCTTCAGCTTCCCTCTTCAGGAGAGTCTTCTTCGGTTTGGATCGCTTTACTGCCACCGCAGGTTCAACAGCAGCACTGGATGACGACTCAGACACAACGGTTTCAACTGCATCGTCGTCGCTCTGTCCAGATGAGCCACCACCTGCTTTCATTGCTTCCCACTGACCGGGCCCGATCAGCACTTCGCGTGCCTTTGACCCGTTGTACGGCCCGACGATTCCGTCCTCGGCCATGTAATCGATCAGGCGCGCACTACGACCATAGCCGATACCAAGGTTTCTCTGCAGCAGCGAAACGCTCCCCCGCTGCTCGCGAACGATAACGTCAACCGCTTTTTCGTAGAGATCATCGCGGCTGTTGTCGACCTGTTTGCCGGACTCTTCTTCCTTGTCATCCGAGATTTTGAGGTTTACCAGCTCCGATACAAAAGTCTGCTCGCCCGTACTGCAGGATCCGGTAATTGCATCGATCTCGGGATCTGACAGATACGTCCCCTGCCCGCGCAGCAGCGAGCTGGTTCCGGGCTGCAGGAACAGCATGTCCCCCATGCCCAGAAGCTTATCCGCCCCCATCGCATCGAGAACAACCCGACTGTCAGTCTTACTGGCAACCTGAAACGCGATCCGCGCTGGAAGGTTCGACTTGATCAAGCCAGTGATGACATCCACCGTCGGTTTCTGAGTTGCGAGAATCAGGTGGATTCCAACCGCACGCGACTTCTGAGCGAGCCGGATGATGTGCGCTTCGACTTCCTTTCCAGCCGTCATCATCAGGTCCGCCATTTCATCGGCAACGATCACGATGAACGGAAGATAGTCAGGGATCGCTTTGCGTTCGGCGTCGTTAGCAGGTTGCAGCCTTTCCAGCCGTTCTTCTTCGGTCAGCTGATTGTATGACGTCAGGTGCCTGACACCCGCGCGGGCGAGCGTTACAAACTGCTCGC
>JBCCFB010000255.1:0-9337 GCA_039029995.1 Planctomycetota bacterium
CATCCGGCTTGTTCTTCTCATTCCGGCGTTCATCTGGTTTGGAGTTTCCTGGCAAAGTGGAATGCTGCTCGCTCCCTTTGTGATGATCTGCCTGGTTCTCCTGGGCAGCGCGCTGGGGATGTTCCTGATGCCGATCGATTCCCTTTACAAAGACGTCGGCCGGTTTATCACGATGGCGACTCCTTTCTGGATGATCCTGACTCCTATCATCTATGTCCCTCTGAACACATGGCCTGGCAACCTGCTGAACTGGGTTAACCCGGCCGCTCCGCTACTGATCTTTGCACGCGATCTTCTACTTGTCGGTACAGCCAGCGAGCACATGATGATCGGGCTGATTTTTGCAGCCCTTTCGGTTCCGCTATTCCTGATCGCAGTCATTTACTACCGCGTTTCACTTCCGGTACTGATTGAAAGGATGGCTGCCTGATATGGACAACAGCCGTTCCCGATCTTCAGTCGATCCGGATCTCATTCTCGACGTAAACCACGTCTGGAAGATCTATTGCCGGAACCTGAAACGATCCATGAAATACGGGATTCAGGATCTAGCCCGACAGATGATCGGTCTGGGCCGGGATCGAACACACGAAGACCTTCGCAACGGCGAGTTTTTTGCGGTCAGAGACGCAAGTTTTCAAATCCGCAAAGGTGAGTGTGTCGCGATGATCGGCCCCAACGGGGCCGGCAAGAGCACCATGCTGAAGATGGTCAACGGCCTCATCAAACCTGACTCCGGCGACATTACCATTCGCGGAAAAACGGGGGCTCTGATTGAGCTGGGAGCAGGATTCAACCCGATTCTGTCAGGGCGTGAGAACATCTATATCAACGCCTCAGTACTTGGCATCAGCAAGAACCGGGTTGACCGCGTATTCGACGAAATTGTGGAGTTCGCTGAACTCGGGCATGTCATCAATGATCCGATCAAGACCTACAGCAGCGGGATGCGTGTTCGGCTCGGTTTCTCGATCGCGGCAAATCTAAAGCCGCAATTGCTGATCATGGACGAAGTCCTCGCGGTCGGTGACGTTGGATTCAGGCTGAAATGCTATGCCCATCTTCGCAAGCTGATTGACGAAGGGGTCTCCATCATTCTGGTCACCCACGCCCTGGGAATGCTCAATCGCGTGGCAACGCGGTCCGTCGTTTTTTCCAAGGGCAAGATTGTTTTTGACGGTGATCTGGAAACAGGTACTGGTGTCTATCAGGAACTGATGACAACACAGGCCGAAGAGCGCAAAGAGAAAAACCGGAAACCCGGCGAAGAGCGCCCGGCATGGGTCGATAGTGTTGAAGTGCTTGATGCAAATGACCAGCCAGCCAAAGACTTCCAGACAGGTGACAGGCTGAAGCTGCGGATCCGAACCGCCTGTACCAGACGTATGCGCAGCCGCATCGTATTCGCATTGCTTTCCCCCGTGCACGGAAAGATATTCGGCGCATCGTCGGCTTATCGTGACTTCTGGGTCGATCTGACTCCCGAAGGCAATGAAATCACCGTTGAATTCGACCAACTGCCGCTGATGATCGGGGCCTACTATTTCAACGTTTCAATTTTCGGCGAAGACATCTACGATTTTCACGACCGGATGCAGGGCTGCGGCAACTTCCGTGTGAACGGTCCGGCCATGAATTCCGATGGGATGGGGATCAACGGAATGCTCAAACTGAACCATACCTGGAAAAGATAAGACCCCGGCAGTATCTGTGGCGATGACGTCTGTGGCCACGGCATCTGCGGCGATGACAAGGCGGTCAATTCAACGGCGCTGCTCCGGCAGCAGAATCACATGAGCCAAATTCCAATCCACTTCGTGATCAGCGCTCCGCGGAGCGGATCAACATGGCTGACCAGAGCATTGAACGGTCACCCCGAGGTCTTCGCAACGGAACACCGGCTGTTCGGAAACTTCGCGGAAATCTGGCGTAACAATGACGGCTCCACCGCTCCGCGAATCACGCTCGACAGCTACGCCCGCGCATTTGCAATGCACTATTTCTACGAGCCGCTGGGCATGAATCACGGGCAATTCGTCGATGTGTTTCAAAAAGCCTTCGTTAATTTCATTGTGAATTTCGCCCGTCGCAAATCGGGTGCGAATATCGTGCTCGACAAGATCACTCCCTATCCCGGAACAGCAGCGCTGGTCTGCGAGCAAATCCGGAAATTCTTCCCGGACTCGAGCGTCATTCACCTTGCCCGCGACGGTCGGGACGTTCTCACCAGCGGTACATTTGACTGGCTTCTCAAAGATGCGCAGGGAACCGACCGGTTCCGGTATTTTGTCGACCGCGAACAGGGCTTTCAGCTCACCCGCTTTTTTGATGACGAGGTAATCCGCAAGTGGGCGGAAAACTGGCGGGAGACAATTGACGTTCATTCGACCGCCAGTGAGAACTCCGTCTTCGTCAGCTACGAAGCGATGCAGACTGATCAGCCGTCAGAGCTACAGAAGATTTTTGCCGCTGTCGGAGTAGAGTCCAGCGCGGATATCGCTACGGCGTGTGCTGATGCAGTTACGTTTGAGAAGACAACCGGACGAGCCAGCGGTTCCAGCGACAAACCAACGGACAAAGCGCGCAAAGGAATTGTCGGAGACTGGAAAAACTACTTTACTCGACGTGATGGTGAACTCTTCGTCGAGGTTGCAGGTGATGCATTGTTGCTTGCGGGCTACGAGAAGGATCACACATGGCTGGGGTCTTTGCCGGAGTCTCTTGAACTGCCAGACGATCACAATCAATCCTTACGCAATCATTCCTGATCGCCCGCTTTTGATCGCCTCTAAAACTCCGCATTGTTCACTCCGCATTGTTCACTCCGCATTGTTCACTTTGCATTGTTCACTTTGCGTTGTTCACTTTGCGTTGTTCACTCTGCGTTGTTCACTCAGTGCATTCCTTCCAAAGCGTCGCTCAATACAATTCGTTTTGGTTTCTCGCGCGGCGATTTTCTCCAGCGCCGCAACGTTCCCCTGCAGCCATGTTCCCTGCTGCAATATTCCCAGCTGACATAATTCCAACTGCCCCGTCCTGCATCCTTCTCAACTGCTCCGCGTACACCATCGCGTTACGGTCTTCCGGCTCCCGTAAGCTTCTGCGCTTTCCGCGATTAGTGGGTTTGCTGACGAAACGTCCCCGTTGCGGTTATGTCGGTTGTGTGAATATTTCCAGGTGGTCTTTTTGCAGGAATTAGGCAAATTGTTGTTTTGAGCTGATTTTGGCTGCCGCTCTCCGACCATTTCCGCGCTTTGCCCCTTTAGCAGCATTCTGCGGAGACTTACGCCCCCTTGGGCCGCTGGCTTCCCCTGACCGCAAATACGCAAGTGTCAGTGAAAAAAACGCAGGACTGACCTTGCGTTAATTGACAATGTTGCCGGGCTTATTAATCTGGAGGTTCGGAATTGAATTCGTTCCAGAGTTACCTACCTCCTTTGAAGGAACTACTTATGAGACACAGTCGTGAAAAGGCAAGCGTTAACAACAAGCGCTGGGCCGCCTACGCAGCTGCAGGTGCTGCTGCTGCTCTGGGTTCTCACAGCGCTGCGGAAGCAGATATCTTCCTCAGCGAGCCGAATGTTCAGCTTCTCGACAGCGCTCCTGGCGATGGCTACTTCGGTCTGGCATACGCAGCAAGCTTCGGTAACCCCGCAGCACAGCTCGTATTCCTTCACGCATACAGCGAAACTGGCGCTGGCCAAGGTATCCTGACTCTTCAGGGAAGTCTGTCTTCGGCAGCACCTGGCTCTTTCGCAGTTTCTTTCGTTGGTGCTACTGCAGGTCCTTACGCTTATCCGTCGAACCTGGCTTACGGTCAGAACATCTCGACTCTGGGCTTCGTTTCCGCTGGTAACCGCGGTGACATGGCTTGGGGCGGTGGATACTCGCAAAGCCAGTGGGTTGATACAGACGGTTACTTCGCTTTCCGTTTTGATGTCGGCAACGGCACTCAGTACGGCTGGGGTCAACTGACTCTCGATTCTGGCGCTCCTGCTAACATCTTCACACTGAACGCGATCGCATTTGCTGATCCTGGTCAGTCACTGTTCGTTGGCGAAACCATGATTCCAGAACCGGGTTCACTCGGTCTCCTGGCCATGGGAGCTGCTGGTCTGGTTGCATGGCGTCGTCGTCGTGCACAGGCTGCATAAGTCGCCTGACGCGAAAAACAATAAAAGCCGCTCGTCAACACGGGCGGCTTTTTTGTTTTGTCAGGAATCCTCCGGCCGTCAAACCCTCTCATCAGTAAAGTTCCCGGTGAGAGCCCGCCCAGACGGAAATCGCACGGGGAGTTGCACAAAGCACCGGTCGTTTGCGATAAATCAGTAGAGCCGGCAGTCACGACTCAAGTCACGAACTGTATCTCGATGGACCGATAGACAGCGAACCGGCCGATTAGGATCTATTACCTCCTCTCAAGCGGATTCTGTACGCACCTTCCGCAGCGACGCCAATTAGTCCCGTGCCCGACTTACGCTCTGCGGGAAACCATCGAACTCACAGGTTGAAAAGAAAACATGAGCTCTGAAGAGAAAAAACCAGGCAAGAAAAAACTGCTTCTGATCGGCTGGGACGCCGCTGACTGGGAACACATGACGCCAATGCTGGAAGCGGGCCTGCTGCCGAACATCGAGAAGTTCATTGACGAGGGCGTCATGGGCAACCTGGCGACACTTCAGCCGGTACTGTCGCCCATGCTCTGGAACTCCGCTGCGACCGGGAAGTATCCGTTTAAGCATGGCATTCACGGATTTACTGAACCTGATCGCCACAATGGCGGCGCACGCCCGTTCAGTAGCTACTCAAGAAAGTGCAAGGCGATCTGGAACATCCTCAACCAGGAAGGTTACCGCAGTAACGTCATTAACTGGTGGGCGAGCCACCCGGCGGAAAAGATCAACGGCTGCATCGTCTCCAACATCTACAATGGAGTGAAGTTCGGCAAAGACGGACCGATTGTTCCCGAAGGCTGTATCCACCCAGCCGACAAGGCCAAAGAGTACGGCAAGTTCAAGGTCCTGCCTCAGGAGCTGACCGAAGAGCAGATCTGTGCGTTCATTCCGGAGGCCGCCCGCGTCAATCAGGACGAGGACTCCCGGCTGCAGACGTTTGCAACAACGCTGGCTGAAACCTTGACCACGCACTCAGTCGCGACGGCCGTCATGGAGATGGAAGACTGGGACTTCATGGCCATCTACTACACGTGCATCGACCACTTCTGCCATGCGTTCATGCCGTATCATCCTCCGAAACTGCCTCACGTCCCGCAGGAGGATTTCGAGATATTCAAGGATGTCGTCACCGGGGCCTACCGCTTCAGCGACATGATGCTCGAACGCCTGCTGCAGTACACCGACGAGAACACAACCGTCATTCTCTGCTCTGACCATGGATTCCAGTCCAAAGAGCAGCGTCCGAAGGGTCAGCCGAAGGAACCGGCAGGACCGGCGATCTGGCATCGACGCTACGGCGCTATCATGATGAAAGGCCCGAACATCAAGAAGGATGAGCGGATCTACGGTGCCAGCCTGATCGATATCACTCCGACGATGCTCGCAGCTCTCGATCTTCCGATCGCGCGCGATATGGACGGACGCCCGCTTCTGGAAGCGTTCATCGATCCGCCTGAGATCAAGATGATTGATAGCTGGGAAGATGTTGAAGGTGACTCCGGCATGCATGAAGAGGAAAAACCTCTACCGCCGGATGAGGCAGAGGAACTGATGAACCAGTTCGTTGCCCTCGGCTACGTCGATGATCCCGGAGCTGACAAGGAAAAACAGTTCTTCAACGCTGAGATCGAGTGCAAGTACAACCTCGCTCGTGCCTACATGTTTGCAGGACTGAACGACGAAGCGCTCGAATTGATCGAGGACATTGCCGAGTGTTCCCCGTGGGAGACACGATTCATCCAGCAGCTGGCGCAGTGCTACCAGATGACCGGCTATCTGCGTCAGGCGTTGCGCGTGATCGATGCTGCGTTTGATATCAAGACGACCAAGCTATACCTGGTTCGATTGGTCTGGTGCGAATGCCAGCTGGAACTCGGAAACGATTCGCAGGAGGTGTTCGACGTTCTGGACACAATCGAAGAGCAGAACAAAAAGCAGCCTTTGATTATGAACCGGATCGCCCGGCTCTATGCGAAAATGCGTCGCTGGCCCGATGCAGAACGCACGTACAAGAAGGCGATCGAAATGCATCCCGAGAATGCAGAAGGTCTTCAAGGTCTGTCGAATGTCTTCTGTAAGCAGGGCAAGAATCAGGAAACGGTCGATGCCGGACTGGCGGCGGTCAGTCTCGTTCACCGCCTGCCGCACGCCCACCTGAATATCGGTATCGCCATGGCTCGTTCCGGCGAACCGGAACGGGCAGTTGAGGCACTTAACACGGCACTTCAATTCTCGCCGGGTTTTGTGAAAGCCCATCGCTGGCTGGCGACGATCTATCGCAGCCAGCTTGAGAACAAGGAGATGGCTGACTTCCACGCGAGAAAAGTTCGCGAATTCATGGCAAAACTCGGCACCCGCAAAACAAGCACCAATGAGCGGCGTGACGAACTCAAAGACATGCCGGACTTCCCGAACACAGAAGAACGTGAACGCATCCTGCTTGAGGAACGGCCTGATCGTCCGGATCCACGTAAACCATCGGGTAGAGAATACGTGCTGGTCTCAGGACTGCCTCGTAGCGGCACCTCGATGATGATGCAGATGCTCGACGCGGGCGGACTCCCACCAAAAACCGATGGAGAGCGTGAAGCCGACGTTGACAATCCGAAAGGCTACTACGAGTGGGAAGACATCAAGAAGATTGTCAGCAAGCCGAACATCCTCGATGAGGAAGGACTCGACGAAAAGGCGATCAAAGTCATCTCAATGCTGCTTGGCAACATGCCTTACCGGCACCAGTACAAGATCATCTTCATGACTCGCCCGATCGAGCAGGTGATCGCCTCACAGGCGAAGATGATCGACCGACTCGGGACCGAGGGCTCGCAGAAGTCCGAGGACGAGACGGCACAGGCGCTGGTTCGTCACCGTGACCAGGCCCTCAAGTGGATGCAGCAGAATGAACGTGTTGAGTTCATCGAAGTTGACTATCCGACTCTGGTCGAGGATCCCGATTCAGTGCTTCCGCTGATCGCAGAATTCCTTGGCACCGACCGGTTGCCGAATCCGGATGCGATGCGGTCTGTAATTGACGGAACGCTTTATCGCCAGAAGGGCACGCCGACCAGCTGATAATCGTCTTCGGTAATCGGGACGGGAAAGAAAGTCATGGATTCAAATTCGCCGAACACGAACGGTGCTCCCGTTTTGAACGGTTCGTCCAGCCGCAAAGTCAATCGCGTTGTCGTCCTCGGCGGCGGCAGCGCGGGATTTCTGGTTGCCCTTGCGATCAAGAAGCACCTGCCTGATACCCCTCTGGTGGTTGTTCGTTCAACCAAAATGGGCGTCATCGGAGTCGGCGAGGGAACCATCTGGTCGGTTGTTAATTTTCTGCACAGATTCCTGGGCCTGGATCCTGCGCGGTTTCATCGTGACGTACGTCCGACGTTGAAACTTGGCATCCACTACCTCTGGGGTAGCAGACCTTTTTTCAACTACACGTTCGCGCCGCAGCTTTCGCAACCGCTGGAAAAAACGAACATCCTTCGTGGATATTTCTGCGATGAGGAATGTGATTATGCGGATATCGCTTCGGCACTGATGACTTTTGACAAAGCATGCCTGCGACTTCCCAACGGACAGCCACAGATTCTGCCCAACCATGCCTACCACCTTGAGAATCGCCGCTTTGTAGGATTCCTTGAGTCCATTTCCGACGAGTGGGGCATCGAGAAGATCGATGATCTCGTCAACGGAGTTGAGCAGGACGAATCGGGTATCAAGGCACTACTCCTTGAATCCGGAAATCGCGTAGAAGGTGATCTGTTCATCGACGCATCCGGGTTCCGTTCGGAGTTGATCGGGAAAGCACTGGATGTTGAGTTCGTTGATTTCAGCAACGAATTGTATTGCGATTCAGCCATCTTCGGCGGCTGGGAACGCAATGAAGAGGACGTCATCCATCCCTATACCACTGCCGAAACGATGGATGCCGGATGGAGCTGGCGTATCGAGCACGACGAAGTTGTAAATCGCGGCTACGTCTTCTGCTCAAAGTACATTTCGGACGAGGATGCCGATGCAGAATTCCGACGCAAGAATCCGCATGTCGAAATGACGAAATGCATCAAGTTCCGCCCGGGGGTCAGGAGGAAAACCTGGCACAAGAACGTTATCGCCGTCGGAAACTCAGCAGGTTTTGTTGAACCACTGGAAGCGACTGCCATTGGTATGATCTGCGACTCAGCGGTCAACATTGTCCGCGCACTGGCGGCCAACGAAGGACACATTCATCCTGTTCAAGCAGAAGCGTACAGCCGCATCCAGTTTGAAAACTGGGAGATCATCCGTGACTTCCTTGCTCTGCATTACAAATTCAACGATCGCCTGGATACGCCGTTCTGGAATGCGGCTCAGGAGGAGACTCCGCTTGGCCGCACCGAAAAGATCGTGGACTACTACCGCGTCACCGGCCCCGATATGTCGCTGATCGGTGCTGACCTGAAGCGCGATTTCTTCGATCTCGAAGGCTACCTTTCGATGCTCGTCGGCCAGAAAGTCCCCTACGAGCGCAAGATCGAATTCTCGCTGCAGGAAAGGAACCAGTGGAAGGTCTACAAGAACCGCTTGCGTGATTCCATGTACAGCGCGATGGACATGAGAGAATGCCTGACGCATCTTCGCGGCGAAAATGCCTTTGCCAACCCTAACAAAGAAGGTGCCACGATCGACATCAACTCGCCGCATGTCGGCGAGCTGCAATGGCACTGATCCGATACTCTGGCAATTTTATCCGGGTCTCACGCAGAGACGCAGAGTCATCATGCTCTGCTGACGTCCGCGGCCCGGCCCGGTCATCCGGAACTTCGTTCAATGAGCATTCCGGCTTCAATAAACAACTCTCTGCGGCTTTGCGGCTCCGCGTGATTCAACTCAGGTCAAGAAGTACCCGTCCTGCCTAGTGAAGTTGGATTTGCCTGCCTAAGATTGCCCCCGATCACGAACGGGTGGTTTAGGCGTACAATGCGGGTTCAAAGCGAGACTCCGCTTTCGGACAGGAACCCGAGCATTGTCAAAACTCAAAGCCTACATACTCTGCCGATTTGCAGATAAGAGCCGGTTGTATACCAGCTGGATGAACGATTGCCCCTACGACTCTATCGTCGTGGATCAGTATGCCGGTCAATGGTCGATCCCTGACGATGCAGGAATCGTCATCACGC
>JBCCFB010000256.1:0-9274 GCA_039029995.1 Planctomycetota bacterium
CCGGGAGCGGGAGCAACGACCTGGAGCCTCGGTCGCTTCCGGTTCATGGCACGTTCGTCCGGCGTCCTCGATGGACAGGTTAAAATCGGAGTATTCAACGCTGACGCATTCGGTCGCCCGGATGGCGAGGCTCTTGAAGAAGTGACTTTGTATGAATCAGAGCTGGATGAAGTGTTTACATGGAAGGACGTCGAGTTCTGGGACGTTCAAGGGCTGACCAGTTCTGAGGGACTTTGCGTTCTCTTCACGCCGGTCAGCGGTACTGACAACGCGATGGAAATCCAGATTGAATCTGATGGATCCAGTATGACTGCCAATACCCACTGGCTGCAGTCTCTTAATGCCGGCTTGAGCTGGCGCAGTACCAACGACTCGGATGATCTCAGGTTCTATGCCATCGGCACTCATGACGGAACACTTTCACAACGCCAGTCGCTGACCGACTTCACCATCAGCCTTCAGGTTGGTCGTGACGCTCAGGTCGCCGTCGAATCCACTACGACATTCTGGAATTCTCCGGAGGTGGCGGGTGATTAGGTTCCGGGGAAGAGAACGTGTTGCCAGAGCGAATCGTACAGGTTTGAGCATGGTCGAGATCGTAGTCTCTGCTGCCATCCTGGGGGGGGTCGCAGTTTTCGCGCTACAGGGGATCCGGACGATTCATGACAGTCAGATGGATACCGCTGATATGTCTCACGCTGATCTACTGGCTCGTGATCTGATGTCTGAGATTCTTGCACAGGACTACAGTTCGTCAGGAGTTCCTCCCGTTTCCAGCTCGGTTTCCAACCGTTCGTCGTTTGACAGTATCGATGACTACAACCAGTGGAATTCAGATGGAAGCCGGTCGCCGCAAAGAAAAGACGGCACGTTGTTGACGCTGGGAGAAGGCTGGACTCGAAGAGTTGTTGTTGAATACGTGGATCCTGATGATTTCAGCCAGACCAAACCGGCGGATACCGGTGTGCATAGAATCGAAGTCACCGTAGCGCGGTTCGGCAAAGATCTCGCTTCATTCATGACGACACGAACAAGCCATTGGCGGAGTGCGCCGACGATCGACTGATTGAATCATGAAACTTTTATTGACGAACAATACGAGACCCCGGAAACGACGCGGAGCAAAACGTTTTCGCCGTCGCGGTACAGCGTACATCATCGTGCTCGGCGCATCACTGCTGATCGCCACTTTCGCGATGGCAGGTATTCTTTCAATACGAGTTGAACGAAACAGCCTGAGGGATTCGCTTGACCGGCAGCAGGCCATTTACAACGCTCAGGCAGGACTGGATCTGGCGCTGTACAAGATTCGCGAAAACCGTTCCAGCTGGCGAAACCTCGACTGGGATACCACAGTCTTCAGCGCTGATTCACGATTCAGCCTTGCGCTGGTGGACCCGGTTGACGGCGATCTGACTGATTCCGCATTTGACCCTGTTGTTTTGATCGCTTCGGGTTTGGAAGGTGATACGGTCCAGAAGTTGCGGATACGGCTGGAGCCCGAAGTAACCGGCTACGACTCCATGCAAAGTGCTTTGCACAGTGCTGCAGATATCCAGTTGGATCAGACAACGCTTGCCGGAAGCGGCGAGATTTCAGCGGACAATCTCGTGGATATCCGTTCAAGTTCGACCGTTTCACACAACACGTCATCCAGTCTCACGCCGGTATCCGATGATTCAAGTACCTTTCAAGGGAAAACCGGTTCGACGGGTACGTGGCCAAGAAGCATGCCGTCAAGCAGCTCGGTTGTGTCAGCGTATTCTTCAGGTGCAACAAGGATCAATCTGGCCAGTTTGTATCTATCCGATCACGACGATGACCGCATCACAAACAGCGTGTTTTCGAATCTGACAGGATGGACAGCCATGGGATGCCAGTTGGCAGAAGGGGTCGTGTCAGCCTATGTCACGAAAAGAACAGGTGACGATACAGGTATTGCTCAGGATGTTACGTCATTGATCTACTCGGGCGATCAATACCGGCTGGAGGCGTGGGTGAAGAATCTGAACCGGGACGACTGCAAGGGCTTTGTTCATCTGCGAGTAGAGAGCACCGGAAGCGGCGTCCAGTTCTTTTCGTCGCCGTCAGTGGAATGCAAAAGTGATGAGTGGACACGGGTCACCGGAGATGTTTCCCCTGCGTGGACAGGGGATATAACCAGTGTCCATTGGATGGTCACGATGACTCACGATACCGAAGCCGCAAGTGCGATTGAGTACCAGGTCTATGATCCCGATCTGTTTGATCGGACCTATCCCGATCAGGCTTACGTATTGAGGAACCAGTTACTGACTCCACAGTCCAATCCGTTCGGTGTCGCCCCGGGAGACGACGCTGGAGTCTACATACTCGATTGCGCCGGCAACCAGGTCATCATTACCGATTCGCGGCTGAACGGCACGCTGGTTCTTGAAAACAGTGCCAATGCTTCGATAACAGGTTCTGTCTCAATGGAAAGCGCGGGCAGGAGTTATCCGGTGATCGTGGCCGCGGACAGTCTCAGCTTTGATCTGGCTGCTGACTCACTGGAGGAGTCAGCGATTAGAACAAACCTGAATCCGACCGGCTCTCCCTTCAGCCGGCTAACAGACACTGATCAGTCTGATTCGTATCCTTCGAAAATGCGCGGAATCGTATACATCGGAGGCAAACTGGTTGTCGGCGGATCAGTCACTGTGGACGGCGTTGTGCTCGCAGCAGACTTCAGTGCCGCAAACGCAACGTTCAACCTGAACTACGATGAGCGCTACTATTTGGATCCGCCACCCGGATTCCGGGACGATCCTGACATGGTTGTGGCGCCCGGCGGGATACGTCAATACGTAGACTGATCGTCGAGATATCCGCTCCGCATCCGATCCGCCCGCCCCGGATGTGTCAGTCGAGCTAGACGATCAGCAGGCTTTCCAGCAGGAGGCGCAGCTTCCGCATCTCGCCATCGTGGTCAACGTCATTCATCGGGGCGATATCAACCGACAGTGCGCGTTCGTAATTTTCTTTTCGAAGCAGGTTTATCAATTTGCCGTACTCGATGACGCCCTGGCCGATCCGGACCTGAAGTTCGTCCTTTGACGAGTCGCGCAGATAGACCTGGTGAACGTAGCCGGTTAGCTTGTCATAGCTGCGCGGGTTTTCGTTCTCGAAAAGGTAATGACTCGGGTCCAGGGAAAGCGCAAGTCCTTTCACGTGGCCGCAAATGACAGATACCGTGTCCGGATCATCAGAAAGGTGTCCGGTTTTTGTCCGCATCCCTACGCGAACACCGTGTTGTTCCGCAATCGCCACCAGTTGTTTGTAACGCTCCACTTCTTCGTTGAACGGCGTTCCATGTTCACCGGGTTCGACCGTGATCGTTACGACTTTTGTGGCTTTGGCGAGCTGGCAGATTGAGCGGAAGACGTCAAAGTATTCTTCACCCTGTTGCGTGATCTGAATCCCGTAACCGATGACGTTCAACCGTTGCGTCGTCAAACAACGATCAACAGCGGCGTCGAGATTGTTGTGGACTTCTGTAGGTGTGAAATGCGAGCCGTCTTCCCGAATGCATACTTCAATATTTGCGAATTCGAGATGGGCGATTTTGGCGACGGCATCGTCAAACGACAAATGCCGGTAGCAGTCAGTGGTTGCGGCGACGAACACGCAGACTCCTTTGCGCGGACAGACAATGTGAATGCGGATACGTGTCCGCCATCTTGCGTAGCTTACGGACGTTCGACTTTTTTGACAACACCATCTCCTGTCCGGCAAATCGCGGTGTTTTCAAGAATTCCCTTCAACGTTCCGGGGGCAGCCGCGCTTGATGGAGACATTAGTTCGTTTTGTTCCCGGTTTAACCATGGCCGTAATTGTCCGGTATGGACTGCCGGAGTTCCGGCCGGTGGTAGCGCGGGAGGCACTGGCACGTTGTCTCCGAAGCAAGGATTGCGGATACTGAACCAGCATGAATCTGATTGGATTCCCCGGATGGAAACGGGCATGTGACACGTTCGTCGTGCTGTATTTTCTTCTGAAGAGGCTGAAATGAAAAAGTCCATTACGTTGCTGTTGGCAATTGCCTGCATTCCCTGCTGCTATCCGTTGATCGCGTTTTGTCAGGAAGGAAGTGCCGCCCGGGAATCGGCCTCTGCAGAGGCTGAAAACGCGGATGCGGGATCCGATGCGGGGGACGAGCAACAGGAATTGATCGAAAAGCTTGAGCGATATTTGACCGGAGTCAAATTCATCGGGCAGTTTACCGTCACAGGAATGGAGGAAGATGCTCCCACGGCCGAGGAATACACGATCAAGAAAGCCGAAAAGACTCCTGACGGGGACTACTGGCTGCTGACCGTTCGGATCAAGTACGGCGACAACGACATTGAAATGATTCTGCCACCTATCGAAATCAAATGGGCGGACGGCACGCCCGTAATTACGGTCGATCAGATTTCCATTCCCGGGCTCGGCACTTTCGACGCGCGGGTCCTGATTAGAAACAACAAGTATGCCGGTACCTGGCAGCATGATTCTGTTGGCGGCCATCTGTTCGGCAGGATTGAACGGATTGAAGACAGCGACGAAGACTCAACCGAAGGAGGTGATGAGATGGAGGAACCCGGGGCAATTACAATTCAGCACATTCTGATCGGTTTTGCGGGGTCTGTGCCCGGAAAGAGCATTACGCGGTCGCCGGAAGAGGCGCTGAAACTGGTCGACGAGATCAAACAGAAACTGGCCGACGGAGCTGATTTCGATGAACTCGTTCGCGAGCACACCGACGACTCGCACCCCGGGATTTACAAGATGGTGAATCACGGTGAGCAAGGTTCACGCGCAGGAGGTGATCCTTCGCAGTGGATCTTCAAGAGGAACGAAATGGTCGCGGGATTCGGAGACGTCGGATTTACTCTGGAAGTCGATGGCGTTGGCGTCGCGGAATACGATGCCGAGTCGAGCCCCTTCGGCTATCACATCATCAAGCGGATCGAGTGATTGGTTTCCGGCGGTACTATCTGTCCTGATTGCCCGCTGAGGGTTACCAGATAACCCACTCGCTCTTGTTATGCAGCCACTCCGGCAACAATTCCAGTTCTTCATCTGAAGGCGGCCCGGTTAACCGTTTCGGGCCGTCTTTGGCGATCGCAATAGTGTGTTCAAAGTGCGCGCTGGGCTTGCCGTCTTCGGTGACAACCGTCCACTCATCCTCCAGGTAGACAATTTCCTTGACGCCGACGTTGACCATCGGTTCGATGGCAAGGACCACTCCCGGCTTGAGGTCGAAATCAGCGTCCTCTTCGATCATGGCCTGACTGAAATAGTTCGGTGCCTGTGGTGGCTCATGGAGATTCTTCCCGATGCCATGTCCAACCAGTTCTTCGACCACAGAGAAGCCGGCCTTCTCAACAAACGCCTGAATCTGTCTGGCGACTTCGCTCCACATGACACCCGGCTGCATGGCGTCGAAAGCCACGTTGAGCGACTGACTTGTTATTTTCAGAAGCTTCTTCTTTTCAGCTGAAATATCACCGATCGGCAGGGTGACTGCTGCATCGCCGCACCACCCGGATAGCCGGCAACCTGTATCGAGACTGACTACGTCGCCTTCTTCCAGTTCGCGCGGGCCCGGGATTCCGTGAACAATTTCGTCGTTAACAGAAATGCAGGTCTCAGCCGGAAACGGAGGTTCGCCGTAGTTCAGAAAAAGCGGTGTCGCCCCGTATCCGGCGAACGTGTCACGATAAACCTGATTCAGCTCTGCTGTCGTGACACCGGGTTTTGCAATCCTCGCGGCAGCCTGATGCGCCTGCCAGACGATTAATCCGGCAGCCCGCATTTTCCGGATTTCCCGCGGCGAGCGCAATTCACGTTTGAATAGTTGTTCCATGGCTGTTCCGCGTTGATTGTTCCGCGCTAAGGATTTCCCGACCCGGAATGTGTGCGTAATGACTTTCCCCGCACCGGCAGGACTAAGCTTTGGCTTTCCGGCGTGGTTTGTAGATTTCCGTTGCCGTCCCGTAAAAGACTTCAGCCGCGTTCATCATGGTTTCGCTGAGCGTCGGATGGGCGTGAACTGTTTCTGCGACGTCACGGACCGAACAGCCCATTTCGATTGCCAGTGCTGCTTCAGCGATCAGTTCACCCGCGCCCGGGCCGACGATTCCGCAACCGAGTATGCGTTCGCTTGCCGGATCAATAATCCACTTGGTCATCCCTTCAGTGCGGCCAAGCGCCTGAGCGCGGCCACTGGCTGCCCATGGGTAGGCGGCAACCTGATGTTCGATGCCGTCTCGTTTTGCTTCTTCAACGGTCAGCCCTGTCCAGGCAATTTCGGGATCGGTGAAGACGACCGCTGGAATAGATCGCCGGTCAAATTCGCCGGCATGTCCCAGGATAACTTCAACCGCGTGTCGCCCTTCGTGGTTGGCCTTGTGGGCAAGCATTGGTTCGCCGGCTGCATCCCCAATAACGAAAATATGCGGCTCGGAAGTACGCAGGTGCGAATCATGCTGGATGAATCCGCGCTGGTCGGTTTTGATGGAGGTGGTTTCGAGGCCAATGTCTTTTGTGCGTGGCCAGCGTCCGACCGAAACCAGGACACGGTCATAGAGTTCGGTACCGAACTTGTCCGGTCCTTCATAGGCGACTTCAACCTGATCACCTTTGAGTGCGAGACCACCTACTTTTGTGTTCAGGAAAATTCGATCCTCGAATAGTTTCTTCAGTCGTCTTTCGAGCGGTCTGACAAGATCGCGATCGGCTCCCATCAGCAGTCCGCCTTGAAGCTCGACTACGCTTACTTTGGTACCAAGGTTGGCGTAGACGGTGCCCATTTCCAGACCGATGTATCCGCCTCCAATGACGAGCAGTGATTCCGGCACGTCAGCAAGGTTGAGCGCTCCCGTGGAATCCATCACCCGGTCGCTGCCGATGTTGAAAACGCCGGGCATTGCAGGAACGCTTCCCGTAGCGATGATCGCGTAATCGAAGGTCAGTTTTCCGCCCTCTGGAACGGTGTCATCGCCGTTTTCGAATACGAGGGTGTTCGGACCGTCAAAGCGGGCGTAGGCGTTGATGACCGGCACTTTTCTGGCTTTGGCAAGTTTGCCGAGACCACCGGACAAGGTGTCGATCACCGTTTCTTTGCGGGCGCGGAGCTTGTCGATTTCGACATCAGCAGAACCAAAAGTGACTCCCCAGTCATGGTTGAGTTCTTCGACCTCGGAAATCACCCGCGCTACGTGCAGAAGCGCTTTGGACGGGATACAGCCACGCAAGAGGCACGTTCCGCCGAGGCGTCCCTCTGCCTCGACCATGACAACATCCATTCCCTCATCAGCAGCCAGAAACGCGGCTGCATATCCACCTGGACCTCCACCAATTACAACAACTTGCTTGTGCATGTTTTTCCTTTTCGACTTGCGCCTGTTCGGCGATCAGAGTTACTGTGCGCAGGACGATTTCGTCATCCGGTTTCATTGCAAAACTTTTTGAGCTGCCCGGTCATTGGCAGCGATCGGCTTTGCAAAAAAAACGGCCAGCCAAAATGACTCGCCGTTTCCTGTGTTCTGTTGTACGGTTCGTTTTCCTAGCGAGAGAGGAATTCGACAACCGTGTTAGCGTCAACGGGAAGACTGATGTCAGTCGGCCCGGGTTTTCCCTGAACTGTTGCCGTCAGGGTTTCTGTGTCCAGTGTGACCCATTCACAGCCCTCGCCATCAATTCCGGCTTCACGGATTCCTTTGTAAAGGAGAAGCAGATTGTTTCGAGGGCGAATCGAAATCACATCGCCGGGGCGAAGCTGGTACGAGGGCTTGTCAACTTTCCGGCCGTTGACGCGGAAGTGACCATGAACGATGCCCTGACGAGACTGGCTACGAGTCCGTGAGAGACCGACGCGACGGACAACATTGTCCAGCCGGTTTTCACACATCATGAGCAGGTTCTCACCGGTGTTACCTTTCTGGCGTGTAGCCTTTTCAAAGTAACGACGGAGCTGACGCTCACCGAGTCCGTAGTAGTGCTTGATCTTCTGCTTTTCCATCAAAGCCTGACCGTAAGTAGACGGTCGGCGGAATCGCAGGTGCATCCCCGGAGGCTGATTGCCGCGCTTTTCAAGTGCGCGGCTCGCGCCGCCGGATTCATAAATGAGTGCTTGTAGTCGCCGGTTTACGCGACCTTTTGGTCCTGTGTAACGTGCCATCTGCAACGCTCCTGAAGGGCTGTTGGTGTGCAATTAGTGGAGCCACGCATCCGTCCCTGGTGGCCGGAGGAGGCGTCCCGTTTTCATTTAGAGCCTCGAATTATCGCGAATGACCGTCGCATGCTCAAGTGCTAATCGCCGGTACAATTACGGCAAAAACCCGCCCTGACCGTCTCAAACGGACTGTAAGGACCCCTCGATCAATGGGCGAGCGAGCTCTCTGAGTTCTTCCGCCGAACGGAACGTCCTGCAGTCGACCAGGTCCAGCCGACGGTTGAATTTGCGAATTCGTTCAGCAGGTAACGGTTTACATTCCAGATCGCGGATAAAGACACCAGCGATCTGTGAAGGACGTTGTCGGCTCGCCTTGAGGTAGATCTCAAGGTCTTTTTCGCCTGAGTCACCGATCAGGATGAACTTCCTTTGCGGGAGGTGCTTAAAAAGCCTCCGGATCGTGATGACCTTGCCCCTGCGCCGGAAAACGGGCATACGCTTGAGCAGTTGATCAGAGATTCGGTAGTTCCGCAGGTGAAGTGTCCCGGCCGGAAACCCCTCTTTCTGCTGCATGCCGGCAAGGGGTTCATACAATTGCCATGGACTGGACGAGACATAGTGAAAGTCAACGCCTTGATTGCTCCAGTCGCTGTAGAGCATCGGCATTCCAGAGACGCTCTGGAACTCGCGGAGAAAAGTGTTGCACAGCAATTCCCGCTTGTTGCCGACAGATGTCACCTTGATGGTGTCGTCGATGTCCGAAATGACGCTGATCCCGTTGTCTGAAAGCAGGTGGACTCGGCCTTCAACCGGTTCTGACCCGGGGTGATCAGTAAACACGCGGTAGCGTATGAACCGTTTGCCGCTGGACCCACTTTCGGCAATGTTGCGGATCTCTTCATCGGGCAGGCTGACCAGCGTGGCAAAGCGGCCGTTGCGTTTCGTTTTCTTTTTCAGTTGGATGCGGTGTTGGCCGAATTCGACTCGAATAGGTAGTTTCCCGCCTGCCTCTGCCATGAAGGGGGCGACCCGTGTGCGAAAGAGGTCGCAGTCAGCTTCTTCCGGGGTAACGTCCATTGCATTTCTCAGCATCCG
>JBCCFB010000257.1:0-9269 GCA_039029995.1 Planctomycetota bacterium
ATCAACCCTCAGGCCGACATTGGACTCGTGATCCACCTGCCCCTGCATCCATCAGCCGGGCATCAGCTGTGCGCCGATAGCGCCACAGCCCTTGTCGAGCATATCGAGCACTCGATTGCATTCTCCGAATGGCCGGTTCATCGGATCAGGAACATCGAGAGGCCAGTCAAGCGGAAGAAAGTCGCTTAGAAGCTTGACGTTTGAAACTTCTTCCCGGGCGAGCATCCCGATCGAATCGCGGACTTCGCGATCCATTGCAACGATCAGATCAAATTTTGAAAAATCCTGCCGGCGGAACAGACGCGGGGTCGGGCGCAGCCAGAGGCCTCTGAGAAGTGCAGCAATCCACATTGAAAATGACGGCCGGGCCGTGTCATGGTCAGCGCCGACTCCAGCCGATTCGATCCTGACGTTATCCGCTCCGCTGCGCTTGATTTCATTTTTCAACATGAGTTCTGCTGAAGGAGAGCGGCATACATTGCCCCAGCAGACGAAAAGAACGGATTTATAGGTGGACATTTGCGACACCGGGCTTGATCAGGTTTCATCAGTGAAAAAGAAAAGTCCCGGCCTCACACAACCGGGACTTCCTTTTCCTACCTACTTTTGCGCTTTGTTCTGCCAATCGACCCGAGAGTATTCCAGATTTAATAAGCAGCGTCGGGGTGACTGGTTCGCGTGATATTCACTCTCCCTGCCACTCACAGAACTTATGGATATCTGTGAGTGAGCCCCTCAGCGAAAACCGGAATTTTTCGTGACCGGCAAAAACTCGCTCAGGAACGATTTCACAAGGGCATTTGCGGCGTGGAAAGGCACCTGACGGTTCCTGCCCGGACTTTGCGAGTAATTCTCTGACGGGGCTGGCACTTTCAATTCAATGAGCCGTAGCCGCCATCGCAATCAAAGATCTGCTTGTTGAATCGCGCAAGGTTCGATCTGCGCAATCATTCCTTTCCTGCGGATCGTTCCCTGAAAAAGGATAGCCATGGGTACCACAATAGAAGTTCCGTTCGTCCGGGTCGTTGATGGCGACACCATCCGGGTTGAAATCGATAGTGGCGACGGAGTTACCGCTGAAGAGTCGCTGCGCATACTTTCGCTTGACACCGAAGAATCGAATGCCGGGGGTAGCAAACCAGTTACCCCGCATGGACACGCGGCAAAAGCAGAGGCCGAGAGTTTCTTCAGCGGCCAGGCCTCAGTAGTCCTTGAGTTCCCAAGTGATGATCCTCTCGACATCGCGCTTGTAAAGCATCGAGGCAACTTCGGCCGGCTGCTGGTTTACGTACACCGGCTCGACGGAGTTGATTTCCAGGAACATATGATCCGGTCGGGCTTCAGTCCGTACTTTGAAAAATACGGGTACGCGGCGTCTGAGTCGCTGCACAGTCTCTACCTTGAAGCCGAACGGGAAGCCCAGTCAAACCATGCAGGTATCTGGGACCAGATCGGCGTTAACGGATCGGAAATCAACAACTACGGGTCGCTCAAGACATGGTGGACTCTTCGTGCCGAGGTTATCCAGGACTATCGTCGGCGTCTTGCAAACGGGGCGTCAATCCTCAATACGCGCCTGGACTACCAGGCCCTGGCAAATCTGGCTGAGGCAAATGAATCGGCAACGATATTTACCGAGATCCGGTCATTGCGACGGATCGGCTCGAATCACATGTCAGCAAATATCGGCTCACAGTCACAGCCGTTTCAGCTGTTCATCCGCAACTTTGAGTCAGACTCCGGTCAGGAGATTGTCCGGCTCATTGAAAATCGCTACCTGTCCAGCGACTTGCTGCATCCGCGCCGCAGTTACGCGTATGCATCGGGACCGCTGAAGCTATTCCAGGGTAACCCTTCACTCCCGCCTATCGTTGAGATGGAAATAACGTCGACGGATCAGATTACCGACCTGCCTGTTTAGCTGAGTTGATACCGTCACATGCTTGAACATTTGATCAGGCCGCCCTGGACAAAGACGATCTGATGACGAGTGGTCTGATCTCGTTCCATTGAAGGCCTGTGCCAAATACGCGCTGGCAAACGCAAACGCTCATTGGCCACGCGCATTGGCCCGACATCTCCAGAATGGAAATGAGATAAACGAATGGTCCTGGCGGTCTATAACCCCACCTTGCGAGAAACGAGGTAGCCTCCGATTCGGATTCGGTCGGGGCATGTTGATCAGCAACCTCGTTTGCTTCCGCCAAATTTCACCGAGGATCACCCGTGGCCACAGTAACCGTAGAGATTCGTCCCGGCAGGTTTGTACCTGACTCCATAGCGATTGAACAAGGCGACAGTATTGTCTGGTTGAATCGCGACGATTCGAGAAGGCACAACGCGAAGGGAATAGGGACGGGCATTCCGAACACCGTTGACCTCACTCCCGGCCAGAACTCAGCTCCACAAGTGTTCAACGAAGCCACCGACGCGGAAGGAATCCGATATCAGTGCACCATTCACCCGGAAATGGAGGGCACTATTGTCGTAAGCGCAGGCTCAGGTGGCGGTGGAGGACAGGCCCCGCCAACGGATCTTCGAGTGGATTTTACGGCTGAAGAATGGCAGTCGATCGGACACGCGATAGCTGCGGCATGGGCCTATGACCTTTCCGATGATATTGAATACGTTTTACGCAGACACCGTGTAGCGGATGATGATTCGCGATCATTTATTCGCGAGACCCATGACTACGTCCGCCAGGAGTGGGACGCCATCGAACAGTGGTGGAGGGAACTTGTCGAGGAACCGGAAGCCACCTTCTTCGATCCGGAAAAAACTTTGCTCGAACGGCGCGACTATCTGATGCAGCACAGCCGCGACCGGCTGGAAGCTCTCGGCCGTAAACTTCGGGCTGCCAAGTCAACTCTCAGGCCACTCGTCGGCCGCTGGCCTGATCCAGCGCGCCCGGATGATGAAGGCGGTGACGGCGTTCTCTTCCCGGAACAAAGCACCAGCGCCTTCGGCAAGGCGATCACCATCAACGACATCGACAAGCCGTTTCAGGATGCGTACATGGATCATCAGAACTTTGCGATTGCCGCCTACCGGATCGAGCTCCGGACTGACCTCGGCAGACCGGTGGACCTGTCTTTGATCAGAGATTACCTGCGACTGAAACAGACGATGAATCCGGTTCACTACAAATTCCTGGCACTTCATCAGTACCGTGGGATCGCTTCTCTGTGGGAGGGCAGTGGGCTGAACATCTCCGAATTCATCAGACATATGTGGAGCTTCTGCGTACGGGGCGAAATGGACGCGCCTGAATTCGGATGGTGGCAGTGGCTACGCTGGATTGATGCTCACATCGCAATTCTCGAAACGGGTTCTGTGCCACACATCATCGACCTGCCTGACGAGATTGAAGAACCGGACTCCGGTGAATAAAGGATTGAACTGTTTCGCAAACGCATTCGACTGGCTGAAATGTAATGAGACCTCCGACGCGCGAGTACTGGATTCAAATCGAAGGCCGCGACGATCGCGGCTGGGAGATGGTACCCAACGCGATCGATCGCATGCATGGTGGATACCATACGCGATACGTCGAACGTGTTCTAAAATACCGTCGTTACAAGCCACCCGAGCGCGGTGGCAGAGGCCCGTGGGAAGAACCGGATGACCGGAAGGTCAATCCATGGGACTTGAATGAACTGAATCCGTCGATGACGGACGGCTCCATTCCCGGACCGACCCTTGAGTGCTCGGTCGGGGAGTCCGGAGTCGGCGAAGACATCGTCATTCACTTTCGCAACGACGACCAGAGGACGCTACCGTTTTCGCATCGTTGCCATTCGATGCACCCGCATGGAATTCTGTTTCCCACCAAATACGACGGGTCCTATCCGCTCTCCCCGCCGGATGATCCATCGAGCGCGGCGGGATCTGATGAGTTTGATCCGGACAACCGGATCGAAAACGATGCAGACATCAGAGCACTCTGGCATCGCGCGGGAACCATGGGGGCGTACAAACAGGGTGACCGTGTTCCACCAGGCGGCACGTTCACCTACCGTTGGCGGACACACGGCAACCGGAATACCGCCGGCGTCTGGCTTTACCACGACCACTCGATTCACGACGCCGACAACGTGCGTATGGGCGCGATCGGGTTTCTTGTCATTCACGACGGGGAAGATGAGGAGGACATCTTCATCGACTACGACACCGATCCGGAAACGTTCGCAGCCTATCTGCCAGATAGTTCTCCAGCAGGTGACGCCGCCTACCTGGACGAACGCGACCCGAATGTGAAAAGACTACGAAAGCCACCTGAAGCCGCCCAGTATCTGCAGCTCTATCACGAACTGGCCACTCCCATCGTCCGTGACGGAAACGTCAGCCTCCAAAGCGTGGGAATGGCGATCAACGGAAGGACATTCCTGGGTAGTGCTCCCACCTTGATTGCGGGCGCAGAGACAAAAATGCGATTCGGTGTGGGGGCGATGAACGAGAATACCTTCCACACATTTCACATTCATGGCCACCGATGGATTCTGAAGCGGCACGGCGAATACGTGTCACAACTCGAGGACACGCGAATCCTAGGTCCGGCCGAATCCTTTCATTTCACCATCCAGCAGGGCAGCTCACTCGGCCCGCCCACACACGGTAATGGAGTCCTTGGCGAGTGGCATATGCACTGCCATGTTCTAGGCCACATGATGCCAGGTGGAATGATGGGTTCACTGCTTGTCATTGACGATACCAACCCGCGCCTTGGAGATGTTCTGCAGAGCGGCATGTCTCACTCACATTGATGATTTGAAACGGCCACATCAGACACCGGGGCCACAATCCGCGCGCCTGTTTACGTTGATAATTTCATCGCCCTGCACCTAATTCCTTACCCATACTCAATTCAAGGATGACCTTAAACGGGGGCATCTAATGGTTATGGCTTGCAGGAAACTGATGTCACCACCATGCTTCCGGGGAACGAAAATGTCAAACTTTGACGATTATGAGCGTGGAACCGATCGATCATGGTCATGACGAAGAATCTTGTTGAATTTGTTCTCCTGCCGAGGCCGATTGAATCGATTATCCAACTGGGTTTTCCCGTCAGGAGCATCAATTTAGTGGAGTAACCATGAGAACTCTCGCTGGAGCACTCAGCTGCCTCCTTCTGGTCACGGCAATCGGGGGGCTGACCGGATGCAACTCAATTCGTACGACACCGCTGGACAGGATGCCTGACGGGTCTCTAGTTCCCAACCCGCGCCGGCCTCTCAAAGGAGTCCCGGTAATGCTCCCTGTCCCAACCCACATCGATGTCAAGATCATTCAGGTGGACTACTGGGCTCCCAATGCAGACAAAGGTGGTGAACTCGAACTGATCACTAACCTCGGCAGGGAGTTTGAGAACAGGCATATCATCACGGAGCTGGTCGAGACAAACCAGATGTTCATTATCGACCCCAAACGCCCCGCGTCAGGGACAGGAACGTACAAGTTTGGATTCCGGGGCCTCAATCCTGACAATCCTGAATATCAAGGTCAACTCAGCTCACTCGGATACAAGTCTGAAGATACAACGATCACAGATTCGTTCGCTCTGTACGGACAGATTCGCACATTCCTCGGACTCAACACGGATGCGTCTCAGGAAGCCAGTTCTCTACCGGAAGAAAAGTACGCATCAACAACCAGAACGATCGCGTTCAGACGGTTCCCACTGAACGACGACAACGTCGACCTTCACGTGCAGGAGTTTGTTGATGCGTACATGAACAGTTGCAATCCCGGATGCTACGTCAGTCATTAGATGTGTCGCCTCGCAAGGAATACACTATGAGCAAGCCTCTTTCTGAATCAATCGTACGAGCGTTCGCCCTGATTACACTGCTCACGTGCATACTCTCAACGGGTTGTGAGTCATTTACGGCAAGAGTGATGCATCGACTGGACAATGACACTCTCGTTCAGCAAGTCTGGCCCAGAAAAACGAAAGGAGTGCCGGTTAAGCTGAGAGTCCCTTCGCATGCTGAAGTGGCCATCGTGGAAACCTACTTCCTGATCCCCGGTGGCGAAGGCATAGCGGATCGTCCTCGCACGGGACCGCGAATTCAAACGCTTTCCGCGAATAACAATTCCAACCGGATACTCGATGTTGATATCAACTATGCCTATACGGAACAGGTCTTCACTGTAGATTTCAGGAGACCTGCAGCTGGGACTTTGGATTTGCTTGATAGTGATAATGGGCTTGAGTTCGACACCGCCAACTACTTCAAGTCGATCTCCGGTTCTGCAACAGACGAAACGATACTGGACATCACCGCAGGGCTCAGCGGGCTGGGCGGTGGTGGCGAACAAGCCGAAGCCGAAAGCGCACGAGTAGATGACTCCATAAAGTTGGGTACAGACCCAGACTCAGTATACAAACAGTTCAAACGCGTGATTGCATTTCAACGCTTTGATATCGCTGTCCCCGGCTGGGAACACCAAATGCATGCGTTCATTGAGATGCACCTAGGCCAGTGCAACCCGCCATGTGTGATTGACTATCCCTATGGTTGTGAAGTCCCCTACTACGGAGACGCCTCCGCGACAGGTCAAGATATCATTTATGGTCATGACATCGCATCGCCGCCAACTGCTGACGGGATGATGTTACCACACTCTTTCAACGCGCCCGCTGGTGAACTGTATCACTCACACGAACCGCCAAGCGGTTCGTCAGGCGTTGGAATGAACTATTTCGACTGATCATCCGGGGAACGATGCAGCATTATTGTTGCTATCCACTGCACGTAAACTAATTTAGATCGCGTCTGAAATTCGGAGGCGGTTATGGCAAAACGAAAGAAGAGTCGACAAAAAAAACGCAAAGGCAAACTAACCCGGGCTCAGTATGAAAAGCTGCTGATCAAAGAGATATTCGATCCGCCGGAAGTCACTGCGGACCCTGAGTATTACGAGAATTTCAAAGCCCTGATTACCATGACCGGCTATTTCAAGTCGGTCAGACAACAAGATGCGGTCGATCGAAAAAAGATACGAACATATCTGATTTCAAACCGCGATGGCGATTTTGAAATCCTGTTGTCGGACGCCGAGTTTCAATTCGTCTACAGCCAGTGTGAAGACGAACTGAAAACGGAAAGACGAATCGCAGAGAAAGCTCTTAGAGAAAGAGAAAAATACCTGACCCGAAAATCATTCGGCCCTATTTCGGGATACACGGTTGGTTTCCGGCGCAAGATGGGAAGAGTTGTCGCCCCACTTCAATACGTAATTCAAATGCACGTTCCCTGTAAGCATCCTGATAGTTCGTTCGAAAGGCTGGGCCTGAGAAAGTTCCCTAGATCCGTCTCGACTACGTGGTATGGCAAAAAAATCCGCGTGCCGATCAAAGTCATTGAGACATGTCCTGAGTTCGCGATCGCCAATTCATCGTACGAAGGAGTATTCGCCGATGGAACGCCAGATGTGCAATACATCGATCCAGACAAAGGCACTCTCGTCGGCGGTGATCCAATTGCCCCGGAAGGAGCGAAAAAAAAATGGGGAACGTTCGGTATGAAAATACCAGATGCAAATAATGGATTAGTTGGAGTTACAAATGCACATGTTGTGGCAAAAAATGAGTCAGAATTCCCGGGCGATAAATTGAACGTGTGCAACCCACCTGGTGGAGACGTTTTTGCAAACGTAAAAGAGGAAGACTGGTCATTCAAAAAAACTGGGAAGCTTGATGCAGATGCGGCACTACTACGCATTAAGCCGGGGACTAACGCTAGCGGCGACATATTGGGATTCCCAAAAAACGTAGAATTCTTGTTCCTTAGTAATTTTATCCAAGAAGAACACGTCCAAGTCTTCAAATTTGGTGCTGCCACTCAGGAGAGAAAAAGAGGGATAATTGAAAACCGCAATTTTGATTCACTGAGTGTAAGTGGGCGAAAGTTCGGACCCGTTTTGCAAATAAAGGGTTACTCCAACAAAACAATCATAGACCAGGGAGATAGTGGCAGCGTCTTGGTCGCTCCGGTTCGCGACAAAAAAAACGATGAAAAGAACGCCTTTCTTATCGTCGGGTTAGTATTTGCGATGAAAAAAAACGACCCCAGCATAGCATACGCCTGCCACTGGAAATGTGTGGCGAAGAGACTGAATATTGTTGTTAAACAAGAACTGCTCAGGTCCGCATCTGAAGTGACGCTCCTTGGGCATCAAGAAAAGTCTGGGGATTGGTTCAATGGAGCATAGGCATGGTCTCAACAATCGCCGGTTCGCAAGTCTATCTAGTATCATTTTGGCGGGAATCTGTATCCTCTCGGGTTGCAGTGCAATCACTGATCGCGTGCAGTTATCCGCCTTCAGTTCGCGCACCGAAGTTGAAAAAACTTACGTCGTCGTCAACAGACCACTGTTAGTCAACAAGCGAATGGAACTCACACAGAATTCTGACACACTCGCAGAACTGCTAGACGCCAGCGTGGATCCGCAAACCGTGCAACTGGCCAATCAACTGAGACTGGACCTTCTGGAAAATGACAGCAGCAAGAAGCAACTTGTTCAATGGGAACAAATGATTCTGATCGGGCGCAATGGAAGCTATCTGCACATCCCTAAGTTCATGCTAAGTGATAGCACGCTGGCTCGCATGAAACTCCTTCCCGATGACACTGTCGTGACCACTGGATTAGACGTTCCTGCGATTTTCCCAACCCAGGTGGATAGTGGCCCTCGATTAAGCCGTAGCGGAACTGCTTTTTCTGCGGCCGTTCTTATGCCGGGCCAATCACAAACTGTAATATTGGATTCTGACACCGCCTCAAGACCATATTATTATCTCAAATCGTTTGAAGAGACACTCCCGGACTGGCGTGTCGCAGAAGCGATAGATGCCATTATTGTTACTCAAAGAGCTGGAGGCTCAATTCACTCGCTTGTGATCCCAACCTGGAATCACCATGACTATTACTCATGGAGCTGTTCTCGACTGACGGACCCGAGCTTGTTTGGTGAAGAAAACCAACAATTTTCAGAATGGGGAAAAAACAAAGAGCACATTGTCAAAGAACTGTACCACGTTTACATCAACAACAATGCGGTTATCCGCGGTGTCAACCTCGAGCAATTCTTGACGGAGATTGGCCGTCTTTGAGTTAGTGGTTGTCTAGAGGCAGTTTCAAAACCGTCTCAAGATGATCATTAGAGCGGCAAGTTTAGCAAAGCCGAGAAAGAGGAACGAATAGAATTCGTATCTGGTGACAAGCCTTCTGAAGTCGTGTAGCCAGCTGATTGTTCTTTCGATC
>JBCCFB010000258.1:0-9247 GCA_039029995.1 Planctomycetota bacterium
CGCAGCCGTATCGTAGATCAGAATCGAATCGTTACCAGCGTTTCCGAACATCGTCACACGATCAAAGTCTCTGGCAACGAAAACCTGATCCGCGTTTGCGAACGATGCGGTAGCGACAAATGTGGATTCCACAGTTCTAAGTCAGTTAGAAACGTATCGCGGTGCGTTCGGGTTCGAACAATCAAGGGTGACCAGTCGCAGCGGAGACGACAGAGTGGAAATTGAAGGCACCGGCAATGAAGACCGGTTGTTTGCAACGACCAGACTGGCGCGTGTCACAGCCGAAGGCTACTTTGCTCAGGCGTTAGGTTTCGGAAGCGTATCGGTGGATCTTGGAGCTGGATTCGATCCGGCCATTTTCCGTGGCGATGAGCTGAACCAGGAATTGCTTCTTACTCCGGCTTCAGCCAGCTATACCTCGGCGACGATGCGACTTGACGTGGCCAATCTTGAGAGAACTACATCAAATTTGTCGACCGGCCTGGATACCCTCGTTGTAGACGGCGGGCAAGGACAGGAAGTCGTTAATGCCCGTTACGGAAATGTCCTCGTCGTCGGGCCGACGTACAGCCATCGCGTCTACGCTTCCGGAAGTGTTGTTCTAAACGCTACTGGCGGCAACGACCGGTTCACGCTTAATAGCTCCGGTTCGCAGGATCAGTTCTCCGTTACGCCGGAGACGACGAGATGGACGAGAGAAGGATCGTTCATAGAACTCAATAACTTTGCCAACGCGCTGATTCTTGGAGGAGGCGGCAACGATACGTTAAGCCTCAACGGAACAGAAGGTGACGACAGCCTCTACCTTGCTAACTCGATACTTGCGCTGAGCGGCAGTGGAACCACCGTCGTGGCAAGAGAATTTGGAACGATCGACTATCAAGGCGGTGGCGGAAACGATCTGGTTACTCTGATCGAGGAAAGCGGCAACTCAGTTCTGCGCGTTGAACGCGAGCGTGTCGAACTGCAGACAGCCACGACAACAACCACAATCGGAGACGTCGATTCCGTAATCGCCAGATCAATTCTTGATGATGATCTGGACGTAATCGAAATTCTGGATGGTGACCTCGAATTTCTGTTTGAAGCGGTGGGTGACTGGACTTCAAACTAGGTCCTGCAATCACACCTGCCGGAATCAAACTTCAATTACGGTGTAGACGGGCGGCAGGTCTTTCGCAATTGTTGTCCACGACTCTCCGCGGTTGCCCGAATGGTAGAGTGATCCGCACGCCGTTCCAAAAATCAGTTCGTCGCCGTTTTGTATCAGGCAGTGCCGGAAGACAAAGTCATAACAATCCTGCTGCGGCAGGCCTTCACTGAAAGCCTGCCATGATCTGCCTCCGTCGGTCGTTCTACAAACACACAATTTTCGCCCGACCGCGGCGCGGACCATGTCACTTTCCGCAGGTACCACCCAGGCAGTATTTCCGTCCGCCGGATCAACAGCAATTACGAACCCGAAATGGGCAGTCCGGTCGTCGCCGGTTTCAGAGACGTCCAACCAGTTGGCGCCGCCATCGTCCGACTTGAAGATGCCGCACTGGTTTTGCTGCCAGAGAACATCGGGATGGGATTCACATTGAACCAGGATGTGCGGGTCATGACCGACTTCCGGATCGGGCTGAGGAAGAAACTCCGCTTTGAGTCCTTTGTTGGTTGGTCGCCAGGTTGCGCCGCCATCATCGGTCTGAAAGACTCCCGCCACACTGATGCCTATACGGACACAGCTTTCATCACGCGGATCCACGACAATGGAATGGATCGCCGGGTTGTCTAATCCGCCTCCCATCCAGGGTAGATCTTTATCAGTACGAGTAGGATGATTCCAAAGCGGTTCGCAAAGCCGGAAACTGTCGCCGTCATCATCGCTGATGAATAGGCCACCGGGTTCTGAGCCAAAGTAGACCCGTCCGGGCTGCTTTTTGCTTCCTGCCGCCATTGCCCACGGATACTTCAATACAGCATCCTTCCCGTCGGCAAGTTTTGAACCTTCGGGATAGGCCGGCGCTGTGAGCTCTTTCCAGACTTCTTGTGGGTCTGATGAGTCCACGGTTATTGAATTAGCGAACTCCGCCCAGCGGTGTAGCTTGGTTCCGAAATGACCATCGCTGATACAGGCAAACAGGTGGCCGCTGCGCCGGTCCAGAAAAACGATCGCAACATGACAACCGGGAAACCCTTCGTGAACAACCCGCCAGTCCGCGCCGTTTCGTTTAAGAATTAAAGCACCCTTGCGCGTTGCAAGTGCAAGTCTTTCGATTGCCATGCCTGTCCTTCCTTTTCAGGTTGTCGAGTTCAATCACTTACTAACGGGGTTCGCCGGACTAGCCTCCCGACAGTGCCTGCATAATGACCAGTTCCTTGACGCCCGTCAGGTCGTCGCTGAGAGATTCGCGATCGGTCACGACACGATTGTCGAGAAAAAGATTGACGTGCTGTCGTAAGCTACCGTTCTCATGAACGATGTAACCTGAAACGCCCGGGAAACGCGATTCAAGTTGCGCAAGGATTTCGGGGATCGACTCTGCATCTGAAGAAAACTCTTCCGGCAGGTCAATAAACCGTTTGAGATGCGGCGGGAAACGAACGGTAATCATGAATGTCGTTTTAGCATACCGAATGGACTCGTGCACGAATCGGCTTAGCGAACGACGTACTCCCGGCTATCGCGCAAAAACTACTGTGCGCGAAGACTATCGCGCGCAAAAAAAGCGGCAACCGGAATGTTGCCGCTTTTGTGGTTCTAACTGGCGAGGTCCGCTTATTTGCGGCGACGACGCACAACAGCTCCAAGTCCCAGAGCCGAAACGACCAGCATGCTGGTCGGCTCAGGAATCGCACTTACGACAAAATCAAAGTGGTAAGTGGTGTCGTCGCTGAGTTCCTGGTACCAGAAAGTGTAATCACCTTCTTGAAGTGCTCCAGTGAATCCAGTTCCGCTGAGCGCCTGTGAGCCGAGGTCGTCAAGGATGTTGGTACCTTCCATGTTTTCTTCGATCAGCATGCTGCTGATGTGACCATTGCCGTTGCCCGAAATGGGACCGCCGGGGCCGATTGCCAGAAAAGCACGGTTTCCAATTCCGCTTGTGTATTCAGTCCGGATCAGTTCAGTGATCCGGAAACCGGGTGGAACTGTCAGCTGGAAGTAATCCGGATCCAGCGGATTGTCTGTAGTGAAACCGATGATTTCATTCGAGCCGTCCGCGAGCATAAACGCGGTTGGAATGTTGTTGTCGTTCGACAGATCGCCATCGATGTTTTCGTCATGAATGACGTCTGCAGCAGATGTCGAAACAACTGCCAGGCAGAATACAAAAGCTAATGCGTAACGCATGCAGTGGTTTAGTGTGGTCATTAGGGTGCTTCTTCGAATTGGTGTTCCTTTACTGGGCCTGAACCCACCCTCCATCTTAACTGGACGTCCTGGAAATTCGACTGGCCTACCGTCAATATGCTCGCGTCAAAAACGGAGCCCGAGCCTCAGGGCTTCCGGTAGATCGGAAATAGACGGTTATTCGTTGATAGCCGGCTGCTCGAAGCCAGCCTGTTGAACGTCGGAATCAGCACCCCCTTCTTCGATTTCTGTCGTTGAATCGTCAGCAACTGCTGATTCTTCAACCGACGATTCCTCAACTGCCTCAGATGCGCCGCCGGAAAGATCAAACAGATACTTATCGTCATAATGGATCTGGGGAGCCAGAATCTGAGGCCCGTTCGCCGAGGAGGAAAGTGGCAGCTGAGTGAACGTTTCAGGAGTCTCCTCTTCAGGATCCGGGGCATTCAGCAGAATTCGAGGTGTCACGGGCAGTGGTGGTGGCGTAATCGCCGATCTAATCGCATTCTGCTGATCTTCAATTGATTTCCCGGCGAATCGGACACCTTCGTAGATGGAGCCTCGTTGAAAAGGTCCGGCGCCGAGTATCCACATGCTGTTGCTGCTGCTTTCGGCCTGCGCAATTCCAGACTGCCAGACCGGCTGCTTCGATTCACGGTCGTAGGCAAAGATGATTATCTTGGCGACTCCTGAAAGCGCGTCATTTCTACCGAATGAGATTTCCGGCAGAACAGGAATCGAAGGCGAGCCCGAAAGTGCAGTTGCAGCATTGGTTAGCGAGCTGTTTTGAGGAATGCCGTACGTAACCTCGTGACCGTCGGTACCTAGAGCTCCGACTCGCGGTTCGATCACGATGTCGGCGTCGTCGAGATATTCTTGAACCAGACATCCTGCCGCCGTCATCTGCTGCCGGAGAGAACTGATGATATAGTCCGCATTAACCGGACCTCCCCCGGACACCGGCTTCAGGTACTGCGTATCCAGATAGACTTTCTGTCTGGTGAGTGAACTGAATTCGATCTGGTTGATTGCTTGATCGACGGCGTCAGACATCAACAACTGCTCTGTTGCCAGACGTTGTGTCGTCGTGCCGCATCCAGAAAGGACAGCGCAAACCATTGCCAGTAGCATTGCGCACGATCGCAACACCGGCCGCATCGATGGCTTCGGGCAGGAAAGACTTCGTTGGAAGTTAAGTTCAGTTGACTCGTGGGCGTTCAAAACATCACCATTTCAACGTGGTCTGTCGCACATCCTGGAAGTGGAGAATCGCCGAACAGATTCGACTAGTGCAAAACAGACGGCGGGAATATAGAGCCGACGCAGAGATTGCGATATGAAATCTTTTCAATTCGCTAACTTGGTATTTGCAAAGACCATCACGACCAAAAAGTGCCAGCAGTCTTGAAGCAATGCAGTCACTTTTTCATTCGTTCTTTGCCTGAAGGCTTCTGCTTGCCAATTTCAATGTGCCTTTTCAAATAAGCGCTACCTATGAATAACCTGCTGTCCGGTCCTGTTTGCGCTTTTGATTAATCTTGACCAGTTTTACTGTTCCCATATAATCCGGTCGCTATGGCAGTCTTGGCAAACATGGAAGTCAAGCTGAAATAGCCGGTTGATGTTGACGCAGTAGATTGAAGCATCTACGAATCAATTTCACCAAATGAGAATCCTGTGACTCGATTCTGAAATTCGATCCAACCACGCTGAATAGGAGTTCTGGTACAGCTGGGTTTTTCAGGAACGAATCAGCAGACACACCGTTTACGTAACGAGCGCGGTCGACGACCTCGGATATCCATTGATGGAACGCCCGCCCGCTACGCCTAGGGAGAGGATTTAAATGACGACAAAGACAGTCTTTACGACGGGCGAAGCAGCAAAGATCTGCAAAGTCTCACAACAGACAATCATTCGTTGCTTTGACAACGGATCGCTGAAGGGATTTCGGGTGCCCGGAAGTAAATTCCGCCGGATTCCGCGTGAGCAGCTATACGCGTTCATGAAGGAAAATGGCATCCCGACGGACGCACTGGAAAGCGGCAAACGGAAAGTTCTCATCGTTGACGATGACGAGGACCTTGTAGAACTTCTGTCGGACTCTTTCGCCGCAGATGGCCGTTTCGATATTCGCAAGGCAAACAACGGCTTTGATGCTGGAATGCTGGTAAAGGAATTTCGCCCTGACCTTGTGGTTCTGGACGTTATGCTCCCGGATATCAACGGCAAGGAAGTCTGTCAGCGGGTTCGCAACGATCCCACAATGAATTCCGTGAAGATCATCTGCATCTCAGGGATGGTTGAGCAGGACAAGATTGCTGACCTGAGAGCTGCAGGCGCGGACGATTTCATGAACAAGCCGTTTGCGGTTGAAACACTGCTGGAGCGGGCTTTTGAAATGCTTGAGATGGAGAAAGCGGCTGCAAGCTAAGTAGTCCATCTCCACTAAATCGCGTTGAGGCTGGAAATCAGACTCGCCGGGTTTCCAATAATCCACTAAAGCGTAGCTGCGGAATTCCGCAACTACGCTTTTTTTGTGCCTTTACGCGCCAACATACCCACTGGTCTACCGTCAGACGTGTTTCGAAAACTTCCTGACATCGTGATTGATCGCCGGCTCGTGTCACTTGGATGCGCAGAAAGTGATCTCGTCGAACTGGCCATTCTTTTCGGCCGTTCCGGTATCGCGACCAGACGCAATGAAGGAACCGGTGCAAAGGTTGAACACGCAGGCGCACTCTGCAGGTTGTTTCGACAGAGTCCATTGCTGCTGATTTTTGCCTTCAGTGAATTCGTAAGTTTCGGAACGGCCCCCCCCCGGAGTTTTACCGAACTCGCGAACTGGTTTCTTCGCAACGGTCCCGGACGCCTGACAACAGGCGTCCATGACTGGCAGCCGGCAAAGAAGATTGAACTGGCGACCAGATCTGAAGACTTCAATCAAGCCTACGCGGGATTCCGTGTGGCACGAACGAGCAGCCGACTCCGCAAATCGCTGGTAGCGATGATGACGACTTTGTATCGCTTCAGGAGTAAGCCGTTGCGCCGGTGGATTGACGCCGTTTGCGGCAAAAAGCTATCCACCGAAGACCTCGAAGCGACCATTAATGCGGTGCCCGCAAATGGTACAGCTGATTTGACGGACATGAAGCAGCTGTTTGAACTGTCCGCCCATGCAGCGGAGCACCAGGCTGAGTTTGACCGTCGGTTGCTGGAAGAAAAATTGAAATCGATGAAGCAGCTTGCCTATGGCGCAAGTCACGAGATCAACAATCCGCTCGCAAATATCGCGACTCGCGCTCAGTCACTGCTGAAGGGTGAGAACGCACCTGACAAACGCCGTAAACTGGCCGTCATCTATCAGCAGGCGATGCGTGCTCACGAAATGATCTCTGACATGATGTTGTTCGCTCATCCGCCGGCAGCAAAACCGGCGAACTGCGATATCAACCAGCTCACTCGTGACGTCGTCGCTGATATGCGGTCAATGCTGCGGGAGTCCGGAGTGCATATCAAAGTCAATCTCTATCCCGACACTTCACAGGCTGTTGTGGATTCCACCCAGTTTTCCGTCGCCCTTGCCGGTTTGATCAAGAACGCGATCGAAGCTCATCAGTCAGCTGATGGATCCGCCGGACGCAAAAAATCGGCGCCGCTCAGAATCGGCCCGCTAAACGACGGCGACGATAAAATAAGTCCTTCAATCGATGTTTCGATCTGGAACCGTGATCAGGCAACGGTTGCGGTTTCCGTGACGGACAACGGCCCGGGGCCATCAGCTGATGCCTTGCGCCACATGTTTGATCCCTATTTTTCGGGACGTGAAGCCGGCCGCGGCCTTGGATTCGGTCTCTCCAAAGCATGGCGTATCTGCGAAATCAACGGAGGTATGCTCGAATTTGATGGTTCTCGCGAGTCAGGAGCGAGGTTCGTGATGACCTTTCCGGCATCGCACAGATCCATCGAACGAATTGACAACAGCGCTGCAGCGTAAAAAATGTTGTCTTCACTATCGCGACGCCTTGAAGATCAGGTCAGCCATTTCGGTTGAAGCGTCTTCTTTTCTCCGCGGTATCCACTCTTGCGGAGCATACTATGCCTGAAACCGGTCAACAGATGAACGACTCAGATTCCGGTAAACCTCGTCGCATCAATTATCTTGCAGCACTGTTTCCGGTGGTCGCGTTGATCGGTTTGCTCGTGGTTAACGTCATCATCTACTCAGATGATGCCACATACGGCCCGAACCAGATCGCTCTGCTCGTATCGGCAGCGATTGCAGCTGGTATTGGCTACTTCTATCGCATTCCATTTACGAAAATGCTCAACGGAGTTGTCAACGGAATCAGTTCGGCGATGGGGGCGATCCTGATTCTGTTGATGATCGGATCGCTGGCAGGAACGTGGATGTTGAGCGGAGTTGTGCCCGCCATGATCTACTACGGGCTGGACATTCTCAGTCCGCAGATCTTCCTCGTGGCTTCCTGCATTATCTGTATCATCGTTTCCGTGGCGACTGGAAGTTCGTGGTCTACGGTTGCTACGGTCGGAATCGCATTACTGGGTATTGGTGACGCACTTGGTATTTCACAGGCGATGACGGCCGGGGCAATTATTTCCGGCGCCTATTTCGGAGACAAAATTTCTCCGCTTTCAGATACGACAAACCTCGCCGCTGCAATGGCGGGGTGCGAACTTATCACTCACATCCGTTATATGCTCTGGACTACGGTCCCGAGTATACTCATCGCGTTGGGAGTTTTCTGGTACCTGGGCACGTCAGCCGACCCCCAGGTAACCGTCGCCCAGAGCGAAGCACTCGCCGATGCGATCGATGCAAGATTTCATCTGAGTCCATTGCTGTTTCTTGTACCGGCGGCGGTAATCGCAATGGTGATCTTTCGTGTTCCCGCGCTGGTAGCGCTCTTTTTTGGAACACTCCTTGGCGGATTGTTTGCTCTGATCTTCCAGCCTGATCTGGTCAAGGAAGTCGCTGGAAGCGTAGATCTTGGTAAAACGGTCGCCGATTGGCCTGAAGGAATCCGCAATGCCACCCAGTTTCTCGCAGAGTGCTACACGGGAATCGTAAATGCACTCTTTGGCGAAATCGCAGTCGGCCCCGAACTAACCGAAGCTGAAGCAGCGGCTGTTGCCAACGACGACCTTTCCGTATTGAACACCGACCAGACGGCGCGAGTGCTTGCCAACGACCTGCTGGGTGCGAGCGGAATGTTCGGAATGATGAATACGGTCTGGCTGGTCATCTGTGCGATGAGTTTCGGCGGAGTGATGGAAGCGTGCGGTTTTCTTCGACGGCTGTCAGAACCACTTGTAAACCTTGCCAAAAGCGATGGCTCGCTGGTGGCAACGACCGCAGGCAGTTGCCTGTTCGTCAACATGACCGCATCCGACCAGTACCTGGCAATTGTCGTTCCCGGACGGATGTTCCGCGAAACGTTTGAGGATCGGGAACTTGCTCCGGAGAACCTGAGCCGGACGCTTGAAGATTCAGGTACCGTGACCAGTGCGCTTGTACCATGGAACACTTGCGGTGCGTATCACGCAGGAGTTCTCGGGGTGGCAACACTGAGCTATCTCCCGTTCTGCGTTTTCAACTATGTCAGCCCGGTGATGACGATGTTGTTTGCTTTCGTAGGTATTCGCATCCGTCGGCTGAAAAAAGGCTAGTCGATCTCAAGTAGCTGGATCGACTGAGTTTGCGGTTAGAAACTGCCTGAACTGCTGTGCGCAAGCAGCTCACGGAATTACGGATGATATTGGCCTGTCCGGCCTATTCTGCTAATTCTTCCTCGCTTAACGGGAAATGCCCCGGAGCGGAGTACCGTGATCGCACAAATTTTCTGTGCCTTACGTATTGCAACTCCGTTAATACGCCGCGATGTGAAA
>JBCCFB010000259.1:0-9178 GCA_039029995.1 Planctomycetota bacterium
CGTTCCAGTGGCTGTTTGCTGAGTAGTCTTAACGACTCAAAATTGCTAAACACAAACGCCGGTGAAAAATCACCGGCGTTTTTTTGTTGCATTTAGTTTAAGATAGGGTGCTGCACCGAAACGGCGACTGCAAAAAACATAACCGGCAGGAACAAAGTACTTACCGCAGTAATAACTCCCAGCAGGTTCACCAGGATTCCAGCTGGCACATCAAGAATTGAATTGAGCTTCTTCATCTGACTATCTCTATTTCGTTTCCCGTTCATCTACTTTTAGTCGTCAGTAGTAAATGGGAAGCGAGATGAAGAACGGCCACGCTTAATTCAAGTTTCCGAAAAGAGCAGCAGGGCGTTACGCGAAAATCTGCTATCCCAGCCAGCCGTTCTTGCACCCGCTCAACGTCCTCAACATCTGTCGCCCTACAAAGGGCAGATGGGGAAACCACGGCAGGAACAGGTTTCGGGGAATCGCTTTGAGAGTGCCGTCCGATTGAAAAAACGGAGTCAGTGCTCTGGTCAGTCGCTGATAGTAGCGCAGCTTCCGCGTCCGCTTGCGGCTGAACAGATCGCACGCGGATTCAAAATCATTACTCGCCTCCAGAGAAGTCGCAAAACAAACGGCATCCTCCAGAGCCAGGTTCACTCCCTGCCCGAGATGCGGGCTGGTCGCGTGGGCTGCATCCCCGAGAAAAATAACGCCGGCATCATACCAACGATCGAGTGCCACGTTGCGATAGGTTCCGAAAGTCAGATCATCGAAGCCGTTGACGCTCTGTAGAATCGACTCCGCATGCCGGCACATCTCGATTGCTTCCGATTTCCATGCGTCGAAATCCGATGCAACAAGCGTTTCATAATCGGACGCTCTCAGCCCCCAGAAGAAGCTGGATTGTCCTAGGCCGATGGGAAGCAACCCGAGCAACCGGCGCGTACCATCGACGACCTGATGCAGCTCTCCCGGCTGGAAATCACATTCGCCGGTACACCAGAGGGCTCCCCAGCCGTATTCCTTGACGCGAGCTCTGATCGACGACGCCTGCCGAAGAACCGACCGTGAACCATCCGCGGCAATAAGAAAGTCAAATCCATCAAACCTGTCGCCGGTTTCCGAAACGACCGCACGCTGAGCCGGATCAAACTTCGTCACCCGAACACCATTGCGCAATTCAACACCGGACTCATGGCAACGTGAAAGCAGCATCTCGAACAGCCGGCCGCGGTGAACACCAAGCGCGTGCGTATCGGGAGTCAAACGGCTGAAGTCCAGCTTGATCAGCCGCTTTCCGCTGACCAGTTCCGCCGTCATTCCACTCAGCCGCTGCGAAACCGGCGCTAGATCGTCAAGCATTCCCAGTGCACCCAGGACATTCTGGCCACTCGTTTGCAGCATGATCCCTGCGCCGACCGGCCGGCAAACAGCAGCCTGTTCAAAGATCGTTACGCTATGGCCCTGTTCTGCCAGCAGGAATCCGACCGTGGTTCCTGCAATACCACATCCTGAAATACCGATTCTCATTCAATCCCCATCGTTCGAAATCCACGGTTCGAACTTACTCGTTGGCACGCATGAGCTATGTTGTAGTCAGATGACATTTGCTGAACGTCATCAGGATCACGAATTTGTAATTCCTGAAACCCTGTTTCAGGTGGCTACCGTTTTTCATACTCTACAATTTGTGAATCTCTACAATTTGTGAATCAAATATATTGGAAGTAACCCGCTGCGCCTTTTCGATCTTATCTGTTTTTTGAACCAGGCTATGAATCACACTCTCTATCTCCATGAACTCAGCCTTCCTGTAATCTGCGCACTGCTGTTAACCGCAGCTACAACCGCAAATGGTCAGGATGTGCGCCCCGTTGGAAACTTCGAAAACACCGGCGTCATTCGCAGCATTCGTGCCGGTCAGATCACGGTGCGACATGATGACGGCGAACGTGTCACGTACAAGATTCAGGATAAAGACGAAGACGCGATTTCGCTCGACGGTGACCAGTTGATCTTCAACATCCCTTGCGAGATCAAAGTCTCCGGCACGCTGCCTGCGACCCTGCTTGAGCGGGGAATGATCGTCAAAACCGAGGTGAACGTGAATCGCTTCGGACGAACACAGGGCGAATCAACCCACTTCGAGGTGATACCCGCTGAGGAAGATGCGCAGTTAACTCTCGTGCCCGAAAGACAACCGCAGGGCAGCAGCTTTGAAAAATGCGAACTCACCTGCCGCATTATCCGGGTGGTCCGCAACCGTGCTCTCGTGGAAGTTCACGACACGGAAATTGCCAAACAGGAACGGCTCGAGTTCAAAATCGCCGAAGACGCGACAATGGATATGGAAGTTGACAGTCTCAACCGCGTGAAAGCCGGGGACACCGTCAACTTGATGAGAGGCATCGAGCTCAATATCGGAGCACTGGTGGTTCAGGAAATCGACATCACGATGACCGCGCCTCGTCAGGCCGCCACGCTCTCCTATCATGACCAGCTGGAACAGAGATTCAGCGACCTGTCTGATGAACCGCGTGAACCGAGAGAACGCCGCTCCGATCACTTTGTCGTCTACACCGATATCTCGGAAAGACAGGCGGCAATACTCCTCGCGAAACTGGAAACGATGTACGAACTCGTCGGTCGATATTATGGCTCCAGACCGCGGGATGTCATTGAGTGCTATGTCGTCCGCGATCTCTCGCAATGGGGTGGTGCCAGCATCCCGCCAGCCGGCGTCGACAAGATCATGGAAGGCGCAGGGGTCACGCGATCGCTCTCCAATGGCAGGCAGACCAAGTCGATCGTCTATTCATGCGACGATCAGGATGTGGTTCAACACGAAGCCGTCCATGCGTTTTGCGCGATGGCCTTTGGAACCACCGGCCCTGTCTGGTACGCGGAGGGAATGGCTGAAATGGGACAGTACTGGCGACCGGGCGAACTGGCCGTCGATATCGATCCGGTGGTAATCGAATATCTGACCAGCGCCGAACCGAAAAAGCTCGCCGATATTGTCGCTGCCGGACAGATCACCGGTGATTCGTGGCAGGCCTACGCGTGGCGCTGGGCGCTGTGTCATCTGCTCGCAAGCAACCCCAACTACCAGCGCAGATTCAAACGGCTCGGAATTAACATGATGCGGGAGGAGAACGACTCTTTCCAGAATGCGTTCGGCCCGATCGCGAGTGAAATATCGTTTGAGTACGATCAGTTCATCGAGAATTTCGGAAACGGCTATCGCGTCGATCTATGCGTGTGGGACTGGGAAACTGAAGCGTCCTCTATTTCGTTAAGCGGACGCTCCCGAAAAGAAGTCAAAGCCGCGGCGGGGTGGCAGGCGACGTCTTTGGAAGTACGCGAGGGCGAGCCTTACGATTTTGTCGCGCAAGGAGCGTGGAAGATCGTCGAAGATGGCGAGGACGTTACTGCAAACGGCACCGATGGTGAAGGCAGACTTGTAGGAGTCATCCTTCACGAGTACCAGTTGACCGAACCGTTCGAACTGGGAGAGGGAGGCACGTTTGTTGCGCCGGTCACCGGACAGCTTTATCTGCGCTGTGAAGACAGCTGGACTGACCTCGCCGATAACGACGGTGAAATCACTGTTTTCATCAGGCGGACTCCAATGGAAAGGCGCAGGCAGATGAATCTCGGTGGCTCAGGCGACCAGGAAAGTGGCGACGGTTAGTCTCCACCCTCCTCGGATTGCTCTACCGGCTGCCGGGCCGGAGATGTACCCGTCGCGGGCTCAATAGAATTGAGTATTTCAATCGACTCCAGGCGTTTTCGAGCCACTTCCAGCTCCATTTCCAGAAGCTGTACGTCATAGCGGTCCCTCTGCACGTGTTCAGGTGGAATAAATCCGCGAACCGCCTGTTCCTCGCTCAATCGCAGCCTTTCCACTGCCAGCCGCAAGTTGTTTTCCGCGCCGGCGACCGCAAGCTGACATGCAATAAAGCGGTTGTTATTCCCTGCATGTGCAAGACGCAGTTCAAGCACCGCCTGCTCGAGCAGGAAGCGATCGTTCTGTAACTGCACCGTCGTTGTGAATCCGCGGGCGTGAAGCCTCTCCGTTTCACGCACCAGCTCGCGCATCTCTACAACGCGACGTTCAGCTTGATTCACGTTCAACTGCGCGGTTGCAAACAGGATCGACTCCAGCTGTTCCACGCGTTGCTCAAGAACATCGACACGTTGTTCCAGCGAGCCGCTGTCAGCAGATCCTGCATTGCTTTGTGCTTCGCTGCGCGGAAGCTGATCATCCGCCGGAGCAGGAACTTCTGCGGTCCCGGTTTCCGGTGCCGTCGATTCCTGAGCAGACTGAACCTGCTGAAGCGCCGTGGCTGCGTTTGTTTCACCGCAAACCGGTAGTACGATCAGTACAGAGATTACGTACATCGCGCCGGTTAATGAAGGCAGATCAATTCTCATCTCAGTTCCTCGTTTTCAAATTGCATGGGTAATTGTACCCGTCGCTTACCCGACAAGGAAAATCAATGTTGCACAACACATGTATCCGTAATCACAGAAGCGCGGACTGAACGGCAACAAAAAAGCCCCGCTGCAGATTCGTGCAGAAGGGCTGTTTAACTTTTCAAGTCAGTACGCGCTACCAGTTCGGATGCAACACGCTGTGACTCGGCTGGTATCCGTTCTGATAGTTGTTGTAGCCGCCATAGGGCTGCGGCTGGTAGTGGGGCTGTGAATAGTATTGCTGCTGAGGCGGATAGTACTGTGGCTGGGCGTAATACTGTTGCCCGTACGGCTGGTAGCCGCCGCCATAGAACTGTCCCTGATTGTAGCCCTGGAAGTAATGAGCATCTTCCGAACGTCCGACCGCTCTTCCTGCCGCGTGCCCGACGAGGCCACCAATCGCAGCGCCCGCCAGAGCTTCATTGTTCTGGTCCCCGATGATAGCGCCGAGGATGGCCCCGGTCACTGCTCCCTGCCTGGCGCGGAACTGCTGATGGCCCCATTGAGCCTCTGCGAGTTCCGGTGCCGAAACGGCGAGAAGTGCAGCAACGACAAGGCTTGCTTTTAGGTAGTTCATTGAATTCTCCGTTGATCAACGTGATACACCACATTGTCCTCAACGGCATTTCAAGGGCTTTCGGGGGACCAGTCGTACGAACACGCGAGTCCTCACGGCTGGGCAAACCTTTCAGTTCCGGTTAGGCAAACATTCAGGGCCGATATCCCGGAAAACCTGAACCGCCTCAGTCCCTCGCCACAATCCGGAAATCCTGTTGACATGGCACTGGCAAACATGTAACCTTTTAGTTACATATGAACAAGCCACTCAGAGATGACACGCAATTCACCGCACTTTTCGGTGCTCTGGCCAATGGAAAAAGGCGGCGCATGCTGGACCTGGTCAAGACATCGCCGGGCTGCAGCGTCAACGATCTGTGCAGCCATTTTCAAATGAGCCGGATCGCAGTCATGAAGCACTTGAACGTGCTTGTGGAAGCCGGGCTGGTGATCTCAAAGAAATCGGGGCGCGTACGCGAACTGTATTTCAACGTTGCGCCGATTCAGATCATCTACGACCGGTGGTCTGACGAGTACAGCGCATTCTGGGCGACTCAGGCAGTGGATTTGAAGTATGCAGTCGAGGGCCGTTCTCAAAAATCGCCACGTGCGGGCTCGAACAAAAAAACAGATACGACTTCCAGTAGCCGGAAGAAAACAGGCACTACGAGGTCAAAAAAGTCTTCAGGCAAAGGGAAACGCAAATGAGTACACCGGAAACGACAACGCAGGTTTCACGAGTCGTTATCAATGCACCGATACAAAAGGTCTGGGATACACTCACCAATCAGGGAGATGTACTACCGTTCTTCTTCGGTACGATCATGCACACAACCCGACTCGCTCCCGGTGCACCGGTCCGGATGCGATCACCCAACGGAAAATACACCGGTGTCGTCGGTGATGTCATCGAACTGGATCCTCCCTACAAATACTCGATGACGTTCAAGTTCACCAATTTTGACGACGCCGTCTGCATGGTGATACATGAACTGAAAGAAGTCGAAGGCGGTACGGAATACACGCTGACTTCAAAGGATATTCCCGTCGGTACAAAAACCGAAAAGAACATGAAACAGGGTGGTACGTTCATCACCAATGAACTCAAGTACAACGTTGAAACCGGCAAGGCGACAACGATGGCGAAGTTCATCATGTTCATGGGAAAGATGACCGGATTCCTGTCACCGAAGAGCAGCCTCAGTTCGAACTGGCCGATGGACCGGAAAGTTGAACTCGGGCAGTAGCCGCGAAACCCGACGCCGTATGCAAAACGAAAAAAGCCGGTCACAAAGGACCGGCTTTTCGAATTCCTGTCTGGAATTGCAACGTGAAAATCGGGTCACTTAATCAAGCGGCCCCGTCTTCAGGCTGTGGGATTACTTCTTCGCAAGCGAGTCACGGATTTCCGTGAGCAGCGCAACCTCTTCGCTTGGACCTGCATCCTCTTCCGCTTTTTTCATCCACGTGGAAGCAACTTTCAGGGCGATGAAAATCACAAATGCCATGATGGTAAAGTCGATAACGTTCTGAACAAACGAACCCACCTGAACGTACGCGGCAACCGTTTCACCGGCTTCGTTTGTGGTTTCGCCCATCGGGAATTTCCACATCTCTGACATATCGGGAACCTTCGCGATCCCGGCGATCAGAGGAGCTACGATGTTGTCGATGAATGATTTGACGATGGCAGCAGCCGCCGTACCCATGATGAACCCGACGGCCATATCGATCAGATTGCCTTTGAACGCAAACTCTTTGAAATCCTGAATGAATCCCATTGTTTCTCCTGAAGAAATGATTGGAGCCACCGGCGCGCAAACTCAGCGTCTGACACAAAAACCGGAAGCAGGACAGGTAGGAGCAGGAACACGTTTGAACCTGCAGTCAGCGTCGCAATCGGCCCCGGGCGGGCTGGTGATTAGTGCAAAGAATGCGGGGTCGAGTAATACGTATCTTCTGATTGCGACTCAACTAACGGCATTGTTAAGAAATGCACCGTTGGCGCATAGCCCACCTTTTACCTGACACCCACAAACACGGGAAATGCTAGCCAATCAAGGCTTTTAGGCGGCACATCGATTCACAAGACACTTTCAAAAGGCACGAAACGATGCCCGGAGGAACCACTTCAGCCAGCCGGATTCAGCCTTTTCTTGCACCGGCATACTACGCGGCATTCTACGCGGCTTGCTACTCAGCCTGCTCGTACCGCCGGGCAACCTCAACGAGCGTTCGAACCATACAACCACTTGCACCTGCATCAATCCAGGCAGATGGTTTGTCAGCAAACGCGGGCCCGGCAATATCAAGATGGACCCATGGAGTTCCACGGACAAACTCTTCAAGGAACTTTCCAGCGGTGATCGCTCCACCCCAGCGACCTTCTCCGATGTTCTTCAGATCAGCGACCTTGCTTTTCAGCTGCTCACCGAACTCGGGGAACATCGGAAGCGGCCAGACACGTTCGGTGGAGTCGTCTGCAGCGCTGTAAACGGCATCGGCCCAGTCATTATCGTTTGCCATGAGTCCGACAATGTCCTTGCCAAGTGCCACCATGCAGGCGCCGGTGAGAGTCGCCAGGTCGATCAGTTTTGCACATCCCGATTGCACGGCGACGTCGAGGACATCCGCCAGAACAAGGCGCCCCTCAGCGTCGGTGTTGTGTACTTCAATCGTCTTACCGTTTCTAGATTTCAACACGTCGCCCAGCCGGTAGCTGTCTCCGCCGATCATGTTTTCAGCGAGCCCGGCAAAACCGATTACATTCACCGGAAGTTTGAGTGTGGCGATGGCGTTCATCGCTCCAAGCACCGTCGCAGCGCCGGCCATGTCACACTTCATGTCAACCATCGACGGCCCGGGTTTGATCGAGAGCCCGCCCGAATCGAACGTGACTCCTTTTCCAACGAGCCCGAGTGGCTGCTGGTTCTCAGCACCTCCGTTGTATCGCATGATGACCAGTCGCGGCGGAAACGCAGACGCGCGACCTACGGCAAGCATAGCGCCGCAGTTTTCTTCGGCTAATTTGTCTTCATCCCAGACTTCGACTTCGAACCCTGCTGAGCCACCTGCTTCAGCACACTCAGCCGCAAACGTCTCCGGGTAGATTTCATTGGATGGAAGGTTCACCATCCGGCGGGTCAAAAGCATGCTTTCCGCAAGCACGATGCCTTTGTCGACCGCTGCCCGGTCTTCAGTTCTCCAGATCAGTGTTTCAACAGGATGCAGATTGTTTTCCTGCCTCAGAATATCCTGTCCATGGCATCCGTTGATTGCGCCGCAAACGGCATGATCCAGCCGCTCTGAATTCAGAAATACAGCCACCCTGCTGCGGGACCTGGTAGCAAGATGCTTTACAGCTGCGCCGGCTGCCCGGTACGACAGATCGTGTGATGCGCGGCCGGCTTCTCCAAGTCCGACGATAACAACCACTGGGGCCGCCATGCCTTGAGGAGCCAGCAATTGAGTGATCGATAGTTTTTCGGCGGACAACTCACCTGCTTCGGCCAGTTTCGAGACCATTCCACCTGAGGCTGAATCGATTTCAGCGACTGGACCTTCGATGACTGGATTTCCGTCCGTCGAGTTGAAAATCCCGACAACAATCGCGTCAGCGTCAATTTCAAACGGGGATTCCTGAGTCAGCTCAACTTTCATGGGACCGGCCTTTGGTCGATAAACTTGCGAATGGCATATGATGTGAAATCGCGCTTTCAGCAGCAATGCGGGTTACGCAATCAAAAGCGACGATTGTAAGATACGCCCGCGGTTATGCGTAGGGACGTGGGTACAACCGCGTTTCTCCGGTTATCATCGACTGACCATCGACGGTTTAGACATTCCTTCTTGCGACATCCGGACTCTGCCAACTCCCTGCCATGGGTTATCGAAGCCTTCGCGACTGTGTTAACGATCTTGAAAACAACGGGCACCTGATCAGGCTGTCCGACGAGGTCGATCCATACCTTGAGGCGGCAGAGATCCAGCGCCGCGTCTATGCATCCGACGGCCCCGCGGTCTTTTTTGAGAACGTATCCGGTTGCCGGTTTCCGATGGTCTCGAATCTGTTCGGGACCCTGGAACGAGCTCGATTCATCTTTCGCGACACGTTTGAAAACGTACAGCGCGCCGTTCAGCTGAAGGTCGATCCGGC
>JBCCFB010000260.1:0-9080 GCA_039029995.1 Planctomycetota bacterium
AATTGAGAAGACTTTCGAGCTCTTCCTGGCTGTAAAGACTACTCTGCTGAGGTGGCTGGACTTCGGTTTCCTCCTGCTCCTGAGCCAACACAGTCGAACCGGTGACAAGAGTAAAGGCAAAAGCCGTTGATAGAAATCCAGTCAGCGATCTTCGCAGAAATTTGTCCAACATAGTCCGCTCCAGTTAATTGGTGGCCCCTCGATCTCTTCTGTATCCGAAAGCCCCTTCGCCGGCGAAAGCTCGTTCCATGTAGGAAAGTGCATCGGGAACAGAACTATCCGGCGAATTTCTTGACGATTATGGATGCGTTGTGGCCGCCAAAACCGAAACTGTTACTCATCGCGTAGTTGATTTCGCGTTCTTTCGGCTGGTTTGGCGTGTAGTCAAGATCGCAATCCGGATCCGGTGTCTCCAGGTTGATCGTCGGGGGGACGGTCGAATTCAAGATCGCTTGAATGCACAGAATCAGCTCGATTCCGCCACTAGCCCCCAGAGAATGCCCCAGCTGGCTTTTCGTACTGCTGATAGACATTTTGTACGCGTGATCGCCAAACACCTTTTTGATGGCGACGGTTTCAGCCTTGTCTCCGAGTGGCGTACTTGTCCCGTGAGCATTGATGTAGTCGATCTGCTCAGGGTTCAAGCCCGCATTTTCGAGGGCCATCTGCATCGCAGCCGAGGCTCCCGCGCCGTGTACATCCGGTGAGGTGATGTGCCCGGCGTCGCAGCTGGTACCAAATCCGACGACCTCTGCAAGAATATTCGCGCCTCGGGCCTGAGCGTGCTCGAGGTCCTCGAAGACCATCAGTCCGGCGCCTTCGCTGAATACAAAACCGTCCCGATCGCTGTCAAAAGGCCGACTTGCTCCGGCTGGATCATCATGCCGCATCGACAGCGCTTTCATGTTGGCGAAAGCACTTAGGCCCATTCGGGTCATCGCGGCTTCAGACCCGCCGGTGATCATCGCGTCGCAGACGTTGCTTTGAATCAGATCAAGCGTATTGCCCATCGCGTTGGCCGCGCTCGCGCAAGCGGTCGCCACGCTGTAGTTGGGCCCGCGCAGGTTGTATTCGATGGCAATATTTCCACCGCCGGCATTGAGCATCAGCTTGGGAATCGTCAGCGGGGAAACACGACTGGGGCCTTTCAACACCAGACGCGTCATCTGTTCCTGAATCGTGTTGAGTCCGCCGATACCCGAACCGAGTACGACTCCGAACCTCGCAGGATTGCAACCATGATCCGGATAAAGTCCGGCTGTGGTCATCGCGGTCCGCGCTGTGACCAGCGCGAACTGGGAATACCGGTCGATCTTGTTCTGCTGTTTGGCTTCAAGAACATCAGACGGATCGAAGTCGTGTATATCGCCTCCGAACTGGACTTTGATGTCCGAGGCATCAAACAACTTTATCTGATGAATCCCGCTTTCGCCCGCAAGTACGCGGTTCCAGCAATCATCGAGGTCGTCACTCAGCGAAGTAAGAATTCCCCAGCCTGTGACTACGACTCGCCGCTTCATTTTTTCACCGTCGGTTCCGTGCCGCCGCCTGATTTCAAATAAGCGACAGTCTCGAATGGAAAGAGATTGATACCGCTGAGAATGACTGCAGGTAGATCACCCGGCGACGATGCACAATTCTCAGAAAACAAAACCGCGACGAATCCGGAGGAATTCTGCCGCGGTCAAATTAGTTACACCCGCACCTGACGGCCACGGTTACGTCCCGTCAAGGAAACGGTGGAAAAAGCCAGCCGAGCTAGTCGGCGCCGACCATTCCTTTTTCGATGTGTTCGATGGCTTCGCCGACGGTCTGGATCTTCTCTGCCGCTTCGTCCGCGATGTTGATGTCAAACTCTTCTTCGAGTTCCATCACCAGTTCGACTGTATCAAGTGAATCCGCGCCAAGATCGTTAACGAAATTGGAGTCACGGTTGATTTTTTCTTTGTCAACGCCCAGCTGCTCAGCCACGATGTTAACAACTCGTTCTTCGACCGACGCCATATATCGGCCTCCTTTTAATTAAAGCTACTTAACTGTCTCTGATTTACGATTTTGAGGCACCGACCGCAACAAGCGGGAGCTGCAAAAACAAATGGCACCTGACATTACCGGTACCACCAAAAGCTCCAGCCTGCCGGTTGTTCCGGCGGCCGGTCCGAGCGAATAAGGATAGATGATATTCGCAAAATAGGTCAAGGCAACAAACGAGGCCATTCTGCTTTTTGTCGGGTTTTGGCCTGTCTCAATGGCGGGTTGAACGCCTTGAAACAGCCACTGAATGCCGGCTGAAAGGACAAAGCTTGCCGGAAAAACAAATCCTGAGGCCGGTAGAGCGTCCCCACGATGCCTTGTACTAACAGGTCATGCCACCATCAACCGTCAAAACCTGCCCCGTCACATAACTTGCTGCCGGGCTGGCGAGAAACAGCACACAGGCGGACACATCGTCCGGCGTGCCGATCCGGTTGGCCGGAATCCGCTTTTTCACTTCCCCGAGCATCGCATCCCCGAGGGCTTTGGTCATGTCACTTTCGATAAAGCCGGGAGCTACACAATTGACCGTCACTTTTCGTTTGGCAAGTTCTTTGGCCAGCGACCGTGTCATGCCGATCAATCCGGCTTTGGAAGCCGAGTAGTTCGTCTGTCCGGCATTTCCCACCAGGCCGGAGACACTGGTGATGTTAATGATCCGGCCATAGCGAGCACGCATCATTCGCTGTGAAGCGGCGCGACTGAACAGAAATGCACCTCTAAGGTTGACGCGGATTACGTCGTCCCATTGTTCGTCCGACATGACCGGCATCAAAGTATCGCGCGTGATACCCGCATTGTTCACCATAATGTCAAAACGGCCCCAATCCTCTGCAACCGTATCAACGATCTTCTGCACGTTCTCCGATTCGGAAACGTCAGCCGCCATCACTTCAGCCGCTCCTCCTGCATCGGTAATCGTCTTAACTGTGTCGGCAAGCTTTTCAGCATTGCGCGCAACACATGCCACCCGCGCCCCTGCAGCAGCAAGGTTGATTGCCATCGAACGTCCCAGACCTTGAGAAGCGCCGGTTACGATTGCCGTTTGGCCTGACAGATCAATCTTCATTGTTTCCAGACTCATAACTATTTCCGCCTTATTTCCTATGTGTAATCAACCGGACGAGCCGCAACCTGCAGACCTAGTCCAGTGTTCCATGTACTTTTGTTCTTCTAGAAATCCGCTTCATCAAACTTCTGAGGACGCGTCCGGTTCCAACTTCGTAAAACTCGTCATAGCCATCGTCCAGCATTGCCTGCATAGAATTCTGCCAGAGGACAGGGGAGCATACCTGCGTTGTCAGCAGGTTTTTGAATTCGCCTGCTGAAGTGTGCGGTGCCGCGTCCACGTTGGAAAATACCGGGATGCGTGTGTCGGCAAAATCGACACCTTCGAGTGCCTGCTCAAGCAGTGAAACCGCGGACTCCATGATCGGCGTATGGAATGCTCCGGCAACGGCCAGTTTCACACACTTCATCGCTCCGGCTTCTTCCGCTGCAGATTCGACTCCGTCACACGATGCGTTGTGGCCTGATACAGCGATGTTCCCTTTGCACAACAAATTTGCGACTTGAAGTATCTCTCCCGGCTGACGGGCGTTGTCACAGACGGCTTCCACTTGTTCCCGCTCAAGGCCGAGGACGCTGACCATACCCGAGGGAGTCGCATCCGCAGCAGCTTGCATCGCCTCTCCACGTTTTTGCACCAGCCGCAGGCCGTCTTCGAAACTTAAAGCCCCCGCGAACGCAAGCGCGGAATACTCCCCGAGACTGAGCCCGGCTGCTCCTGCGCAGCCCTCAACAACTTCAGGGCTCTGCTGCTTGAGTTGTTCAACGGCTGCCATACTGCTGACATAAAGCGCTGGCTGGCTGACGACTGTCGAGTTCAATTTTTCAACAGGTCCGTTAAAGCAGATATCGGCGAGATCGTAGCCGAGGATTTCTCCCGCCTGATCGAACATCGCGCGGGCTTCGGGCATCGACTCACATAGCTCGCGAGCCATGCCGATCGACTGGGCCCCCTGGCCGGGAAACAAAAATGCAATCTTGGGCAATGAACCGTTCCTTAACTTGGATACAGCTTCTGCAGGATGATTCAAAACAGGGAATCTATGAAGCAAACGAGGTAAGCCTAAAGCTCGCTATTGAAAGTGTCAACGAGCAATGTCCAGCGGTGCTGTGCGCAAAATTTACGGATATTCGCAGGAGCTGCAAACTACTGCAATCTGCACTGAACCGGACGATTGATTCATAGTCCTCAGCAATGCGCTCAAACGTGCGCTTGCACAAACAATGCCCTACGCAGCACTGTCGCCCCGACCATCAGCATCCTCAGATGCCGGTTCATCGAAAAGTCCACTCTGGTTGCTCATCGTAGCTCCCGCCGGCATCGGCACCTTCATATGCTCAAATGCTCTGGGCGTGGCAACGCGACCCCGTGGCGTACGAAGTATCAATTCTGATCGCAACAGGAATGGCTCGACTTCGTCGGTCAGAGTGTCCGTTACTGTATTCATTGTCGCCGCAAGTGCTTCGACACCCGTCGGCCCGCCCATGCACACGCGGATCAGTGTGTCCAGGTAACGGCGGTCCTGCCGATCGAGTCCAAGCTCGTCGATCTCTGCCATCTTTAATGCATCACGAGCTACGTCGAGCGTGATGTCACCGTCAGCCCGACTCTGGGCATAGTCTCTGACCCAGCGAAGCCGGTTGTTGCAGATACGCGGGGTGCTCCTACTGCGCCCGGCAATTTCACGGGCAGCATCATTATTAATCGCCACTCCAAGTTTTCGAGCGTTCCGCGTAACGATTTCCTGCAGGTCATCCAGCGTGTAAAAATCCAGATGCTCGCGTATTTGAAAACGGTCACGAAGCGGCCCGGTCAACATTCCGGCCCGAGTGGTTGCGCCGATCAGCGTGAAGGGGCGAAGTTTGAAATTGTGGGTTCGTGCGTTAACGCCTTCTCCGAGAATCAGGTCGATCCTGAAATCCTCCATCGCCGTATAAAGGTATTCCTCAACGCCGCGCGGCATACGGTGAATCTCATCGATAAACAGTACCTGCCGCGGTCGCAGATTTGTAAGACTCGGCACGAGGTCCTTGGGCGCTTTGAGGGACGGTCCGGACAGAAAGTCAATCGGCACGTCCAGCTCCGCCGGAATACAATGTGCAAAAGTAGTCTTTCCCAGCCCGGGCGGGCCGTCAAAGAGCACATGGCCGAGAACGTCATCCCGTCCCTTCGCAGCATCGATAGCGATTTTCAGGCGTTCAATGACTTCCCGCTGCCCGACCATTTCATCGAAACGGAGTGGACGCAACTTCGGGTCGTCGTCTTCCGGACGCGGGTTGTTTGATAGAATTGGTTCGCGAGCCACGACTCACATCCATGCTGAGAGCTTCACCGGACGGCTGCAAAGCCGTTCTGCCAGTCGGCAGAAATGTAACTATAGCAAAGTTTACGGACACTGGAAAAGACAAGCAGCTTGTGGGAGCAACGGGTACTGTGACAATCTCAGATGCTGACTCAGGAAAAAATTCCAGCTAATGGCGAATTCCAGAGCGTTCAATCGAAACCTATCCCGGATTCTGAGCCGAACCGACGCGCCGGTTTATGTCATTGAAGGTGAGCGCATCGCGTTTGCAAATCAGGCTTTGCTTCAGTTGATTGAACTCGAACCGGATGACCTGAAAGACGCGCGATGCGTTTATTGCAGCGAAACTCTCGAAGATACCATCGAAAACCGGATTCGGGGACTTGCGCCACCGCCGGATGTTAGTGAACACGGATTTGCGTCGTTCAAAATATTCGTGGGCGGCAGTGATTCGAGCCTGGATACAAGAGAAGCCATTGCAGTCCCGATTCCCGGCCAGACGGGTTCTGAGCCGGCCGTACTCATATTCGCCGATTCCACCGCCGGCACGAACGGGACTTTTCAAGATCGACTGAGAGCTTTCGGCCATTCTGGAATTGAGTTTGAGGCGAGGGAGCTGCACATCGCGCTCGCGGAAACCAATGAACTGATTAACGTCAGATTTTCAAAAGGCAACTTGCTCGGAAACAGTTCTTTTGCGCGAATACTCCGACGCAAGCTCGACATTGCTGCACGGACCGATGCCTCGGTTCTGATTACCGGACCAACGGGAAGCGGGAAAGAACATTTCGCAAGAACCATATTCTCATGCCGTACGCAGGAGGGGCGCGTGGACACAGCTCCGGTCGTCATCGACTGCCCCGTTGCCGATCCCGAACTTGTTCAACGCACGCTCAGGGAAAGCCGCAGATCGAATGACGGCGGTGCGCTCGAGACGCCTTTGTTGCTGCTCGACATCGATAGACTGGCCCCTGCCGCACAACTTGAACTACTTGGGTTTTTCGAACTACCGGGCGCAAACTTCCCTGTCATTGCCACCTCCACTTCGACATTTGCAGCTCTGCTCGAATCGAAACGGTTTGACGAAACCCTGGCGCGCATCCTGCATTCAGTCTCAATCGACCTGATTCCGCTGCGAGAACGAATTGAAGATATTCCGCCGATCGCACAGGCGTTTCTGGAACGCCTCAACGCAACCCTGGGAGCACAACCGAGAAGCGGGTTCTCTTCAACGGTGCTCCAGATGTTTACCGACTACCATTGGCCGCTGAATCTTGACGAACTGGAATCCGTCGTCCGGCAAAGCGCAGCCGGCGCGACGGGGCCGGTCGTCGAAGTAACGGACCTGCCGCGCTCGTTTCGTGATGCATTAAGCGCACGTGACCTTGAACGTCCCGAGCAGGTCGAAATCAACCTCGCACATTACCTGGAATCCATCGAGAAGGAGCTGATTGCCAGGGCGATGCAGCATTCCGGTGGCAACAAGGCAAAGGCATCGCGGCTGCTTGGCATTAGCCGCCCCAAACTTTTGCGGCGGCTTCAAGCCACCGGCTTGAGCAGGGATGCTGCCGCGGTTGAAGATGATTTCATCGATTCGTCTGAGTTCGAGGAGGCGGATGACTAACAGTCAGTTTTCTCAATCGAATGACCGGCATTTAATCCTGCTCGGTTCATCCCCTCGCTGGCAGGCTGCGATCATTCGTGAACGCGCTTCCTGGCGGATCAGCTGGGCTCTGGATATCGCTGACCTTTTTCAAGAAGCGGAAACCAGGCATGTGGCTTTCGGACTAATCGAGGTAAATCGCGCCAATCTGGCTGGAATTTGCAAAGCGATCGCGTCACGCTCGATTCCCGGGGGCCTGCTTCTTGCTGCGGCCGGCAATTTCGAACTCACACCCTGGTTGCCGCAACTTCGCAGCTGCGGTTTTTCAGCTGTATTCCAGTCACTTAACCAGGCCGATCAACTGGTGCAAATGGGAGAAAGGCATTTCGACAATGCCGCCACCTGTTCGCGGAGGTCGCTTGAAGAAATAATCGAATCACGGTTGCCATGGAAACCCGTGCTTCCGTCAGCCGCAAATTACAAGAACTGAATCCGCTAAGAAGTGGTAAGTAGAAATATGAGTGACCTTACAACCGAACAAATTCGCAGTTGCTTGAAGGATGTCACCGATCCTGAAACAGGACGTCCATTAACTGACAAGCAGATTCATCGGATCGAGATAACAGATGGAATCGCGAACCTGCAGGTCGGCTTGACGTCATTTGCAGCTCCACTTCGCAAGGACTTCGAGGAGTCGGTCCGGATGCAGATAGAAACAATCGCTTCACCGGAACAATTCCAGCTTGAAATCACGGAACATGAACGGCCGGCTCAACCCAAAGGGCAGGTGGGGCTAACCGCGAAAGCGGTCGTCGCTGTCGGATCGGGAAAAGGCGGAGTCGGCAAAAGTACTTCTTCAGTTTGCCTGGCTCTCGCATTGAAAAGGGCAGGGGCCAAAGTCGGCTTGCTGGACGCCGACGTTTATGGCCCCAGCCTGCCTCACCTGACAGGCGTTCGAGGACAAGTCACTAAAGTAGATGAAAAAATCGGTGCCCTTGATTTCGACGGCATTCCGCTGATGAGCATCGGGTTTATGGTTCCTCCCGATCAGGCCGTCGTCTGGCGCGGCCCCATGCTTCATTCAGCCATATCAACTTTCGTACGAGATGTTGCGTGGGGAGATCTCGATTACCTGATTATCGATATGCCTCCGGGTACCGGTGACATTGCACTCAGCCTGTCACAGATGCTGCCCATTTCCGGATCGGTTATCGTCTGCACTCCTCAGGAGGTCGCTCTCATCGATGCGATCAAAGCGGTGGCCATGATGGAGAAGGTAAAGATTCCTGTCCTGGGTTTAATTGAGAACATGAGTTCGTTCATCTGCCCTGATAACGGAAAACGATACGACATCTTCGGTAGCGGTGGTGCTAAGGAATACGCGTCACAGGCTGGCATTCCGTTTCTCGGCGAAATTCCGATCAACATTGCGATGCGACAGCGGGGCGATGACGGCCAGATGGCGGCAAACTTCGATGATCCGGATGTTGCTCCGTATCTGGAGAAGATCGCCGTCGAGTTCTGTCGTTCGCTTGCGGCGCAGAATCGGGTTAAGCCTGCTTCGGGGCTACCTGTACTTGGATAATCCGCCTGTTAATCCGATGCTTGTCCGGCAAAGGCAGAACGTGGCAACGATTCAGGCCATCTGATTGATTGACCGCGAGTCCAGACGCCGACTCGTTCAGATTGACTAAGCATAGATGAATAGGCATAGATGAATAGGCATAGATGAATGAGCATAGATGACTAAAGCATCGGAACGGCCGTGCTGGTTTCGACATCGCCAACTATGCCGGAGTTCGTTTTGCTACCCGCGCAATGCATGTTAAAAGCAGTGCAATAACAGCAGCGCAATCACATTCACAGCAGCGCATAAAATAGGGCCGCCCGGAGGGGCGGCCCTTTCTTGTTGTTTCATTGAGAAGTTAAGGCGACTACTTCTTGCGCTTTACTTTGCGCTTTTTGGTGGCCTTCTTCTTTTTGGAGGCCTTCTTTTTCGTTGCCTTCTTCTTGGTAGCCTTCTTCTTCTTGGCTACTTTCTTCTTCTTGGTAGCCTTCTTCTTCTTCTTGGC
>JBCCFB010000261.1:0-8995 GCA_039029995.1 Planctomycetota bacterium
CTTCAAATAGAGTGACGTAAACGAAGTCACTTCCTTCGACGACATGCCAGTTGGTCACAATATGCCCATCACGGTCGAGGGAAGTGACTTCGTTTACGTCACTCTATTTGAAGGCGAGCCTTTTCCCGCGTCGTTCGTCGGCGCTGATCCGAGGAACGATATTGCTCTTTTGAAAATCGATGCGCCGGCGGACATGCTGTTTCCCGTCGAAATCGGCGACTCGAGTGACATTCGAGTCGGTCAGCGCGTTTTTGCTATTGGAAACCCTTTTGGTCTGGCAGGAACGATGACAACGGGAATTATTTCCAGCCTGGGAAGATCGCTTCGAGCCCCCAATGGCCGGATGATCAGAAACTTTATCCAGCTCGATGCAGCGCTTAATCAGGGGAATTCCGGCGGGCCTTTACTGGACAACGAAGGCAGGCTGGTTGGAATGAACACCGCAATCGCCTCCATCACCGGTGAGAATACCGGTGTGGGGTTTGCTGTGCCCGTCAACGCGATTCGCAGGATTCTGCCGCAGTTGATTCAATTCGGAGAAGTACGTCGGGCTACCCTCGGTATCAATCTGTTTTTCAAAACCAGTGAGGGCCTGGGTGTGGCAAGGGTAGAGCAGGGGAGTCCTGCGGAGCAGGCAGGGATTCGAGGAATCCGTGTTGAGCCGCGTATTGAAAGAGTCGGAGCAGCCGCCTACCGGATTAACCGTCCTGTGAAAGATTCCGCTGACACCATCGTTTCAATAGACGGGCAGCCAGTGAACTCAACGGAAGATCTTGCGAATGTTCTCGATCGGATGCAGCCGGGGCAGCAGGTAAACGTCGGTATTGTTCGGGAGGGAACTGCACAGAACGTACTGCTGACGCTGGGGCTTGAACGCCAGTAGTCGACGAATTGGCACCCCCTGCATCACGTCCCGGGCACTGGATTGTTTCTGAGTGTCTTCAGTTCGTCACGTATCGACCACTGCTCGTTATCGGATTCATTTCGTGGTTGAAAAACGTATTCAACGTTCATTTGAATAGCGTTGCGATCAACTGCCTCGACCGGCAGATAGATGTACGCCTCGCCGTTGGATACCCAGAAACAGCCGGGATCAAACTTGACGAAAAACGGCGGTCGCTCGCCCGACGGCGCGATCTGAACGACCAGATCCGTTTGTTCCATGTAGGCGAGAAACTCGTTCAGCCCGCCGACACCGGATACACGCGCGATAAATCCAAACCGTCCCCGACGCCGGCAATTGTCGGAAATGTCGAGCGGCAACGTTTCGTCGTCGGTCCAGAAAATCTCCTCTACGACAACCCGGTCTTCCTCAACTGGCGGCATTTCCAGTGTGCAGTGTTCGCCGTAATCGTCGCGTAATGCAATCGTAGAATACGGATTGTTGAATCCGAAGATGTCGGTTTGAACGTCCGTTCCATCTCCTTTTTGTCGCTTGCCGACAGTACGGAACATTTCGGCATCAGCCCAGTCGTGAAACGTAGCAGTGTGCGTGACTAATCCGAACAACTGCCGGTCGTATATTCCCTGGCCGAGCTGGTTGTAGTTAAGGCGATACCAGCGTCCACCGACGAACACTTCATTGAAAGTATGCGAAGACCAGCTGTCGCGCATCGGCGTCAGGGCGCGCAGCAGATGTTGACGAACCCCCGGGTCTGAAATCCGCCGGACCAAGTCCATTTCCCGTTCGTCACCCGCATCCACGACCGGAATGCAAAGCACGATTCTTGTCGGAATTCCAATCGCTCGCAGGCAACCGCAGAGATAGATTGAACTTGAAGTACAAGTGCCCCGCGTACGGTGCTCAAACATTCCCGAAGCAGAAACGTCACGGTCCCATTGTTCCTCAAGCGTAAGTCCCCGATCTTCAAGGTTGCGTCTGACGTTGGCCGCAAACATCGGAGGAAGGTACCTTTTGCCTTCGTCATCCCATGCCGTAACAAATCCGGTAAATGCGTTGTGGTTCTCTGCACGGTCGCACAGCCAGTCTGAAACAGTTTTCACAACTTCGACGTCGCTCATTCCTTCGAGTTGAATTGAGTCTTCTGCGAGGGCGTCCAGAATATTTCGTTTCAATTCGGTGCTGCAATCCGAGCTGCGTCCGGGCTCAAGCCAGTACTGCTGTGAGAGAGAGCTCGTTCGCCAATCGTCGTCGGAAATGATCGATTCGGCAACGGTGTTAAAAGGGTAGTGAATGACCTCCAGTTCCATGTGATCGTCAGACTCATCAAGGACCCTCGCATCCTGGTAGTCGTCATTGATGTAGTCGATGGTTACCGGCTTCATGACGTGAACGACAGATCGAATGGTGTACTGGAATTCCCTGCGCTCGAGCCAGTCGCCGTCCGGAACACCGTCGGCATCGGAATCTGCGTTTTCAGGATCGGTGAAATATTTGTGCGTCTCATGGAAGTCGGTCAGTCCGTCTCCGTCGGAATCGAGCGGCGCAACTTGCGCCGAAAGTCGTTGCCCCGCCGTGCACAAAATGGCTGAGAGAGCGAAAACAAGGAGGGACGATTTCATCGTTGCGTAGAGTGAACTATTCATTGCACAAATCCTGGTGGCAACAATTGCTGCTAAATGAAAAGGATGGTTCAAATCATCAACGTCTGAACCCGGGGACAATTAGGCGACGGTCAGGAAACTTTGTACAATTCGCCAGTCTTCAATGTCATATCCTGTTGCCAGTAGAACGTATGCCTCAATTTGCTGTAATTCTTGTTGCTGCCGGACGCAGTTCGAGATTCAACGACCCGAATTTCAAGAAGCCGTTCGCGTCACTTAACGGCAAAGCGGTGTGGTTGCATTCCGCAGAGACCTTTTTGAAACGCAAAGATATCAAGCAGATGGTCATTGTGGTTTCACCGGATGATCGCCCTGATTTTCTTGGTCGATTCGGGCCGAACATCGCAGTTCTGGGGATAGACATAGTTAACGGCGGTGCTCAGCGGGCTGACTCGGTTTGCGCCGGCCTCAGCGAAGTCGTAGGTTGTGAGTACGTGGCCATCCATGATGCGGCTCGCCCCTGCATCGATGCTGATTTGATTGACCGGACTTTCAACGCCGCCATTGAATCCGGCGCAGCCATTCCCGCTGTTCCGGTACATAGCACGCTGAAACGGTCTGCATCGGGTGACACTGTTGATGAAACGGTTGATCGTTCCGGCTTGTTTATGGCTCAAACACCGCAGGTGTTCAGATACGATCTGATCAAAGAGCTTTACGATTCGCGAGGCGACTTCAATCCCACCGATGAGTCTTCACTGGTCGAGGCAGCCGGGGGAAAAGTAACTCTTGTAGAAGGCTCGCCGTTCAACGTTAAGATCACAACCAACGGCGACCTGTCCTTTGCCGGTGCTTGTCTGAAGGCAATGCCGAAGCCGAAGTTTGATGTTCCATCTCATCCCTTCAAAGATGACGATGGAATCCTTTTCCGATAAACGGAAAGTGAACTTTTGAATCGCGAAGATCCAGGATTTGTCGCGACGCATGCGCCATGAAAAAAAAGAGCGCAACAAAAAAACGGAGTGCAAACTCGCACTCCGTTTGATTATCCGAATTCAGCAGACAGTGTACTCTTAATCCCACCACCATTGCAGAGAATCAGCAGATGTCTCGGCAATCTCCGGACGAAGTGTTGCTGCTTGTGTACTCAACGACTCATCGGTTCTGATTGATTCCTCAGCCGTAATGTCTGCCGAGGTGAATATCACTCCGCCACTGACACCTACAACAGTATGACGAAGTGTTGAACCTTCCCGTCGCTGGGTAATTATCCGATGGTTCATGACTGACTCCACCTCTTCAGGCGTCTGCCGCTTTGCCGGCTGGTATGTGCGCCCATAGGAATCATCACTTCCGAAATAAGTCAGGTTCCATTCGGCTTTGTCCGCCAGTCCCTGCCCTTCGATCAGTGAGGCAACGATTGCCATGTCAAACACGTTCTTCAGCTGGCGATAGACGGGATAGGCCGTCGCGATCTGTTCGAAATGATCAGTAAAGTCGTCGGCAAACTCTTTAGTCGGCCCGAAGGTCTGGCCGGTATGGACCCGGCGACCCTGCTGGTCAAGGAACTCGTTCTCGCTTAACACCCGAACGCCGGAGCCGGTGAATCCGAAGACTTCGCGGTTGGAATCGGCTATGACATCGTCGTAATTCAAAGTGAACCACCAGCGAACGACATCCATTGGAGGAAGGCTGCCGTCAGCTCCGACTTCGACTCGATTCAAATACGAAGGAATGTCGTTGATCGAAGGTTCCAGCCCCATTCCGACGAGTTTCATTCGGTAGTCGGCTTCGACCAGAACATATCCGGCGTGAGTCTGCGGATCGATTCCGAATACTTCTACATCCTGCCGGCCGAGGGCATCGCGTAGACCTTCGCGCCATTCACGGCCACGTAGATTCGTCGATTCAATAAAACGCTTGGTCTGAGCGAGGTTGTCTTCGCGAGGATTGATCGAACAACCGAAAGTTCCATCTCCTTCGATCGCATTTCGCAGGCAGACAACAAGGTCGTCAAGCTGAAGAACCGGCTTGCCGGTATCACGATTAATTCGTCGTCCTTCGGAATCAACGGTCCACGGCCCCGCGGGACCGGCGATGACAACGTCATTTGTTTCCGGTAGTAGCATGAGATAACTGACTTCATACATCCCGGCCATATTCAACAACTCATCGTCAAGCTCATAACCGCGGGCGGCCGCAAGTTGAGCAGCCTTCTCGAGCCGGTTGAGCGAGATCTTTCGCAAGTCCGATGGAACCTGCCAGCGCCTGTTACCTGAGTCGGCCATCGACATCGCGCGGGTGCCTGACAGGTTAGTTCCCCGGACGTCTTCAATGCGGCGCATCAGGCCTGCGCCATCAACGTATACACCCGCCGGGTATGCACTCATTGTGCCTTCGCCGTTCGCATCGTCCCAGGAATCCGGGGAAATCGTCTGGCGGATTAATTCCATCAACGGTTGAAAGTCATTGATCGTAATTCCACCTTGAGCGCCGCCCGGTAGATTGTTTGCGGGTCCAAAAGGCGGGTTGGAATTGACGGGTGGACTCAAGCCCCCGCCACCAAGTCCGCTGCCGCCGGAACTCAACGCATCGGCGCTGTTATGGGATGGCGTCCCGTAAGCGGAAATCGAACGAAGGGTTCTCGCCCGTTGAACGTCGTTGCCGATTGCGGAAATTGACTGGAAAGCTGCATCCGGTGCGCCAGCTGCGTATTGCTGCTGAGAAATGACCCCCATCCAATGGTCTGAGCGATCTTCCGGCAGCTGAGAGGCCGACTGGATTGCGGCGGCAAATTCACCTGCTGCAACCTGTCCCGAAATCATTGATTCCGATTCGGTCTGAGCGTAAGCGGAGGATGAGATTCCGACCGCCAGTGCAGCCGTCAAAGATATGGCGAGTAATGCGAATTCCTGCCGCAATCGCCCAGGCGCAGAACCTCTGCGCATGTTAAAGGTCAGCATCATTTACCTGTTCCTTTTGCAGAGCCCCACAGTTATCTAGCATCGCACAAAAGGGGGCGAAATGTCAAGCAAATCCCGTCGATTGGGGTGTTTCGCAGGTGATTTGTTTAGTGTCGCGCAATAAAAAAGCCGCCGGTCGTGGTGCGACAGGCGGCTTTTTCTGGTTGAACCATCAGGATGGTTCTTCCACCGGCTTTCGCCGGTTCGAAACTTAATTTCCGTCTTCAACCGATTCTACAGTTCCTTCGACAGCGTCAGCGGTGCCATCCTGGATGACTCCGCCGTACTCAGTTGCGCCGTATTCGTAGGTCGATCCTTGCATCGTTTCTCCATACTGGATCGCAGCTGGAGCCGCATTCGGATCGTTCGCAGTATCTACACTCATCGGTGTCGCATAAGTGCTGCTGGTTGAGTTGCAGCCGCAAGCTCCGGTGATTGTTCCGGCAACCGCGCTGTTCATGTCCATCATTCCATAGTCGCTGCCAGCATAGACATTAAAGAATCTGCCACTGCCGCGATTTCCTCTACTACGTAGCCCGCAACCCTTGAACAAACGGCAGCCCCCGCCGGAAGAGTTTCCACCGCAAGAGTTTCCACCAAACAACCCGCAGCCTTGTCCGCCACCGCAGCCGTTTCCTCCACGGAACTTGCCGAACAGACGGGAAAGCAGTCCGCAGCCGTGACCTCTTCCGGAACCGCCGCACATTGAACCGCCGCACATTGAACTGCCGCCCATCGACCCGCCATTGTCCCAGCCGGTGTCGTATACAGAGCAACCTCCGGCATAGTAATTGTCACCGTACATGATGGCGCCACCACCGAAGTTACCCGATGAGACTGAGCAGTTGTCACCTCGATGGTGACGACCGAAGAGGCGGCATCCACCAAAGAGCCCGCATGAGCCGCCGCCACCGCCGAATCCGCCTGAACCGCCGCAACCACCATAGCCCGCGTCTGTTGCTGCCCACGCTGTGCTGACGTAGCCGGCATTGCCGCAGCCTGCGTCAGCCACTCCGCCGGAATAGGCTGCGCCTGCATAGCCGCAATCGCCGAAGCTTCCACCACCGCCGAATCCACCGCAGGATGGATAGCCGAATGCGCCGGTGCCACATCCACATGGAACACCGAATCCGCCGAACTTACTCAGTAGTCCGCCTCCGCTGCCTCCACATCCACCGCCGAATCCGCCAAGGCCGCACCGGCCACGGAAGAGTGAGCAGCCGTTGCCGCCGTTGTCGGAATGACAGTAGCCACTCCACATATCAGCCGCCTGGGAAGTTGTAATTCCACGGCCGTGATAGGCGTTCTGAAGATTGAAATTGCCCATACCGGAATGGCCGCTCTGAGAGTAGCCGCCGTATGAAGCATAAGAAGTACTGCCGCAACCACCACAGTCCTGTGCCTGAACATCGCTTGAACACAAAAGTATGGCGGCGGTGATTGCGAGCAAGTAAGTGAATCGAAATTTCATCGTAGTTCCCCGTTCGAATTGCTTTTGCCCATCGCTCCACCCGGGCCGCCTTCCGTGGCGCAGTCAACTGAAAAACAGGAAGGTCTCGGGGAGACGTCCTTGGGAGGGATCCTGTTGGAATCAGTCTTTGCCTGGACTGGATAAATGAAGTTGCTAGTCTTCGTTGTTTGTGATTTGTAATTCCGGATCGTCCGGAACTTCGCGGACCGACGCCGGTGTATCCGGCTGGCGCGCGTGCTGTTGTTAATCGTCCCGTCGATAAACCGTTGCCAGCGAAAAGGGGGAATCGCGAAAAAGTTTGGCGGCAGGGGGAATTGAATTAAGGAACATGCCGCAACAGACAAACAGGCAACTCTGTTACGTTGTTCGCAACGCAATGCTGGTTTGCGTGTTTCGGAACAGTGAAACCGTGCGCTCCTTTCAACTGGTGTTCCCCGTAACTCTTTCCATTTTGGTGTGAAGGTGTGACATCTCGTGAAGACTTGACGTGGCAGGGCGTCCGCCCTGGGTGTCGACACGGAACACCGGTTGTGCCGGTAACACGTATTGCTCCCGCGTCGCTATCTTTAAAAGAGAATCGACCCCGATTTCCGGAGCGACCGGAACGGGGCGGTCGAGTCGTCGGTGCAGGTATCATCAGCCGGAATGGGTTTGCCGCCATTCAGTCAATCGCGCGAAGAAAACGGCCGGCGCAGAACACGCCGACCGCCAGGAACTGTTCTCGTTTATCTGCAGCGCTAGCCGCTCCACCTGCCGCGCTAGCCGCTCCACGGCTCCCATCTGCCGCTCCGCTTGATAAAGATCTGATCTCCGATCTCTTTGATATCTTCAACATCAGACGGAAATTCAGGTTTCTCTTCGGGCGGTGCTTCCGGTTCGGGCTCAGGGCTGGGTTTATCTGGAATGGTGATTACGCAGATGCTGTTTGATTCAGCTTCTTCGTAGTCTTTCCATGTCTCCAGTGCGTCAAAGGCATGCTTCTGCCATCCACGATCACGTTCGGTCAACTCGAACTCGATCTCCTGAAGACCGGTTGAAGGTGGTCTCGACCCGTAGATTGCTGCGGTCTTCACCATCGATTCAATCAGCATAAAGTCCGCATCCTGAAAGTCGCTTCTTCCGGGGTTCAGCTGGAACTTGTAGAAAAAGTAACGGTTCAGCGAAGACAGGATGCCCCAGATTTCAGCATCCGAGAATTCCAGCTTCTGCTCCCCGTCATTTACAAGGTCGCCGGACATCCGGATTCTGACGCGTGGAACGGAGTCTGCCAGTCGCGAAAGGAATTCATCAATCAAACCTGCGACGGCCTTCGCGGCTTTGTCTGTCCGGTCACTATCAAACGACTGATCCAGTTGGCCACGATACCAGGTGATATAGCGGAGGTTTCTTTCCAGCCGGTCACTGATCTCATCAGAACCGCAGATATTTGCCGAGCCGCGGCTCTTTACAACTTCGTAGCAGATACCGGGCTTCAGGCCGCTCTCAACGCGTGCGGCGACCGATGCAAACGAAGAGTTGTCCGGAACCGAAAGGTGTTCAAGTTCTCCCTGCAGGTCCATTCGCGAAGCCATCGAGAAATAGAGCTCGTGCTTTTTGCGAATCGCATCCACCTGACGAGGCATATGTCGCGATTCATGATGAAAATGAATCGCGGCATCAATCGCCTGACCGACGCGACTAGCAGCTTCCTGGGCAGAAGAGGCCGGAACAAAAGGGCCCAGTCCGGACGCCAGCGCTACCAACAGCGCGGCACAAGACTTGACGTAGGTATTCATCGCACAAAACATCCAGAGGAAGTTACTACCTCCGCTCCGGAACCTGGCGCACGTGTTCCGTTTTGACGCCGGATAATGGGGAGCGGGACGTCTGTGCATCCATGCGAGGTCAATCTCACCCGATCAGTCTTCCTGACCGGTCGATTTTGAGCCGCGGAAGCATAGCACGCGTTAAAGGGCAGTCAAATTTTCGACGTTCGGAAACTCCTGCCGCCCTTCCGGAATTCGTTTTATCGTTACAATCGGATTCATAACGGTGGTCTGAAGTTGTTTATCGTTCA
>JBCCFB010000262.1:0-8994 GCA_039029995.1 Planctomycetota bacterium
CATCTTGGCCGATCAGGGGCACTCACCGCATCGCATGTCGCCCTTCCGTGCATGCACTCCTGTTTATCAGGTCCTTTTCGGAACAGATACCTACCTTCGAGTCGAGGAACACCATGAACAACTTTCCTCCAACAGTTTCAACCTCTCGTGGCGAACTAGAAGTTGGTGAAACACTACTAATTGACGATCTGGTCACTTTCAATGATTTCGATGGTGACGAGCCGCAATTGTGGCGTGTGAGAGATAACGGCTCTGCGGCCTCATCCGGATTTCTAATCCGTGATGGCGTTCGGCAGGCGGCCGGTATCTGGATCACGTTGACCCATCCTGAATTCATGCGGCTTCGATACGCCGCGGGATTGATTTCTGGAACCGAGAGTTTCAGCGTTCAAGCCTATGACGGTTTGTTCTGGAGTCAGATTGTTGCCAACCAGATTGAGACGATTCCAGAGAATCGTTTTGCTCCCGTTGTTTCGGGAACTCCTTCGCAGGTTCTGGCCCAGGAGGAAATCTTCGCTTCGGACTTCATTTCGGTCACTGATGCCGACGGAACTCCGATCGACAAGTATCTGGCCGTTGACCGTAGAACAAACTCTCGTGGTGGTCGCTTTAAGCTTGGCGATACAGTAATGCCTCAAGGCACCTGGTTCGAAGTTGCCGCGGCAGATCTGGCTGACCTGAAATATGTTTCAGCTGAATGGGGCTATCAGGCCGAAAACGTTTCTTTTCGTGCATACGACGGGAAATTCTGGAGTCCGACGGAGACCTTCGCGATCGGTACTACGCGTAACAACTTCAATCCTGAGGTTACTGCGCTGCGTCGTACCATTGGAACCAATCGCACGATAAAGCTTGACCAGCTGTACAACGCTTCGGATGCTGATGGAAACACGCTGAAAGAGATCGCAATCTACGATACCGGCCCTGGTGGCGGTCGATTCCGTATTGATGGGGTGGCGCTTGCGGCTCAGACCTGGCACACGTTCAACTTCGGTGACATCTCACGTATCGATTACATCGCTCCGAATTTCAATACTTCGGAAAACTTCCGCGTACGAGTTTCTGATGGAGCTCGCTGGTCGAACACCGACGCCACACCGATCACAGTCGTAACCAAGCCGACAATCGAGGTGGTGGACACAGAAATCTCAATCGACTTCCTTGATCGAGTGGATGCTCTGGACCTTTTGACATCCGGCGGAATCGGTCCGGCATTCGATCGTTATGAGATCATTGACGAGAATGACTCGGCTAACAGCGGTCGTGTTCTGTTCCAGGGTCGCCTGCAGGAACAGGGTACAATCCTCGAATTCACACGTGGCCAGATGAACAACGTGGACTTCCTCGGCGCTATTGCTGACGAAGGTCGTCAGGTGGATTCCTACTTGATTCGTGCATCCAACTCGGTATTCACGGGATCGTGGCAACGAGTTCGAGTGAACACTGACCCGGTCGGTGACGAATCGCTTCGGTTCCCGTTTGCCACGACAATGCGTGACTTCTTTGAAGAAGCTGACGGCGTTACGCGGATTCCTTACACGTTCATGACGACTCCGACCCTACCTCTGTATTACACAGATCAGGATCCGGAGTTCAATGCGATGCCTCTGCCTCTGGATGGTCCACAAAAAGCCGCGATGCGTCTGGCAATGGCTGAGTATGAGAAGATTGCCAACATCGAATTCGTTGAAGTTCCATTCAACCTGTTCGGTGACACGTACTCGATGCTGATCGGTACAAACAACGAAGCAGTTTCAGGTGCAGCTGCCTATGTAGTCGGCGGTCCTGTCGCTCCGGGTTTCTCCTCGAGAATTCAGGACCTCTGGTTCAACTACGCGGTCTATCCTCTCGGAGCAACCAATACAGCGCCCGGTGGAAACTTCTTCACAACAGCTCTCCATGAGCTCGGACACGTTCTCGGTCTCGGTCATCCGCACACCGGCAATCCGCCACTACCGGATTCCAATGACCGTCCATGGCACAGCGTCATGAGTTATGTGCCGGATACGTTCGGCTTCCATCCGAGCGGTGAAGCAGCATCACCGATGCTGTATGACATCTCGCGGATCATCGACTACTACGATCCGAACCTGAATACAAACGCAGGGAATACTCATCACTTCTTCGACAACTCCAATCTGCAGGCGTTGATCGACTACACCGGTAACGACACGATCAACCTGACCAACCATATTCAGGGCAACGTGATCGACCTGCATCAGGGAACTTATTCTTCACTGTTCGGCGTCGCAAACAGCCTCCACATCCCGTACTCGGTAAACATCGAAAACGCTCGTGGTGGTCGCGGCAACGACACCCTGATCGGAAACGAAGGTCGTAACCTGATGTTCGGTAATGAAGGCAGTGACATCCTTCGGGGTTTCGGCGGAAACGACGTACTTCGCGGCGGTTCCGGCGACGACTGGTACGAATGGCATCTCGGCGATGGCCGTGACACCATCCGTGAAGAGAACAATGGTGGAACAGACGTTATTGCGTTCTATGACATAAGTGGTCGCATGAATGCTCTTGAAGACGACTTCGTTGTCTATCGTCTTGGCGACAATCTTCGAATCGACCTGCGTGTTGATCAGATCGTTCATGAAGGTTCGATGGTCATCAACAACTTTGCGGAGGTCGGATCGCGAATCGAAACGATGCGTATGTTCAATGAACAGGGCGACCAGATCGGTGTCGATATCGACGTCGCGTCTCTGTGGGTCGGTGCAGACGCTTCTGCGACAAGATTCCGCGTGACCAATGTCCCGACCGAGAACGGATTTATCGCCGTTCCACTGTAAGTGGACACTTGAGTGTCCGGTTCAAATAACCGGAGCCATCGTTACATTCGATACGAAAAGCCCCCGCCGGCTCGATACCGGCGGGGGTTTTTTCGTTCCGTCTTGAGCTTTGACGCATACTTTCGCTCCGGCACCGTAATAATACGGTCATGGCCACCTGCCAGCAGCGCCAGACCAGTCTTTTGCGCTGTCGTTCTTTCCGATGCGCAGCCCGCGCTAAGGATGACACGCCGGATTTGTAAAGCCAACCCAACAGTCAAGCGCGATGTCAGATTCGATGAATAACGACGATCAAAATCCCGAAGGTCAGCCTGCACAGGATGGACCGGACGGAGGTCAACATGCGGCTGACGATTTCTTCGCCGACGAAACGGGCGGCGCAGCAGAGCAAGCTGCTTCTCAGGAAACAATCGTTGAAGAGGCTGCGCCGGAATCAGAATCGTCCGGCGACGATTCGAATCCACCTTCAGGACAGACTGTCCTCGATTCCGAAGGTGAAAGTCGTGATCCGGATTCCGGTGCCAATCACACATCCATCAAGTGCTTTGCCCTTGTGGCGAGGCATCATGGCGTGGACGTCAGCGCCGACCGACTGATTCATGACTACTCGCTCGAACAGGAGGAACCCGGCCTCAAACGCTTCATGCGGATTGTTAAGGATCAGGGCTTCAAGTCGAAAATGACCCGGCTGACGTGGAAACAGGTCAGAAAACTCGATGGAGCTTTCCCGGCAATTGCACGCCTGAAAAACGGCAACTATGTCATCATGGTCGGGCTCAGGCAGGGTGAGACCGAAGACGGTGAACCCGAAGATCAACTTGCAATCTTCGATCCCCTCGCGGATCGTCCTGACTTCATCTACGTCAACCAGGAACAATTCGAAAGCAACTGGAAAGGCGAGACGCTTCTGCTCAAGCGGAAGTTCTCGATGCTCGATAAGGATCAGCCCTTTTCACTTCGCTGGTTCCTGCCGGAAGTATTCCGTCAGAGAACAGCATTCATGGACGTTGCTGTTGCGGCTCTGTTCCTGCATCTGATCGCACTTGTTGTTCCGCTGTTCTTCCAGATTGTCATCGACAAAGTTCTGGTCAACTATGCGATCTCGACTTTGCAGGTCATCACAGTTGGTATCATCATCGCACTCTGTTTCGACGGGGTGCTCAGCTACCTGCGTAGTTACCTTCTATTGCACGCGACCAGCAAAATAGATATCCGGGTAGCAACCCGGACGTTCCAGCATCTGCTGCGTCTGCCGATGAATTTCTTCGAGCAGATCACAGCCGGTGTTCTCGTAAAACACATGCAGCAGACCAGCCAGATTCGTGAGTTTCTGACCGGTAGTCTGTTTCTGACTTTGCTCGATTCAACGGCGCTGTTTATCTTTCTGCCCATTCTGCTCTTTTACAACGTCAGCCTGACGATGGTTGTGTTGCTGTTCGCAGGCCTGCTGGCGGTAAATATCGGCGTGCTGCTCGGGCCATATCGGCGTCGTCTGGAGGCTTTATATAACGCCGAAGGCGCGCGGCAGGCGATGCTTGTCGAGACCATTCACGGTATCCAGACCGTCAAAGCGCTCAGTATGGAACCGGTTCAGCGGAAGAACTGGGACCAGTCTTCGGCTCAAGCCGTTGCGATGCACTACAAGGTCGGCAAGATTTCGATCACGGCGACCACGATCTCGAAATTCCTCGAAAAGATGCTCACAGTTATGATCATCTGGTTCGGGGCGAGCATGGTGTTTGCCGGCAGTATGACCGTTGGTGAACTGGTCGCTTTTCAGATGATTGCAGGTCGCGTAACCGGTCCACTGGTCCAACTGGTTTCTCTCGTCCACTCCTACCAGCAGTGTGCGCTGTCGGTCCGGATGCTGGGTACCGTGATGAACAGTAAAGCCGAAGCCGGAATCGGCCGCGGGCTCCGTCCGCTGATTCAGGGCCACATCGAATTTGAAAACGTTACGTTCAACTACGCTCCGACCAGCCCCCCTGCCCTGCAGGACGTTACTTTCACCGTTCCCTCGGGATCAGTTGTCGGAATCGTCGGCCGCAGTGGATCGGGAAAAACGACACTGACGCGAATGATCCAGGGAATGTACTCGCCTCAGTCGGGCATCATTCGTGTTGACAGGCTGGATATGCGTGAGCTTGATATTGCTCACTTGAGGCAGAACATCGGCGTTGTGCTTCAGGAGAACTTCCTGTTCCGCGGCACGGTCCGCGAAAACATTGCGATGGCAAAACCCAATTGCAACTTCCAGGAAGTGGTCTATGTCGCCAAGATGGCCGGGGCCGCCGAGTTCATCGAGCGATTGCCGCAGTCCTACGACACCATGCTTGAGGAAGGCGGGTCCAACCTCTCCGGCGGCCAGAAACAAAGGCTTGCGATAGCTCGCGCCCTGCTGAAAGATCCGAAGCTGTTGATTTTCGACGAAGCTACCAGCGCGCTTGATCCGGAAAGTGAAGCGATTATCCAGCGCAATCTGAAAATGATTGCCAAGGGCCGCACAGTCGTCATCGTTTCGCACCGGCTGGCAACGCTGACAGGATGTGACTCGATCATGGTCTTCGAACGTGGCCGACTGGATGCGATGGGCACTCATCGCCAGCTGCTTGAACGCTGCCGCACGTATCAGGAACTCTGGTACCAGCAGACCGGTCAAGCCAACATGCGGTAATCCCAATCGAACAGAATACTCTCAAATAATATAAGAATCTGATGAGCACGGTTAAAGAAGAAAGAATCGCCAGACGCCGCGAAGCGCGACTCGAAGCACATCGCCAGCGCGCCAGTAAGGATCGAACGCTGATCGAATTTCAACCTGATGCGGTTGAGATCGAAAAACGCTCGGTACCAGGTGGTGCCAGGTGGACGCTGTATACGGTGATTCTGTTGCTGATCGGAGTTGTCGCGTGGTCCTACTGGGCACAAGTAGACAAAATCGTAACTGCCAACGGGAAACTCGTTACCGTCGAGCAGCCTGTTGTAATACAAACCAGCCTGACAGCGCCGATTATGCAGATGCACGCTCAGTTCGGAGACCACGTCTCTGCAGGCGATCCGCTGGTAACTCTCGATTCCACGCTTACCATTGCGGATGTTACTGCAATGCGGGCTCTGGTTAACTCGCTATCCGCAGCAGAGTCGAGACTGTTGGCCGAAAGCGACGGCGTCGAGTTCCTGATTCCCGATGAATTCCGTCTGGATGTGACCTGGCTGAAGCAGATGGAGTACTATCTCGAACGCCAGAACGAATATAACGCGAAGATGAAAGAGTTTGAGAGCGAGCGGAGCAAGTTGGAGGTTCAGCAGGACAACAACGAACTTGAAATTGCACTCCACACCGCGAATCTCCGTGAGTATCGAGACCTCGAAGAAAAGTACATCAACCTTGAGCGGGTTGGATCGGCTTCGGAAGTACGTGTTCTCAGCGCGAGGATTTCCCGTCGCGATGCCCAGACAAAACTGATGACGGCCGAAAACCGGGCTCGTGAACTGGAAGCGGAAGTTGAAGCTCTGGAAAAACGGATTGCCGCATTTGATGCTTCATGGAAGGCAAAGACTGCTGCGGATCTCGTGGAGACGCTTCGACAGAAGCAGACTGCAGATCAGGATCTGGCCAAAGCTGAAAACCAGAGCCGGCAAGTCGAAATCTGCGTGCCTGAGGACATGGAACACGAACATTTCATGGTGTTCGAAGTTGCCGACCGTTCTCCGGGCTCAGTCGTTCAGCCGGGCGAACCACTCTACAAACTGATTCCGCTAAACAGTAGTTACGAAGCGGAAATTGAAGTCGAAGGCAAAGACATCGCTCTTATCCGCGAGGGGAGTACCGTGCGTGTCAAGCTTTCGACTTTCCCGTACCAGAAACATGGAACGCTCGATGGTGAAATCAGGTTCATCAGCGAAGGCGTTTTTGAAAATCAGAATCAGGCCGGGCAGTCCGCATCAACGTACAAGGCCCGTGTTCGGCTGGTTGATCCAATCACGCTCGAGGCCGTGCCCGAGGACTTTCGCCTGATGCCGGGTATGACGACAACTTGCGAAATCAAAGTCGGCCGAAGACGCGTCCTCGACTACTTCCTGTATCCTCTGCTTCGTTTCCTCGACGAAAGTCTCGACGAACCCTAAACAACGACCCCTGAACAACGACCCCTGAACGGCGACCCCAGGCGACGAGCCGTCGACAAAAAAGGACCTGCACAGGAAGAGAGAGTAGATCCCGTACAGGTCCAGCAGCGCTTCGTTTTCTTCGCGTCGTTGCTTGACGTTATGTGCTGTAATCAGCATGTGCTGCAATCAGCTCGCAAATCTACGCCGTCGGCCGAGCATTGCTTTGACGAATCGTCTTTTGTCTAATTCTCAAGAGTTGGTTCGGATTGCTGGTGAACTGGGCATCTACCGCTTGCGGCGACGCAGCATTAGCGAACCAAAGGCCGCGAGAACCATTGCGCTTCCTGGCTCGGGAACCACATTGGGCGGGCTCAGGAGGAAAGGTTGAGTTAGGCCAGCCGGATTTATCCCGTAGCCGACAATCTGACCATGGCGGTTGATGCCGGTCGCCGAGACCAGCGTCCAGCCCGACCCGGAACCGTCGAGCAGCGTGTTCAAATCCCGCATTCCGTTGGTGCTGTCCCAGACAAAAGCGCGGAGCCCGTCGGCCGTGCGGCTTTCTCCTACCACAACACCTGAGTTGTTGATGTCATTGGCGTAGCTGAACTCGAGTCCACCGGCGAGTTCGCCTAGATCGATCATGCTTCCACCGGACCATAGAAATGCACTGAAATGTGAAGCTGCGGCATCGCGGCTGTAGCCGACAACATCGCCGGAGGCATTAATGGCTTCGGCTGAACTCCAGGTGTCACCCACCAGAGTTCCGAGGTCAGTCATCGAGCCGCCTTCCCAGCGAAAGGCATGACGGGTATTCGAACCGCCGGACGTCGTACTGCTATTTCCAACTACCTGAGAAGAGTCGTTGATTCCCAGGGCTGTTGTGTCCGTCAAACCACCGGGAAGAAAGCCGATGTCCTGCATGACTGTTGTCTCACGATAGAATCCGCGAACGCCAACAGGGTTACTCTCCCCGACGATGTGTCCATGATTGTTGATGCCATACGCCTCGCTACGGGACGCCCCGCTCATCGTGCCGAGGTTTGACATACTGCCGCTTTGCCACAGAAAAGCCCGGTTGCCCGTCGATGACGCACTATAACCTGTGATCTGCCCTGAGTTATTTATCGACCGCGCGCTGCTTTCGACGGCACCCCCGGGCAGATCGCCCAGCGGAGTCATGGTTCCGTCGTCCCAGACCCAGGCACGGAACCTTGAGGTAGACGCATCACGGGAATCGCCAACGATCTCGCCGCGATCATTAATGTCACGGGCAAAGGCGATCGATGTGCCCGGCAGTGTCCCGATTTCGGTTACTGAATAGGTGATATCTGCAGTTAGAGTCTGCGATTGCGCAACAAGCGCGAAGACCGCCAAAGAGACGGTGATTCGTATGAACGTTTTCATCGTGATTCCGGAAATAAGCAGGAGGAATTTACACGAATTAGAACGATCGGGTCTGTCAGAAATTTAAGGACCGGAAGGGATTTGTAGAACGACGTAAGTCGACTTCCTTCCGCTCTCGGGATAGACCTGGTTGAGCCCCGTTGGAGGCCGGGCAAGGTCGATGTGTTTTTGTGGCAGCAGCAGATAGTCGGCTCCGTATTTACCGGCAAGGTTGATCAACTGTTCATCGGTATAGCTCATCAAGCCCTGTTCAAAACGCTGCTGGGGAAAGAACACGTCGGGCAGTCGATTACTCCATTGAAGGATACTCGCAGCATCCTGCGGGATGTCTTTCCAACATGCGACTTCCGTCCGGCCGGCATACCATTTAAATGTCTGTTGATCCGACGGAGTAATGAATACCGCGTCTTCCGGAGTGTTCTGTTTCACCCAGTCGCAAACACGCAGCCAGTTCTCGTAGGTTTCCTGAGTTCGCCGTGGTTGTCCTTCGTAATCCGGAAGAGAACGCTGGTCGGCTCGCGGACGAGGGTCCTCATTGCGTTCAACGATCAGCATTCCAGTTGCGGTCAGGATGAGCAGGCAAATAGCAATCGCGCTAAGGCGGGTTCTGTTCGAGGCGAACCGGTTGTGGATCCAATGGCCGAGAACCACAGAGGCCGAAATCGAGAAGGCTGCCGGA
>JBCCFB010000263.1:0-8976 GCA_039029995.1 Planctomycetota bacterium
CGAAAGCTCGCCCAAGTGCTTTTTCAAGAACCCGGGCCTTGCCGCTTGGAAAACTTGAGGAGCTCACTTCCCTCATACACCCTAATCCTGGTTGATTTGAAATGACAAAAAAGGAAATCGTCAGGACGATCTCGGAAGAAATCGGACTTACGCAGCTGAAAACGAAGGAGATCGTTCAGAAGACTTTCGATGCCATCATCGATGCCCTGGTAACTGAGGGCAGAATTGAATTGCGCAATTTCGGAGTCTTCGAGGTCAAGAAACGAGCCGCACGAAGTGCGCGCAATCCAAAGACTGGTGACAAGGTACACGTGCCCGAAAAGTTCGTCGTTACCTTCAAGCCAGGCAAGGAAATGGAAGAGCGCGTCAGGCAGCTCGAGGACAAGAATAACCGTCAGGCCATGCTGCGACCCAACGTCGGCGAAACCGACACCCCCGCGGTAACTGTGGATTCACCGATTGAAGACGCCTCCGGCCCGACGACTCCCGGTACAGCAACGCCCTGAACTGTAACGCCCTGAACTGCAATGCAGTGAAATGTAATGCAGTTGACTGCTTTGCAGTGAACCGGGGCTCTGAGATTGGCCACGAAAATAACAATCGATTTGCCACCTGGCCGGGGTTGCAAATCTCCGACCATCGTTGAATCGTCCCGCAAGCGATCAAATAAAAAAAGCCGCCATCCAGTTGGATGGCGGCTTATTTTTTTTTGCAGTTAACGCTGGTAAGCACTAGCGACAAAAGCATCCGCAACGACGCGGGCGAATGATTCGGGCGCGACGGCTGCAGGAATCCTGACAAGGGTTGCAGCGTGAGCGACAACCGAAGTTGAAACCACTGCTACGCTGGCGCTGGCATGGATTGCAGCTTCGCTGGCACGGGTTGTAGCAACGTGTGTTGCACGTGTTGTAACAACCAGTGTTGCATGAGTAGTTGCAACCTGTATTGCAATAGTTAACGGTTCCACAGCTGTTGTAGTTGCTGTAACACGGGGTGGCGGCGTAAGTACCGACAGTGTTACAGCCACAATTGTTGTAGCTGTAGTTGTTATACGCAGGTGCGCAACCGCAATCACCTGACATTCCCATCATCGGGCTGCCCATGACTTGTGTTGCTGGAGCCGCATATACCGACTGGTTCATGTAAGGATCGGCAACCATTTGCCCCATCTGCATTTCACCGACCATCGCCTGTCCGCCGGCAATTGGCTGAACAGCTTCAAAAGCTTGCACCGGTTCCGGGGCAGCAACATCTGACAGACTCTCCTGAGTTTCCTGAACTGCTACGGTGTCTGTCTGTGCGAGAATACTTCCGGCATCGCCTTCCTGAGCTGTTGCGGCAACAGTCATCGTGAAAACGAGTCCTAGAGCGATAAACATTTGTTTCATCAGTCTCTCCGTCTATTTGGGTCAAAATCTCTGACAGTGATGTCAAAACAAGCTATTCACGATAAAGGTGCCACGGTGGCAGTCAACAGATTGCATGCGACAACAGGAAAAATAACGATATTTCAGCTGGAATGCCGGCCCGTTTCACCCTTGGCCCACCCCTTTGAACAGCCCCTATACGACTATCAGCCGGATTAGAAAGCCTGATTGAGAATCAATTCTCAAATCAAGTCTCACAGGCTCCTTTGATTGAGACCCTGAGGAGATTATGCCGCCCACGAAAACGGTGAATCGTTAAGCCCCACTCGCCTGTTCAACCTCCGGTGCAAAAACCGTATCCGCGTTCGATCGTTCGAGGCTACCGGTAACTCAGAATGTGCCGACCTACATACAACTCAAAGTTGGAAGTGGTACGAATCGGCCCGTCTAACCTGAACCAACATCGTTTGGAGCGGTACAATAGGTGCTGTTAATCAACACGTTGCTGAAAATCAAAAATGCCGAATCCATTTCGTAACCTGCCCTCAGTCAATCAACTGCTTGAACTGGCCCCGCTGAAGAAGATGGTAGAAACCGTTAACCATCAGGTCGTTGCCGATGGTGTCCGCAATTTTCTGGACGAACTTCGCGGTCAGGTCAGTCAGGCGAGAGACGAAATCGTTGTTCCAACTGCCAGCGAAATGGCGGAGTCGATTGCGAGCTGGCTTCAGTCTGAAGAACGCCCCTACCTACGCCCTGTTATCAATGGAACGGGGATCATCCTCCATACAGGTCTTGGCCGCGCACCTCTTGCCAGAAGCGCAATTGACGCCATGAACGAAGTCGCCCACGGCTATGCCAGTGTAGAAGTGGATATTCGCACCGGGGAAAGAGGCCAGCGAGTCAAAGCCGTTGAGCGGTTGATTTGCGAATTGACCGGCGCTGAAGCTGCTGTGGTTGTGAACAATAATGCAGGCGCGACCATGATCACGCTGGCAACACTCGCAATGGGTAAAGAAGTCATCGTTTCACGAGGTCAGCTGATTGAAATCGGTGGAAGCTACCGGCTACCCAGCGTAATGGAATGCAGTGGAGCAAGATTGCGTGAGGTCGGCACTACCAACAAGACTCACGAGCGCGATTACGAAGAAGCAATCAATGAAGGCACCGGCGCGCTTATGCGGGTGCATCCAAGCAATTTTGAAGTCGTCGGGTTTACGAAATCAGTTTCCACGCGTGAACTGAAAAAGATTGCGAAGAAGCACGACCTGCCAGTCATCGATGACATCGGCTCCGGCGCTCTGGTGGATTTTGCGAAATACGGATTGTCCGACGAACCGGTTGCGACACACAGCATTGAAGAAGGCGCTGATGTGATCCTCTTCAGCGGTGACAAGCTGGTCGGTGGACCGCAATGCGGAATCATTGCCGGAACGAAGAAAATCATAGACGGTGTTTTGAAAAACCCGTTGATGCGTGCGATGCGAGTGGACAAGCTTACGCTCGCTGCCCTCGCAGAAACACTACGTCTCTACCGCAACACGGACACAGCGGAATCCGAGATTCCCCTTCTGCGAATGCTCTCCATGCCGATTGAGAATTTGAAACTCCGGGCCGACAAAATTGCCGGTCAGATCAAACACCTACCCGGCTTCGAGTCTTGTGAAGTCGTTCAAGGGGAATCAATGCTGGGTGGTGGCAGTCTACCTACGCAAAAAATCCCCACATGGTGTGTGGCGATGACCAGCAGCCGTATGTCAGTGGATAGTTTTGCTGAAAAACTACGTTTGTCGGATTCAGCTATTATCGGTCGCGTTCAGAAAGACCGGCTGCATATAGATCTGCGTACGGTATTGCCGGAACAAGACATGAAGATCGTGGCCGAGCTTGAATCAATCTGTGCTTGATTGAAATGCAGGCTCCTTTGACATTCGCAGTGTGCCGATCCACCGCTCAGTTGTCCGGCCGGCCCACGCGAGCACCACTCAATTCATCCAGCTCGTCAAGCGCCGCAGTTGCAATGGCTACAGACTCGTCGGGATTTGCTGAAAGGTCTTCGTATGCTTTTTCAATTGCGGTTCTGATTTCCGCAGGTTGATCCGCCATGTCCTTGATCAATCCCGGGAAGGCAGTTAACTCGCTCGCAGGCGGTTCACCGTTTGCGTATCTCTCGAGGTGTTCCCGAACCTTTACGACGGCCGAAGGCTGTGGCTGGATTTGATACTCACGTTCGTCCATGCCCTGACCGCATGCCGACAGCAGTAAAAGAAAAAAGCCGCCTGCGAAGCCTATCGCTTTCGAATTACTCATTACTTCCATCGCCTAATCAAGCTGAACAACGGCACCATCTGAAGCGTTGCCCATTCGTTGCCAAGTCAAGAGATCGATCGTCTCGCGATAAAAGTGTACTGAGCCGTCACCGAAGCCGACGTTTACACCGCCCGCGTGGAAACTGCGTGAAGGGATAATTCCAAGAAACCAGTCGTGGGCACCACCGGGGCAGCACACTCCTCCACTGGATGGAAACTCCCAGTTAGGTGGAGCTGTTGCGTTGAACATCGAATGACCGTGAGCATACCACGACCACAAGGTTCCATTGTTGGCCATCACCCCCGCCGGGGTCTCCGCCGCCTGACCTACCGCGTTGATTTCCGAACGCGTAGGAAACTCCTTGTCAACGAATGCATCAAATTGTGAATAGCTGCCGGTATAGAAGACGTCGTACGGATAGGTCGCAACCGTATTGTTGCCCGAACCGGAAATGATCTCGGCGATCAAAATAGTATTGGAAAGACCATCCGACGCCTGAGCAATGCTTCTGGACTCCACTGTATTCATGACGCCGTTCTGCAACTCGGCTCCATACAATGACGTATTTGCCGTCGAGCCCGAGCACCATGCGTAACTACTTCCCGGTCCACCCCAATAGTCTGCATCCATCGACGGCCCTTCCTGACCAAGCGAAGGGCATTTGAATACCGGCAACGCAGTATCCATCTGGTTGTTCTTTGTGTTCCAGAACGACTCAGTACCATCGATGACGAACTGGTCGAACAGGTTCTGCTGTTCGATCTGCGGCAGAATTCTGTAGTGACCGCTCAGAGACTCCCATAGGTTCCAGCCCGCCGGCACCTCGGTCCTGTTGGCTGGAAATTCGTTGAAAGCCGATTCGTAGTTCAACATTGCGAGGCTTAGCTGGCGCAGGTTGTTGTCGCATGTCGTCCTGCGAGCAGCTTCTCTGACCTGCTGAACCGCCGGCAGCAGCATTCCGATAAGGATGCCGATGATTGCAATGACAACCAACAGCTCGACAAGGGTGAACCCTGAACGGTTTTTGTGACACATAGTGAGCATCCAGAGGGCGGGGCGACGAGAGCACGAAGAGAATCTGTTGCACGTCGGCTGGTCTATTATATCAGCGATCCGGATCTGAATTCGAGACCAGCCGTATTCGCAGGCAAGCAAACGTTCGCAACTCATCTGCCGCCGCCATTCAGAGCCGTAGTCACTCCGTAAAAACGCGCGTCGCCTCAAAAATCGGAGCGCCAGTTTTCGCCGGTCCCTTCCTGGATCATCGCCAGGGTTTCTTTCGATTCCTCGGTGAAAGCGTGGTCAGCGCCGAATTTTTCCTGCCGGACAGCAAAGACTTTCTCGGCCAGCTCAAGGGCAATCTGATGGTCACCGTCTTGAGACATCATTCTCGCGAGCATATCCATCGCACGGAGTGTATCAGGATGGTCGCCGCCAAGGCGTTCGGTCATTCGCTCAATCACAACGTCCTGAAGTTCACGTGACTTCTTGCGCTGGCCTGCAAGGCGATAGCCGATCGCAAGATTGTTCAGGGCGTTCAGCGTATCCACATGATCCTCACCGAGTTCAGCCGTCATCAATTCGAGCGTTGACTCCCGCAGTTCAACCGACTCCTCGATTCGATTCAACATTGAATAGCTGTTTGCGAGATTCAACATCATCTGCATTGTGGAACGATGAGTGACGCCAAGATTTTCTTTCATCAGAACAAGAGTTTCCTCCTGCAGCTGTGCAGACCTCGCCGGACCATCAAGCACTTGATAACAGACTGCCAGGTTCTGCAGCGCGCCGAGACGATCTTGAAATCGTATTTCCGGCATGGTGTCCATTTTCGGCAGTATCTTCTCCAGCAGGTCCTTCGCTTCCTCAATCCGGCCTGTCTGACAATAGCTGACGGCAAGGTTGTTCATTTTCATCAGCGTTGACGGATGGTCTTCGCTCAGCTCCGCCGTATAAAGATCAACAAGCTCTTCGCGGATTTGAACTGCGGAATCAACATCTCCGATTCCGGCAAACGAGTTGCTGAGTGAATTCAACAGACGGGCTTTACCGTCAAAATCAAGGTCTTTCGTCTTCAGTTGTTGCCATGCGTTGTTCAAAACGTCCCGCGCGAGCATTTCCGGCGCTCCGCCCATCTCGGGATTCGGGCTGTGAAATGACTGTTCGAAAATTTCCAGCAGGCTCTCGGACCGTTCGGCTGATGCCTGCGCCTCTTCTGCAGACTGGCTCGCCTGATAGGCAAAAAAAGCTGAAACAACAATTCCGGTAACCAGCAGGACGACAAGAGAGGCGGCTGATGCGACCAGGCCACGGTTTCTGGAAACGAACTTCCGGAAGAGATAGGCGCTCGATGCTGGCCGCGCCTTCACGGGGCGGTCGCGCAGGAATCGCTGGATGTCATCTGCAAAACGGCCGGCCGACTCGTATCTACGGTTCCGGTCTTTTTCGAGGGCCTTCATCACGACCCAGTCCAGCTCTCCGTGCAATGTCTTGCGGAGCAAAGCTGGATCGAGAGCCCGTTGCTCGCATATCACTTCCGCTTTGTTGTGTTCACTGATGCGACTACTCGGAGCCGGAGGTTCGGTGTCACGGATAATTTCAAGCACGGCAAGAAGCGCCGAATTCCGGATCGTTTCTTTCTCCAGCGGGGTCGAGCCTGTGAGCAGTTCGTAGAGAATGACGCCCAGTGAATAGATGTCCGTGCGGGTATCGATATCCAGCGCATTGAATTCAGCCTGCTCCGGTGACATGTAGTTGAGCGTCCCGACAATCTTGCCGAATTCCGTAAAGACGGTTTTCTCCGTAAGACGGATGGAACTGTCCATCGCCTTGGCGAGGCCGAAGTCAATAACTTTCGGCACCGGCTCCCCGTCGTAGGATGCGACCAGAACATTCCCGGGTTTCAAGTCGCGATGAATGATTCCTTTTAGATGGGCATGTTGAACAGCTCGACACACTGCAACGAACAACTTCAGTCGATCACGGATACCGAGTTTTCGCTGGTCGCAATACTCAATCAGCGGGATACCCTTTACGAGCTCCATCACAAAATAGGGAGTCCCTGCTTCTGTGGTTCCGGCATCGAGGACCGAGGCTATGTTCTGATGATCCATCATCGCCAGCGCCTGACGCTCGGACTCGAATCGAGCCAGCACTTCTTTGCAATTAACCCCTGCGCGGGTGAATTTTATCGCCACACGTCTTCTGACCGGATACTCCTGCTCGGCCATCCAGACTTCACCCATGCCGCCGGCGCCGATTTTCTGCAACAGCTTGTATGGACCGATTCGACGGGAGCCTGCTCCTGGCTGTTCTGGCGGAAACGGGACCTGGCCGTTGACGATTGATGACTGCCGCGGCGCCTCGATGGCGTCTTTGACTTCGGCGATAAATCCCTCGTCACCACGTGATAGTTGCTGCAATTGTTCGCAGCAGTCCGCGCACTGGTTTACGTGATTTTCAATTTCGGTTGCGTCATCAGACGGAAGTGTGCCTTCAAAAAAGGCTGCAAGTTGTTCTTCGTCCGGATGGTCCAGTCCAGGCATATTCCGCTCAAACAATTCGAGGCGATTTGATCGCATTGTCCGTCCACGGCAGCCGGAGGCGCTACTGGAACAGAATCATTCATCCACGTTTTCAAGTTCTTCGACCAGTGCGCGCAAACGCCTGGTCAATCTGCCGCGTATTGCGTAAGTCGCTCCAACCGTTTTCCCGACGATTGCCGCAACATCCTGCGCCGGCTGCCCGTCCACGATGGACAGCTGGAAGACTTGCCACGCATCGTTTGACACCTCCTGCTTTAACAACCCTGAAGCGTGAAAAAACACTTCGCGCTTGCGTTCGAGTTCAATTTCGCGGCTAAGCTGATCTTCCGATTCCGGCTGGCCTTTGAGAACCTGCTGTACTGATGTTCCACCGGCCGCAAGGTCTTTTGGCTTTCGAGTCAACACATTCAAAATCGCATTTCGCGCAACTCTCCGCAGCCAGTGCCGGAAACGTACCGATTCATCACGCTTCTCCCAGCGCGCAATTGACTGACTGATCGAAACAAGCACCTGTTGTGCGAGGTCCTGAGCGTCCGCATCCTGCAGACCTCGTTTTCGCGCCATTCGGTAGATGATCGGTCGATACGTCTCGACAAATTGCTGCCACGCTTCCTGGTCATTCTCGCTCAGCTGCAACAACAGGCTTGCGCGGGTCAACGGATAGTCCGTGTCCGGGTTGGCCAAAATGCGACTCCTGCTGATTAAACACGTATCAGCTCCGGATTCTACACATTCCGATCTTGAATTTCCGAAAACGGTTTCTGCCCGGGCAAAAGTACGGCCGGAGAACTCAGGACTGGACTCAACGCAGGTGTGTTAAGCGTGCCCAGATCGAAATTAGTTTCGGCCAACTAGCCAATCCAGGGGACAACAGCTTGAATTGGCAATTTCGGCCAACAGAGGCACTTATGCTGAATCGTCGTCCATTGCATGAAATGGGCTCCGACAGGAATCCATCGTTGATGAATGATTGGATGTGGGGACGAAAAAGAAGCCCCAATGTCGCGAAGAGGTAAGCGAATCGCCAAATATTGAGGATTTGCGGGAAGGAGACTCCCATTAAGCCATTTTTTATGGGAAAATGGAAACCGGTTTCAAAAGATAGGGTGTTTCTCTCTTGACCGTTTTGAAATCCCTGAGAGAATTGATTGACTGAAACCGCTCCCAAAACGCTTATCGCAAAGTGAAGTCGGATTGGCGAAGTTGTTTTTAGATTTCGCTTGAGACTGTTTCAGAAACTCTTTCTATCCCCGAAACGAGAGCGCCCAAAATGAGTGACGCGTCCAGTTCTGAAGGCGGCAATGCAGTTGCCGGTGGCACAGGCTCGGAAGATCGACTCTCGTTCAAAGAAAAGTTCGGTTACGGTCTCGGAGATACGGCGTCCAATTTGTACTGGAAGCTGTTTGAGAACTTTCAACTGATCTTCTATACGGACGTCTTCGGAATCTCTGCTGCCGCAGCCGGAACAATGTTTCTGGTTACCAAGCTGTGGGACGCGATTAACGACCCGATGGTTGGCTTCATCTCCGATCGGACCCGGACAGCGTGGGGTCGCTTCCGTCCGTATCTGATCTGGATGTCGATTCCATTTGCCATTACAGGCATCCTGACGTTTTATACGCCGGACCTTTCGAACGAAAAGTGGTTTGAGGTGTTCGGGATCGAGTTTTCGGCCAAACTTGTGTATGCGTATATCACGTACACCCTGGTCTTCATGGCATATACCGCGATCAATATCCCCTACGGGGCTTTGC
>JBCCFB010000264.1:0-8844 GCA_039029995.1 Planctomycetota bacterium
ATTGATCGGCTCGTTCGACGAGTCGCGGGTCCGGAAAGAGATTGTTAATACGAGCCAGCGCCATGCAGACCACCCAGCGATGATTGGGTGTGTGAATACCTCCGGAAATCAAAGCCTCTCCCGCTGCAACGAGAAACTCGCCAATCGGTTGCAATAACGATTCGTGGGCCGGGTTCACCGCTCGAAGAATCCCGGCAGTCAGCGCTAACGGCTCGACGACGAATGCTGTATCCGGTGGTGAGCAGAAATTGGTCGAAGAAAGGTCAATGGTCCCGTCATCATGTTGCAATCGTCTAATTAATCTTGCAGCGATTTCCGATGCGTCCAGGACTTCCGTCGAGTTGCAATGTCGAGACCCGTTGGAAACGAGTCCGCAAACCATCCGGTTCAAAAACCAGGCCGCTTTACCAACCGGATAAAGCGCGTATGTTCCTTCGAATCCCCCATGAAACGGATGCTCCACGTCCGTTTGCTGCTGTGCAAGAATTGAGTCGATTTGCTCATCATTCACCTCAATCCATCTTTCAACTAATTCGGTTCCTGTTTTCGTAGTAGCAGGCTGCCTGTTCAGGTCTGTTGAAATTCCGGTAGCGGCTGCACCGGCGGAGGATTTCAGAAAATTGCGGCGGTCCATGAGTCGGTGACTACTAACGGGTACAAGAATCAGGCGTAAAGTCGTCCGTTTTGTGTTCGGGGCAATCTCAGCCGTGCAGACTGTACGATTTTTCGCGACGGTTTCTAGCTAAAGCACTTTCAATCAGCCAGAATGTTGCCTTGCCAGTCAATCATACCGACTCAATGAGCCCCGTACAAAATCGACCGATGAAGAACTACTACTTTGCACTTGCGCTTGCTTTGGCGTTGCTTGTTAACCCCGGCCTGATTTGCGCGGACGATTCAGGTGGTTCAACTGAATCCCCAACTTCGGGCAAGCCCAACATTCTGTTCATTTTTGCAGACGATCTTTCTTTTGATTCAGTCGGCTGTTACGGCAACGCCGAAGTAAGCACTCCGTCAATTGATCGTATTGCTGCTTCGGGTGCGACTTTTGACCGCGCATACAACATGGGCGGCTGGAACGGCGCAATCTGTCTCGCAAGCCGTGCGATGCTCAACACCGGCCGGTCTTTGTGGCGGGCGCAGGAGCTCGATCAGGTTCTTCGGGAACACCGAAGAAACGAAACAAAGTACGAAGGCCGATTGTGGTCACAGCAGATGGAGGACGCAGGCTATTCGACGTTCTTCACTGGGAAATGGCACGTGAGCGCACAACCGGTGGACGTATTTAACAACGTCCGGAATCCGCGCGGTGGAATGCCAAACCAGACGCCCGAGGGATACGATCGGCCTCATGAAGGACAGGAAGACGTCTGGAGTCCGTCTGATCCGAAATTTGAAGGATTCTGGAAAGGCGGAACACACTGGTCAGAGGTTGTATTTACAGATGCCGATACGTTTATCGCGAATGCTAAAAGTTCTGATGACCCTTTTTTCATGTACATCGCATTCAATGCGCCTCATGACCCACGACAATCACCACAGGAATTTGTGGACATGTACCCGCAGGAAAATGTCATCGTTCCTGATAACTTCATGGCCAGGTACCCGTATCAGGATGAAATTGGATGCGGAGAGAACCTGCGTGACGCGAGATTGGCTCCTTTTCCAAGGACTCCATATTCTGTTCGCGTAAACCGGCAGGAATACTACGCGATCATTTCGCACATGGACGAGCAGATCGGCAGGATATTGGATGTGCTTGAAGAAACGGGGATGGACGAAAACACATACGTCATTTTTTCAGCGGACCACGGACTTGCCTGTGGCCATCACGGCCTGATTGGCAAGCAGAATATGTATGAGCACTCAATGAGAGTTCCATTGATCGTTTCCGGACCCGGTATTGAGGCTGGTCAGCGACTGGACGCTCCCGTTTATTTGCAGGACATCATGCCGACGACACTGGGAATTGCAGATGCTCCGGTTGGTGACGAAGTAGAGTTTCAGGATCTTCTGCCCATTATCAATGCGGAAGTTGATTCAAAATACGAGTCGATTTACGGAGCATACGTGGACCTCCAACGCATGATCATACGTGACAATATCAAACTCATTGCTTACCCGAAGGTCCCTGTGCTGCGGATGTTTGATATTGAAAACGATCCGCTGGAGATGAACGATCTCGCGACGAATCCGGAATTTGCCGGCCTGCGTGACGAATTGTTCAATGAACTTGCCGATCTTCAATTGGAAATGGGAGACAAGCTGGATTTGCGTGCAGCTTTTGAAGCAGTTGAGACACGATAGTCCAACGGAATCCAGTGACTTACTGAAGGAGCAGTATTCTTGCGTGCAATAGTCATCGGGAACGAAGGTGTGCGTTTTGAACGGGAACACCAGAGGGAATACGCGGGCGATATGGTGCCCGTAAAAGTCCTGCTTGCGGGCATCTGCGAAACCGATTTACAACTGGTGCAAGGATACATGGGGTTTCGCGGAGTACCGGGACATGAGTTTGTCGGCATTGCTCAATCGGGAAACTTTGCAGGCCAAAGGGTTGTCAGCGAAATCAACTGTGCATGCGGAGTTTGTGAGCTTTGTGATCGTGCGCTCGAGAATCACTGTCCAAACCGGAGTGTTATCGGGATCTACAATCATGACGGGGCATTTGCCGACGAAGTTCTTGTTCCTCAAGAAAACCTGCTCGTTGTTCCAGAGTCAGTGCCGGACGAAATCGCGGTCTTTGTAGAACCACTTGCCGCCGCGTACCAGATCATCGAACAAGTTCCGTTCGAGAACATCGAATCAGCCGCGGTGATTGGTGACGGTCGACTCGGCTATCTTATTGCTCAAGTTCTCGCAATGCTCGACATTGAATTGCTGGTGGTTGGAAAACACGATTCGAATCTCCGGCGCTTCCGGCAACTTGGCATTGAAACAACAACACTCGATGCAGCCGCCGTCAGGAGATTTGATCTAGCCGTCGATTGCACCGGCTCACCGACCGGGATCCCGACGGCAATGAACTACCTTCGCCCTCGTGGGACACTGGTATTGAAGACGACAGTTGCAGATCCAGAGGGACCGAATCTGGCGTCATTGGTTATTGATGAAATCACGGTCGTCGGCAGTCGTTGCGGGCCGTTCGATGTGGCGCTTGCGGCTCTACACGCGGGTGAAGTCGAAGTTGAGTCTTTGATTACCGGTCGAATCGGTCTCGAGGAAGCCGTGAATGCTCTTACCCATCCAGGCCACGGCAAAGTTCTTATCGAAGTCGGCAACTAGGTCATCGGTCGGGTGGCGACGGCTGTTGTGAATGACAACGAGCTGCGCAGATAGAAAAGGTCAGACACAAAAAAAGGCCGCGCGAAACGCGCGGCCTTGTTGTCAGTCTACCGTCTTTTTCAGAGCTGGCTTTTCAGCGCTGAATGGAGGTCAGCCTCGAATTGTTCCATCAAATCGTTCTCGAAGGCGTTGTCCTGCCGGAATTCACCAAACGCTTCGTCAACGCGATTGAATCGTGTGTCAGATAGAACTTGATTGCCCGCCAGCCTTGACGCAACTTGTACTTTGTCCATTAGTGGACCAGAGGTTGTTGTGTCAATTGAACTGGTGCTGGACTGCAAAGGTTGCTGGAAGAATCCGGCAATCTGGACAGGGTCTGATTTTCCACCGGGTGAATTGAAAGGACGTGGAGAAACGGGGGTCAGCCCGATACCGGCCACGCGGATTCTGTTGTCGAGGCCGCTGAGTCCATCAAATTCGAGAGTAAGCTGGCCGTCAGTGACGGAAACGACGTACGAACGAACCACGTTCGGGCCCTGGCCGGGCGTGAATGTATCAACGGTGCCTTCAGCCGTGATCTGAATGGCATCCGTTTTCCGGATTACCCCCAGGTAGACATCGACTTCCCACATCCCATCCGGGACATCGATTTCGAATGTTCCATTTCTCAGGAAAGCACGATCACGTGTCAGGTCATTTCCTCGCTGGCCTTCAAACAGAACCAGACCGTTCGGGTTGCCGACCCAGCCATAACCACGCTCCGGCGTGTATGCTTCGTCAGCCTGCGCCGCAAAGCCAGTCCAGAGCGGAGAACCAATCGGGCCGAAATCAACGCCTGCGATCGTGATAATGTCGTCGCCATTTTTCAGGAAGTATTCTCCACGGCCGCCGTTGGAAAGCACCTGGATTGTATAGGTGCCGGTCGCGAGTGCAGTGTGATCGACGATCTCACTTCCCGTTGCGACAAGAACTCCGGATGGATCATAGAGTTCGATCGTAAGATCACTTGAGCCACCAAGATCAAGGCCGTTGAAGAAGAAGTCCGGCCCTGCACCGGGGAGCACACCTTCCAGCGAAATCTGTTGCCCTGCAGCGGCATCGATCGCGTACCAGTCGGCAGATCCAGCTACTTCATATACGAGATTGTCCAGCGGAGTGATGTCTCCACCCAGGCCCGCCGCGATAATGTAGGCGATGTCCGCCTGAGGCCGTGTAATCGAAATCGTCTCGCTGTTGCCCGTCGAAACGGAACCGCTGGTAACCGTCGCGAGAAGATTTCCCGCTGAGTCGTATGCGTTGAGGAAAGCGATGTCGGAAGCGTCATCCGAACCGACATCAATCGAAACAAATCCTACCGGTGCGTCGAAATCAGCCCTTAACTCGTTGTCAAAATCAGACCAGCCTGACGCTCCACCAACCGACGGCGCGAATACGATTGTGCCCGTTGGAGCTCCGAATCCTGCCGTTGCACCGTAGACGTTTCCGCCGCCAACATCATTAGAAAGTGTCACGCCGGCGAAAGACGAATCAAGAATCGTTCCGTCCGGGAAGTCATCCGGCTCGGCAAGCGCCGAGGACTGTGTTGAAGCGAACCCGAAGGCACCGCCCAGTCCGCTGATGTCGATTGCTGTGCCCATGGAATCGTTCGGTTCCATGTCAAACGTGGCGTTACTCATCACGTTGAGGACGTAGCGAGCTCCGTTACCAACGACTTCGGCGTACCACGTATCCGGGCTTCCGTCATTGGTCGGGTCGACGAATTGAATCATCTGATCAGCGTTGCCGACTGATACGCCGCTCTGAACCAGATTACCGGCGTCATCATAGAGGTTCAGCATTGCCGACCCCGGACTGATCATCTTCATTGCAATTGCAGCCGATTCACCATCGTTCAGGTCGAACGAATACCAGTCCGGACTCACATCGGGAACGAGGATCGCGATTTCGTCGTATCCACGACCGTCCGTGGTCATTTCAAAGTTGTCATACTGCTGGAATTTGACGTAGAAGCTCGAGCCCAGGGTCAGTCCGTACTGATTGGCAAGTGTGACAAGATCAAACGACTCGGCAGTCCACGAACTTGCACCGGGGCTGTTCAGGATGGTGTACCAGTTGACACCGTCGTCGCTGATCGAAACCCCGTCGCCGTCAACAGAACCAGTGAACGATGCGGGTAGACTGTCTGTCTCGTCGCTCCACTGAATGTGGGAGAAAGCCAGGATGGGGTTAGCAATACTGCTGAGATCAACATTCCAGATGGCTTCATTATTTACGTAGTTGCTGTCCAGGTTGGAATCCATCACGAGAGCGTTGGCTCCACCCGCGGTGCCGAATTGGCCGGTGACCTGTATCCGACCGAAGCTGTTGCTTGACGCCGTTGTCCAACCGGGACCGAATCCACCGCTGTCAAAGTTCTCGACAATCACCGGTGTACCGGAAACGCCGGGAAGGACTCCCGTTACGGTCATGATCTCAGAGGCGCCGAAGCTGAGAGCTGCTGCGTTGAGATCTTCCGCGTTGGCCTGAGTGTTATTGTCACCGGTAGCGGGGCCTTCGGTTTCGAAAGCACTGTTGAGCATCCAACTGCCTGTGTATCCGCCAGTTGCGCCGCCGGAAACTATCTCGATTACATAGGTACCACCTGTCTGAACTGGAATCGAGTTGATAATCGTTTCTGCACCCGTTCCGGTCGCAGAGCCAATCGTATTTCCACCGGGATCAAGAACCGTAATCGTCATGCCTGCCGGCCCGTTCACGCGGACTGAAAGATTCTGATTGGCATCTAATGGAAGGATTTGAACACCGGTTTCTGTTCCGGAAACAAAGCTGCCGCTGAATGCGAGTTCATAGGCGAGGCCGCCTACGGCACCGATTCCAACCGGTGGAACCGGCTCGATCGTAAAGTGATGCAGGTAGTTGCCGCCAGCTGTTCCGTCTCCGTCACCGTCCAGCCCGGTACCGAATGGATTCTGAGCTACACCGGCATCGACAGTCATTCGATATTCGCCCGGCGTCAGAGATCCACCCGCGATCTCAACCAGAAGATCGTTGGTTCCAACCATGTAGGCATTGGGAGTGCTCAACGAGTAAGTGATGTCATCAGCAGTTCCAAAGGTATCGTCAGGACCTGCGTTCACGAGAGAATAGCTGCTTGCCGAAGTTACGCTCGACGGATCCATGTACTGGGAAAACGTGATGCCAAACGAGGTGATATCCGGATTGGTTGTGCTCGACCCGTCGGCTGGCAGGCCATCGAGTCCGGTAATGGTTGGAGCCCCCAGGGTCATCGTCAAAGCGTTGTAGGAATTCGCACGTCCGGTACCAAGTTGTCCCTGGAACCCCGGATTCTGAGCATCAATGTTGTCAGCCGTCGCAAGAAGCTGAGCTACCACCATATCGCGAGTCCAGGTCGGATTCTGTGACCAGATCAAAGCTGCTGTTCCCATCGCAGCGGGCGAAGCCATACTCGTACCCGAGAAGTACTCGTAGCCGGTACCGCCGAAAACGGTTGAGAGCACAGATGAGCCGGGTGCGGCGATGTCCACACCGTAGCCGTAGTCACTGAAACTGGAGCGCTCATCGGTACTCGTCGTACTGGCGATAATCAACGTCTGCTCGAAGACCTGGTTTGGCGAATCGAGCTCGTTATCGTTGCCTGCGGAGAGGAAATGGATGGCATCGTTGTCTTGAATGTACTGCAGAGCCGCAGTGACAACCGGATCACCTACCCAGATGTCGAACTGGTAACTGCTGTTAATCAACTGAGCGCCGTTGTCGACGGCGTAAACGAAAGTGTCGTTGATGTCCGAGGCAGTCCACGCGCCATAGTCATACCACTGAAGCGCCATGATCGAAGCACCCGTGCCTCCGTTACCACCGCCCGCGATTCCGGAAACGCCGGTTGAATTGTCAGTGACAGCCGCGGTAATTCCGGCAACGTGGGTGCCGTGGTCAGCGCCGCTCTGGTTCGGATTAGGATCATTGTTGTCGTAAAGGAAATCCCACCCGTTGATGTCGTCAACGTATCCGTTTCCATCGTCATCGATTCCGTTACCGGGGATCTCGCCCGTGTTGGTCCAGATGTTTGCGGCAAGGTCAGGATGAGCCGTGTCGATTCCGTCGTCCGTTACAGCAATGATGATGCTGGAATCGCCGGTCTGGATATCCCATGCAAGGTCATTCTGCATCAGAGGATGATGGTATTGATCGCCGTATTGAGGATCGTTCGGGATATAGGTAAGAGGATTCTCCGATGTAAAGAAGTTGGGAGAACTCCATACGACGCTCGTGTGATTTCCAAGGTCACGCACGATCGGAAGAACGTTTGTGTTGTCACCTAGGTCAAGGTGAACGAGTGAAACGCTTTGATCGACGCCACGATCAACGGTCATCATGGTGTTGAGAAGTGTGGCTTCAGTGCCGACCAGTTCGCTCCAGTCGAATGTTGCTACGAGGGCTTCCGCATCAGCCCTGGCGACCGGCAGATCGATCGCGATGATTAATTCACCGGCATGAAACTCTACGTGTTCCGCCCGCTCAAGAATCTGATCGGCGGATACCGAACCGTGGCTGAAGGGGTTGGTGATGCCCTGAGGCTGATAAACAGGCGCGATGTCTGCGGCCAGCAGGTTTCTGACTTCCAATGTCTGATAATCGTAGCTTGCTCGTCGAGTGTCACGTTTCGATGACCGGCGGATCATGTGCCTCTCCTGAATGGTTGAATAGAAACGAATGTCTCCTGCTGGATATTCTAACCGGTCTATAGATTGGCTGATATTCAGGTCGCGAATTCGATGGGAAACTAACCGGATTTTCGCGGGGAATTCATGTCAATCGTTCCGTCGGATTGGTATTCATTTGATGGGGTGGCAGTAATGACGTCTGTTGCGCCCAAGGCGCACAAAAAAAGCCGGGTCAGCTGACCCGGCTTTTGTGTTCACCTGAAATTATCGGCTTGGCACCGATAGATTGTCGTCTTAGCTGCGACGGCGGCGAGCAACCATTCCAAGTGCACATGCACCGAGGATTGAAAGCGACGCTGGCTCAGGAATCTTCTGGAGTTGAGCATTGTCGAACCAGGCTGATCCACCGGCGAAACCGATGTTTACGAATACTGCTTTCGCACGAACCGCTTCAGCTTCCGCAGGAATGAATACACCTTCGGTGGTGAAGAACTGCCATGAATCAGTTGCGTCTCCGCTGGTGAAGTTTGCAGATGTGTTGTCACCAAATCCGAACTCACCAAGAGCTGTCGAAAAGAAGGTGATCTCGTAAAAGGCAAGGTTGCCTCCGGCCATTGCATCGCCGGATGGTGAAGCGATGTAGCCGCTCATCTGAATAAGGTCACCAACGCTGAGGTTAACGCCGTCGACAGCAATGTCCTGAAAAAACCCGGTGAAGTTAGGGTCGCCGTTGAAGTTTCCAAATGTTTTGGCAGATTCAGCGCCTGAGAATCCAGCCGCCTGGTCGAGGTCGCCAATTACCTCACCATCCAGAAATGCGTTACCAAAAGTTGTCCACGCAGTAGTGGGATTGTCTTCAAAATCTCCATCGGTCAGC
>JBCCFB010000265.1:0-8587 GCA_039029995.1 Planctomycetota bacterium
ACGCGAGCGAACCATCAGACCGCTGTACGAGCCCGATCGCCAATGTCATTACCAAAAGCGTCATCGCGCCTCTCTGATTTCTGAATGCTGCCGCTGCATAGATGACGCCCGCGAGGAACAGGCCTGCCCAGATTGGCGACGCAATAGAGCTGGTCAACAAATGCTCAAACCCGCCCGTAGACTTGTAGCTGAATAGTTGGCCGCCAAGAAACGGAAGCAATGCGGCAAATGCGAAAACGGCGATTCTTAATTGCGGAATCTTCTCGACGATCGCTACTTCAAGCAGTACGTACAGCGTTGCAAAAAGAACTGGTATAAAAAACCAACTCGCAAAAATGGTCCGGGAACCTGATGTCGGGTCAAACGCCTGAGTCAGCAACCAACCCCGCCCGCACAGACCGATGGCCATCAGAATGAACAACGACCACGGGAACATCGGCCATGACCACGGAGTTCCATTGAAGCGGTTGAACGCAGAACCCGCCCTTGCTGCCGGAATCAGACTCAGGATTGCTCCTGCGACTACGACGGGAAAAAAAGCGAGGATCCAGCGCGAATCCAGCCCCGGCATCAACTGATCCCGCACCGACATCGTAAGCGGATAGAAAAAGCTCACAGCCAGCATCAAATACAACGGTGCTTTGAATCGAGCTGGAATTCGAATCGCGAGCCCGGACAAAAGCAATTCCGTTACAACGACGGAAAAACAGAACCCTGAAGCAAGCATCTTCACGGCGAGGCGGGCGTCAGTGATACAAAGCGAATCGAAACTGACCGACAAAGCAAAAAACAGCAGCAGGATCACCATGAAAATCGAGCGAGCGTCATCCCAAACCCCGCCGAACTTTACGATAAGAAATGCTGTAAGCGCCAGAAGAGCGGCATAGCTTGAAATAATCGACGCGAGTAACCAGTGTCCGATGACTTCATCTCCTCCCGACGTCAAAGAACTGTTCAACCCGTACAGTACGATTCCGGCACTGATCAGATAAAACGGATTCTGGTTGTAAAGGAATGAAACCAGACGAGATCTTCCGGGGCTTTCCATCTCATGCTCCTTTTCTGTGTGACGAACAGCGCAGCAGGCCGCGCAGAGGGTGCACACTTGCAGTGTGGCAGAAGCGGAAGTGCCGAGACGAATCCAGTGGAGTCCATTCGGTTTATCGTGACCCGAAGGCAGGGATTCCACGCGAGTCCATTATCGCATCCGGATTGATACAGAACACACTGCGTTCTACCGGGTCACGGCCTTGACCAGTGCCGAACGGACCGCCCCTTGACTGAAACCGGGTTCATCTTTGCGAGAAGGATTCAACCACAATTCGAGACAAACGCGACACTCTGTTAAACAGATCGGTGGCTCACTCTAGCGAACGCGGAGAACAACTCGCTACGCAGAATCACCCGACAGGTCACCATCGGTTTCGCCCAACTTGCGAGCAGCGCAGATGGCGTGTGAGCACGTTTGAATTCAATTCTCGCCTGATCGTTGAATAATCAACGTCGACGCGGTCGTCTTACAAGCAATGCCAGTAACGTCGATCCCATGACGAAACTGGTTAGCTCAGGAATTGGAGCAAACGTGCCATTAACTTGAAGGTCGTCGATCCCGAGAAAATTCCCGGACAATCGGGTGATACTGACGCTATCCAGACCGACCCACGTCGGATTCAGGTTCAAGACCTCAAAATCGCTCATACCTGTGAAGTCTTGATAGTTGAAGCTCTGTGAAATCGACCCGCCACCTTTGAAGGTTCCATTGACCTGGACGGTTCCACCACCCCCGTTGAAGACGTCACCGGCGAGAAATGAATTGAAGCTGAACGGAGTACCGGAAAGATTGGTAATCGTGAAGGTGATCGAGGAATTCTGGTTGTAAAGATAGTCGCCCGTTGAAGGATTGCCCGTCGCATTGAGGCTATCCAATCTACGCCACCTTCTTCTCAGGCTACCTCCCACTTCGGGCCGCCTAATAACCGCGCCGCGTCACGATCGGCCTGCTTTCAGACGATTCGCTGCCCGCGTATTCGTTTTTCAGTTTTCAGCAGTCTACAGAACTTCCTGAAACCGCACTCAACAAAGCTTCTCCCTGTACCGGAGAATTCGTCCTTATCGAACGGCAGCTAATGAAAGAATCAACCGAGCAGTGGCCTAAAATGCCATCGACGCCCGAATGGACATATTGGAACCGTTTGTCCTAATTTCTATTCCCCCGAAATTTCTATTCCCCCGAACAATGGTGGAAGTAGTTTGCAATCGAACGGCAGGAACTGCTACTCTGATTGCTCTCTTCAAAGGATCGAACGTTATGAGCAGTTGGACCGGACTGGATATCGGCGGAGCGAATATCAAGTACGCCGTTGTGGCGCCGTCAACGGGTCTCGAATCTGAAACGAAAATCCACGCTCTTCAGCAATCCGGTTCGGTTAATTTTGAACTGTGGAAGAGAAAGAGCGAGCTCGCCGATGCCCTCGCATTGATGGCTGATGACCTCCCGTCAGACAATTGCGTTGCCGTGACGATGACCGGCGAACTGGCAGACTGTTTCGAGAATAAACGCGAAGGTGTCAGGTTTATTGTTGACAAGGTTGAGCAGGTATTCGGCAGCGAAAGATCGGTTTTTTATCAGGTGGGCGGCGTACTGGTTGACGCCGACGAAGCCAGAAACAGCTACAAGCTGACCGCTGCAGCCAACTGGCACGCGTTGGCTACGTACTGCACGAGGTTTCTCAAGTCCGAGTCAGGACTTCTGATTGACATCGGCTCAACCACTACGGACATCATTCCGATTTCGAACGGGCAGGTCGCTGCCAAAGGCAGTACCGATACTCAGAGAATCTGCAACAACGAACTTGTTTACACCGGCGTAACACGCAGCCCGATCTGCTCGTTGATCAGTTTCGGATATGTTGACGGCCGTAAAGTCCCATTAGCGCAGGAAGTCTTCGCAACGGCACTCGACGCGCATGTCATCCTCGGCAACATTCCACCGGATGAGAACAACCTTGCCACCAGTGACGGGCGACCGGCAACAGTCTCTTGCTGCAAACAACGAATCGCACGAATGTTCTGTGCCGATAGAGAAGAACTTGCTGATGACACGATTTACCGGCTCGCGGATCAAGCCGCGTACTGGCAGCAAAGGCTGCTACGTTCAGCCGTCGGCCGCGTGATCAAGACTCACCGCCTTCCGAAAAATTTCACGGTCGTCGTTTCCGGAATCGGCAGCTGGCTTGCACGCCGTATTTTGATCGACCTCGTGGACTCGCCGGACGTAGTCTCGCTGGAAGAACTTCTCGGGCCGCGCGCCAGCGCATCGGCTCCTGCATTCTCCCTGGCAATGCTGGCTGCCAGATTCGGAATCGGCGTTTGATGCGTGGGACGGCAACTTCAGCTATTCATGTCCTCAAGTTCGGTGGAAGCCTTTTCCAGTTTGAAGAAGGCCCTGAGCGTCTTCGCGGAATTATCCAGCAGTTGAACCGGCGCTGTGTGATTGTCTGTGGTGGCGGCGCCGCCGTTGACGAAATCAGGCTCCATCAGAAAGACATGGGGCTAAGTGATCAACATGCACACTGGAAAGCCGTCGGCATCGTGGACGAAAACACCAGGAGGATTTGCAAGGCCATCCAGACGCCCGTTGAAACAACGTTCGAAGGTAATCGCCCATTGCCCTTCGGGTTTCTTTGCCACGACTGGCTTAAAACTCACGGCCCGATCCCCGAGTCATGGGCCTCTTCATCGGACTCAATAGCGGCAGTTGTCGCCGGAGGTCTCAGCCGCACTTCCGGAAAAGAAATCGAACTAAGTTTGTTGAAATCGACGCTTCCTGACATCAACGAAGAACTCGACACTCAAGAGGTCTCTATAAGGCTGGCTGAACAAGGGTTTGTAGATGAGTTCTTTCCGAAGGCGATTCGAGTGGCACAGATCGAAAAACTCCGGATCGTCGATGTCCGGCGGCAGAAAACCCTCACTTTTAGCGGCGCCCCCGGGACTTCAAACTAGCTTGCCGGGCAGTCAATATGCCGTTTCTGGAATCGTTCCCGAAGCTCGCAGTGCGAACCTTGATTCTCTAAAAGTGTCTGCAAATGCATGACTCACGCATCAACAGTTTCTGAAACTCCGTTTAACACAGACGTCGCCAGAATGACGGCTCCGGAAGACGTGCGCGTCGGAGACTACATCGCTTTATTGACGGAGACTTGCCAGTACCCGACGTTTTTCTGGAACACCCTCGACAACAACGTGCTTCCGCCTGAAGACCCTGTCCTGATCAAATACAAGCCGCATCCGGATGATGGTCCTTATAAAGTCTTGTCCGTCTGCCTGCCTTTTGTTTTCGTTGAGCAGCCGAATGGGTGCACTCGGATTTTCGACGTGCGCCAATGTGAACTTGCGAGAGTGTCGGATGATTTTGCTCGCATGGTCTTCAAGCGGCGTAGTCCGTCTTCGGAAGGAAAATCGAAAAAGAACAGCGGCAAAGAGCGAAGAAAGAAATCAAAGCGCAGAAAAAAGCGCAAATAGCGCAGCGCATCTTCGGACAATGTCAAGTCTGCGGTGGATCAACGCAGGCTTTTTTTCATGGTTCGCAATTCCAGCTCAACAGAATCTGTACATCCTAAATGTCTCCGCCGGTCTTTTAGTGCTTGTTCCCGGCAGTCGATAATTGACCTACAGCGCAGGCTCTCGAATGATTGGACGATTCGTGCGTAAACTGGAAACCGGTTCCAAACTCAGCACTCATAAGCCGTTCGAATGCTCCTGGCAAAGTGTTTCAAACGTTGAACACAACGTTGAACACATTGGTCTTTCGAATTCGCGTCAGAACCAATCGAAATTCATTGCGAAGAAGCACTCGCATTGACACGTTCACCCCGTTGGGCAACATTCGCAATCTAATGCTCCTCTCCACAAGGCTGTGAACATGATTCGCAATATCATTTCTTCTCCGGCTCCACTGACCATCCAGCAATTCATCATGGAGGAGCAAAAGCGCTTCCCTAAAGCCTCGGGTGAATTCTCGTTTCTACTTTCCGGCCTGACTCTGGCCACAAAAAAGATCCAAGCTGCGGTCCGGAGAGCGGGAATAAACGACATTCTCGGCAGCCTTGGAACGGACAACGTGCAAGGCGAGGTTCAACAGAAACTGGATGTCTACGCCAACGACGCGATCATTCAAAGCCTGGCTTTCCGGCAAAGCGTCGGCGTTCTGGCTTCCGAGGAAAACGAGGAGCCAATGGTGCTTCCCCATCTGTCTCCAGAAGCAAAATATGCGGTTGTGTTCGATCCGCTTGACGGCTCTTCGAACATCGATGTAAACGTAAGTGTGGGAACAACGTTTTCAATCTTTCGTCGCCCCGAGGGTGCCGGATTTGAAGACGCGTCGGAATGGGTACTCCAGCAGGGTAAACATCAGATCGCTGCCGGATACGTGGTCTATGGTTCATCCACAGTCCTTGTCTACACTTCTGGAAACGGTGTTCATGGCTTTACGCTCGACCCTGCAATCGGTGCCTTTGTCCTGAGCCATCAGGACATGAAGATGCCCTCGCAGGGCAAATACTATTCAGTTAACGAAGCCTACCGTGACGCATTTCCCGAACGATATGACAGGCTGATTACGGCGCTTGCAAAAGGCAAGCTTGGACACGCTTACAGTTCCAGATACATCGGCTCTCTCGTTGCAGACTTCCATAGAACGCTGCTTCGAGGAGGCATCTTCATGTACCCGCCGACCGCGACTCACCCAAAAGGCAAACTGCGCCTGCTTTATGAAGCGAATCCAATCGCATGGATTGCAGAGCAGGCGGGAGGAGTCGCAACGGATTCGTCGAAGCGGATTCTGGATATCGTACCGACTGCCGTTCACCAGAGAACGCCTCTGGTAGTTGGAAGCCAGGTCGAAATGCACGCTCTGGAATCCGGACGGTTCTAATCCAGCTCAGTGTTCAGTCCCGGGCTGTTCCCCGTGGAAACGGCCCGTTAATTCCGAAACAGGAAATCCGCCGGGAACCGAGAGTGACCGGCATGCCGGTCAGCGTTGCGCCTGCGCAATTAGCTCTTTCTGGTTTTGATGCTAAAATTTAATGGAGCCAACGTCACCAGGGGCACTGGAGTATTTCATGATACTTAGAAGATTCATCTGCATTTGTTTCTACGCAGCTATGATTCCGACGATCACCTCTTCGGGGCTGATTCATGCCCAGGCAATTGATTTTGGAAGAGGATTCGGCACTGAAGTGGATCCCGAAGCAGAACTGGCTGCCGTCGAGTCGTTTTACCAGCGGGGATATGATGCGCGGATAGCCGAGTTACGGCTGGTCTGCGATTTGAACGACTCACAGTCAAGAAAACTGGAAGTCGCCGCCAAAGGTGCGATCATCCGCGCCATAGAGATTGAAATCGAGGTCCGCCGGCAGCAGGCTATCGACATGGGATTACTGCAGGTGGGCGAAGCCGACCCATTTGGAAACGCCGCTTTCATTGAAGACGACCCCTTCGCCGAAGACGAGCTGGAAGCCGCCGAAGGAATGATTGATGAGGCTGAACAGTCAGACCCGGTTGATGCGGAAGCTGCCGAATCCGTCCCGGTTGAAGATGATTTTTTTGATGACAGCGAAATCATGTCAATCAGCTGGGGTGAGCTGCCGATTTCAGGTACCAACATCGATGAGATTGACATCTGGTCAACGGCATTGAGCCGGACGCTATCGGACGAACAAAGACAAGCATTCGATGATCATGTGGAACGACGAATGAATTTCCAGCGCGAAACCGCCGTTAGTCAATTCATCGCTCGAGTCGACCAATCTCTCCGGCTGACTGAAAACCAGCGTATGCAACTTTCGGAACTCGTTAGCCAGACGTACGGTGAACAGCTGCGTAGTTCCTACTACGATGCAACTTCAGGCTGGGGGATGAACGTCTGGATGCTTGTCGAAGAAGAAGTCGGGGCACAGGAGGGACCTGAAGTCGATCTGGAGGCATTCACAAATTCCGTGTCAGAAATACTTGCCGGCAACGAAAGCCAACTGGACCTTTGGACCGGCAGTTTCGAACCGGAGTTAACGGGCAACTGGGGCGACGGAATGATGATGGGCGGCGGAATCTTCTGAGCCGTACCGCGACAAAGAGTTAGTAAATCCGCAATAAAAAAAGCCGGTCCGCAAGAAACGCGGATCGGCTATCTTGATGATCCGGATTCCATATTAGAAGTCGGATCGTCCTCCTCCGCCGTCCATTCCCGGCATTGATTCGGCGAACTCTTCAAAAGCTTCCTCGGTACGCTCTGGATCCATACCGTCGTACAGCCATGCGCCGTCTTCCTGCTTTGTAATTTTCACGACCACAGGAGGTGACATGATCTCGATCTGCATGCCGTCCTGCTCTCCGCCGCCTGCAGATTTTAGTTCCAGTCTCAAATAGACCGTGTCCCCGTCGGCTTCCTGGCCAAGTACGTTTCCGTTGAACTCGCTCATCGCCAGTGGTGATTGTGACATAACGTCCCAGAGTCCACCGATGATCTCCCAGCGCTTCCCGTCTTCGTCAAGGTGCTCAAGGATTACCCTGGAGTTTTCTGTATCCAGGATTCCCGACCCGTCTTCAGTCTCTCCCTGTTCACTTTCCTGCTCTTCATCGAGCTCAAGTTCAAGATCTTCATCATCCATAAGCTCACCCGGGTCAGATGAAAATTCCATTTCAAAAGCCGAACCGACGTCGACAGGGAGACGATCCAGGCCGAACTCATTCACGGCTTCGTCGATGGCGTCGATCGAATCGGACAGACCCGGAATCTCCATCGGCAGATCCGTCTCAGCAAGACCGATCGATGAGATCACAAGTGTTGTGCAGAACTGGTCGCAGGCCGCAGGTGTCATTTTGGTCCGAGCTGTTTCCCAGTTGTTTTCTGACACAAGCGTCTTGAGTTCATCGAATACCCGGACCGCCTGCCTCACTGATTCAGCTTGCCCGTCATCATCGCGCTGGCGCGCAGGCGCTTCGGAAGATGATTCGGCGGATTCGACGGCCTCCTGTTCCTGCTGCTCTTGAGCGGACGCCGGCGCGATCTGATGGAAAACGAAAAGACTTGCTGCGAACGTGAAAGCGAGCAGAAATCGAAAAGCGACTCCGCTTGGTAATTGGCTGGTCATCATATGCCCCTGTTTCTTTGTCTCAAAAGCCTGCAACCTCCAATCGGCGATGGTCACGACGATGCGGGCATGCGACTTTCGTTCAGAATTGTCTGCTGGAATGTCGTTGCATCTGACAAGTTTCCCGGTAGAAAAATGTAAAAGACTCCAAAATACAAAAAGCACCCTGAATCGGGTGCTTTTGCGTCGTTTCGAATTTAGATCCGCCTGTACCTAGATAACGATATCCTTCTCAAGCATCCTCCGAACGATAACCCATTGTCCTGCATGCATTACCCAGTGAGTACCGAGCATATTCAGCACTGCTCCGGCATTGGGGGCATAAGAACGCATGCTTTCGGGTGACTCTGCATCGAGATCACCTTCCGATAGAGTCGCCACTTTTTCCAGAATGGCCGAACGCTGCTTTTTGGCCAGATCCAGTAGCTCAGAGCCGG
>JBCCFB010000266.1:0-8583 GCA_039029995.1 Planctomycetota bacterium
ACGATTCCCATGCCACCGCGGCCGATTTCTTCCAGCAGCGTGTAGCTTCCAAGTGAGCATGGAAGCTCAAGCGTGATTGTGGGTGCCGGTGCGGCAGGAAAACTGGTCGTCGTCTGCTCGCGCCCCGCTGCACTGGTGACTACCAGCGTACCCCACAATTCTCTAAGGTCGTCGGCGAACTCCGGATTCTCGCGGCAGGCGTCTTCCAGCAGCATCGGAGTTCCACCGGCAATCTGATCTGCGATCGCGGCGACCAGCAAAGCCAGTTTCTGTTCGTGAGCGTCGCCGGCTTCGCCGTTCAGACTTTTCGCTCCGCCGGATAGACCGGCAGCAGATTTCGGATTGGAAGTCGGTTCAGGCACGGCCAGATTTCTACCCACCGGTTGTTAACACGGCAACTGATCAGTCCATTCTAGTTGCGGGCTGAGTCCTCATGAATCGAGTCATCGTCCGGCAACTCATCCTGTAGAAGTTTCTTGAGTCTGCGAATGGCCCTCAGATATCGCATGCTTGCCGCAGGCTCGGTCAGCCCGAGAATCTCGGCGATCTCCTGATTGGTCAACTGCTCATAATGCCGCATCACGACAATCTCACAGTCGCGTTGATCAAGCCGTGTGATGGCGTCCTCAACACGCCGGGCCATTTCAGCCTGTAAAGCACGTGCCGCAGGAGTCAGCCTCTGATCTCCGAGCATGGACATCAGCTGGATCGATGACTTGTCCTGACCGCCGGGAACCGCCAGCGCCTGCTCACGATCGACGCTGCGCCGCGCAGATACACGATGCCTTCGATGAGCGTCGATAATACGATCGCGCGCAATCTGCCTCAGCCACAAATGAAACGGCATGATCGGATCAGCGAGGTAGGTCTGCAAACGACGGTTGGCTTCGACAAAGACATCCTGAACGATGTCGCTTACATCAACTCGACGTTGGATCTTTTGATCCAGCCGCATCCTGACCAGTTGCTTTACGGAATTCCGGTGCCGATCCATTAATAGATTCACGGCAGACTCGTCGCCCGTTTTCGCCTGATCCAGCAGTTCTTCGGTTTTGAATTTTTCCGGCCACATATCTCTATTATCACCTATTCGTCAACGATCACCAATCGGATTCGAACACGATGCAATTTCGATCGCGTATACGCGGATCCACACCGGTGCGACATATAACCGCACCAATGGACACGCGAGTCACGCTAATTCGCGGGTTTGACTGCCAATGCGGACAACGGACTCTCTTCGCTGACGAAAATACGGATTAGCCGGAATACGGATCAAAAGGCAGAAAATTTTACTGCGCCTCCGGATCCTCGATTCCGGCTCACGCCAATATCATGCGAGCGGAACGGAACTGCGGTTCGTATCGCATCACGCCGTTCGAATCTGACGGCGCGTTCACCCCTGTTCTTTTTCGATAAAATGAAACTCGAATTCGGTTCCTGTTTTCCGGTGAGTTCATGATCAAACTGACGTTCGACGATCTGGCGGTCTGCGTTCTGGCAGTACAAAACGGCATGGTATCGGGGTCAACTCTCGCAGAGAATCTGCTCGAGGGTTATCACTCCGGCCAAAGTACATTTGATGATCTGCTTGTCGAACGCGAATTGATTTCGACAGAGAAGCTGCGCGCGCTGCGGCATGAAATCGAGGCGACCGATGCGAGCCGCGAAGTGGTCTTTCAGTCGCTTGCCGGACTAGCGCCGCTCAACGGGCTGGCGGCCGGTTTCGCGGAATCGTTGCATGGGGCGGCATCGCCATCTGCCAATACGCCCGAAACCCGGGTGTCTGCCGGCACGACGCCGGAAGCAGCTACCGCCGATTCCCCGTCGCCTGACCTGCCGGATTCAAACCGGTATACGCCGATCAACCAGCACGCCCAGGGCGGGCTTGGCACTGTCTTTCGTGCAAAAGACGAAGAGCTTGGTCGTGAAGTGGCTCTGAAGCAGATTCGAGACGACTATGTTTCCAATCAGAACGTGCGCAGCCGCTTTCTATTTGAAGCACGAATCACCGGCCATCTGGAACACCCGGGAATTGTGCCCGTCTACGGCCTGACGGTAGATGCCGAAGGGAAGCCGGCCTATGCGATGCGGTTTATCGAGGGGCGCAACCTGAAAGAAACGCTCAATGAGTTTCACCGCCAGGAAGGGTCGATTTCCAGCAGTGACAAACAACTGGCCTTCCGTAAGCTGATCAATCGTTTGATCACCGTCTGCTACACGCTGCACTTCGCACACAACCAGAATGTCATTCATCGCGATCTGAAACCGGAAAACATCATGCTCGGTTCCTACGACGAGACGCTCGTCGTTGACTGGGGCATCGCCCGGCTTATGGACCGGCCGGACGAATCGGATAAAGCAGGCGAGGAAAACAGACAGGGCATTGATGCTCCCGGATTCAGCAACATAAAAACCAGACAAGGCAGCACGATTGGAACGCCCGGTTATATGAGCCCCGAGCAGGCGCTTGGATGGAACGACACATTGACCCCGGCCAGCGACATCTTCAGCATCGGCGTCATTCTGTATACAGTCCTTGCCGGAAGCCCGCCTTATCAGGCCGCGAAGTCTTTCGAGGATTTCCAAACCCGCGTCCTGACAGGGGATCACCTGCCGGTTCGTGAAGTTAACCGTCAGGTTCCTGCTGCACTGGCGTGTATCTGCGAAAAAGCGATGGCGCAGAAGCCGGCTGTTCGCTACGCAACTGCTGAAGCAATGGCCAGGGACCTTGAGTCATGGCTGGCGGATGAACCGGTTTCTGCAATGCCCGAGTCGATGCTGACCAGGCTCAGCCGCACGTTCCGCAAGAACAAGTCGATGGTCGTTTCGATCCTCGGAGCCGCACTGACCATCTCCGTCATTTCAGTTGCCACGACTTTACTGGTCAATCAACAGCGCCAGATTGCAGACAGCGAGAAAGACAAAGCCCTCCGCCTGGTGATCGAAAAAGAAGAGCTCATTCGCGAAAAAGAGATACTTGCTGAGAAGGAATCGCTGGCCCGGCAGGACGCCGAAAACCTCGCAGCGCGGGCCCAGCGCGTCGTCGATTATATGGTGGGCGTTTTCCAGAGCCCGGACATTGTCCAGAACGACTCCACGGAAATCAAAGTCAAAGACGTGCTGGATAATGCGATGGCGGCTCTCGAATTTGACCTGGAAGATCAGCCGCTGGAAAAAGCCGCGATGTACGACGCACTGCTCGGTTCGTATCACGGCATGGGGATGAGCACTAAAGCGACCGAAGCAGCACGGCTCGCACTCCGCTTCTCGTACGAAGGAGGATTTGAAGACGACGATCCGGAAGTGCTGGACCGGATGGTGCACTACGCATTCTGTTTGCAGAACGAAGGTCGATATGCTGAGGCCATCGACGTTTATGAGCAACGGATGGAACTAAGCGCCGACCGTGATGCAGAAACGCTCTCAAAATTTGGAAGATGTTATTACTTCCACGGTGATATCGACAACGCATTGCAAGTCTGGGAGGAGGCCTACGACCGTTCAGTCGTCGAATACGGTGCCGATGCGGAGATGTCGATCATCATTCTCAACAATCTTGCCATGGCCTGGTCAAGGAATCGGGATTACGAGAAAGCGGTTGAAGCGTACGAGGATTGTCTTGAGGGCGTCACCGAAATTTTCGGTCCCGACCACGTGCAGACGCTTTCCGTTTTGAACAATCTCTCGACGACATTGATGCGAATGGAGCAATTCGATGAAGCGGGCCGGCATCTGGAGAGGATTCTCGAAATCGAAACGAAAGAACTGGGTGAGCAACATCCGTCAACCGTCGGAACCATGATCAACCTCGCCGGCGTTTATTCTGAAACGGCACAGTACCAGCGCGCGTACGATTTGCTTGAAGAATCTCTGGAAGCGACCAGAACCAATCCTGACCTCGCATCACAACACCTTTACTCGACGACGAACTTTGCCGGATTGAATCTGATCGGTGGTCAGAATCAGATGGCTCAGAACCTGTACGAAGAAGCAATTGAACTGGTCTACGACTTGTCATGGCAACACGTCTCAAGGGAAGTCGTTCCCATTGGCCTTGTCATGTCCGCCTTTGCCGCGGGTAATGCTGACGAGGCCGAAGACGCGTGCCGTGACTATCTCATTGAAATAGCAAACTCTGACGGCCAGGCAGGCGATCGTGACATTGCCATGCTGTCGCTTGCTATGGGTCATATCCTGATCGCTCGCGACGAAATTCGCGGAGCCAGGACAATTCTTAACGAGGTCGATTCGTCGCTACCGGAAAACCCGGCAGTCGTTGAGCCGGTTTTGTACGGCATCCGTTTGCAGCTGGAAGCCTTGATTTCGCTTGCCGAAGAAGACGTCGAAAAAGCGCAGGACCTTTGCCAACGCGGGCATGCGCTGATCAAGTCGGATATCTATGCCGATCTTGATCATCTGCACGTGCGATTGTCGCTCGAGCGATTGATCCGAATTGCTCGCGCGGCCGATGACGAGGCCGCCGCAAAAAGTGCTGCCGGCGAACTCGAGGCGTTCAACGCACAGCGCGCGTTCGATTTCCTGGCGGACTGACAGTGGACGGCCAACATCAGGCGGTTACAGATCTACCGGGTACCGGCCGGCCGTTCATTACCAGCAACCTCAACGCGTCGATCAGAGTATCGATCTGGGCAAGTGAATTGTAGAGGTGACTTGAAACTCGAATGAACCAGCGGTCAGCAAAGTGGATTACGGGAATCTCGATCCCGAACTGTTCCCACAGGTCATGCTGGAGAGTTGCCGGGTTGCAGAAGTCATTCTCCGGAAGTGGTACATGAGCCATTGACCCGTACCAGCCCTTCTCGCGGACGCCGAGAGGCGTGGTTCCGAACAACTTCATCAGATGCTTCTCGGCATAATCAGCCATCGTGCGCGTACGACCACGGAATTGATCAATCCCGATTCCGCGCATGAACTTTATCGCATCGGGAATCGCCAGAAAAACTGAAGGGTCACGTGTGCCCTGCCAGATGAATTCCTCATCCCATTGTTCAGGAATCGCAGGCAGGAGACGTCCCCAGCTTTTCACCAGCGGCTGTATGTGTTTCTGCCACTCAGGGGCCACGAAAAGAAAGCCACTGCCCAGTGGAGCACATAGCCATTTATGGCAGCTTGCTGTGTAGAAGGCGCAGCCCATGGAGTTCAAATTGAAATCAACATGAGCCGGCGCGTGGGGGCCATCGATGCAAACCGGGATATTCCTTTCCGCAAACGCCGCGCAGATTCTGTCTACCGGAAGTATCAGCGCCGTCGCAGAAGTGATATGGCTGATGACCAGCAGTTTTGTCTTCGGGGTAACAGCATTCAGCAGGCAATCGATCAGTTCCTGCTCGTCATCGAATTGCGAAGGCAGATTCACTGTTGTTTTGACAGCACCGCTTCGATTGCAGCTGCGGTCCCAGATGCGATGAACCGCTCCGTACTCGTGATCGTTTAAAAGTACCTCGTCGCCTTCCTTGAGTGGAAAACTATCGGCGACCACGTTCATTCCGTAGGTCGCGTTGTCAGCAAACAAAAGATTCTCGGACTCTGTTCCGACGAACTCAGCGAGTGCCTGACGAGCCTCAGCAAGATAGACCTCCAGCCCGCGTACGTAGAAATCCATCGGCTGCTCGTCCAGTTGACGAATCCAGCGATGACGCGAATACCTGACCTCCATCGGTGACGGGCCGAATGATCCGTGATTCAAATAGACAGTATCCGGACGGATGGACCATTTAGCCGCGATGTCGATCCAGTGCTCGTCGTTTTGAAAATCCCGGACTTGGGGAGGGCTTACAGGATCCAATTTACCAACTCTCTGAAAAACTCTCTGACAACCTGCATTTGAAGCCGAACCACCGGGCCGGCACGCCGCGAGGTTCCACGGAAGATCATACCCCGGTTAGTTCAGTCTGTGATCCGACTCAACTTCAGCAGCACAGGTTCAGGAGCCCCGTTTCCTGATTCGCCACCCGTCTTCCAATCGTGCCATCATTTCCCGAACCGATTTTGTCGAAACATCGATCAGCTGTTGTGGAGGCAAGCCTAACAGTTTTGAAAAAGCGGCGGTCATATGCGAGTGAGACGAAAACCCGCATTCAAGTGCCAGCGCCGTCAGTTCGCCGCGCCTGTCGCCCAGCTGTTCGAGCGCGCGGGCAACGCGAATTAACATCAGGCATTGCGACAGCGTTCTACCAGTATGCACCCGGAAGATTCTGGAAAGATAGGCCGGTGACAACGCTACAGCCCCGGCAAGTTCAGACAGCGCCCACTTTTTTTCGGGTTGAAAACAGATCAAATCGAGCGCTCCGTCGACCAATTCTCTCTGTTCATTTCCGCCACTGCGATTTGAAACGGCTTGTCTCGATTCGCTGTAAAAGTGGAATGAATACAAGGCCGCCTGCAATGCATACTCCTCAAACACAATCGGCTCGATATTCGATTCTGCCCTGTCTGCTTTTGCGTCAAAAAGATGACGTTCAAGCTGGATGGCAATTGCCAGAGCCGTTGCCGAAGCCGGCACAACGTGTGCGGAAGAGTCTGCTGCTTCAGCCGTGATCCGGCTCGCATCTCCGTAGACATCTTTGGCAGTTGTTCCGTCAAGTCCGATGAAGATTGTGCGCTGTCCGCGATCGCACCGTGCACTTCTGAAATAGGTCGTTCGCGGTCGGGCAAATGCCACCGCCGTGGGAGCAAGCAGGGCAGGGTGCCGGTTCGCAAACCGGACCTCGACGGGTGCCAACGAAAACGCGACGACGTGGTGTTCCCCCGTCACCTGCTCGTCGACCCATCCGGCATCATCAAGACTTCGTCGCTCCGATCCGAGCACAAGCAGGGGCGAGACGGCATACCGGATGCATCCGTCCGTTTTGAATTCGAGGCTGCTCATTCATTGACTCGAACAATTGAACCGAATCCCGCGCGCAATTTCATGAAAGCCGCTGCATCAGGGGGAGTGAAGAATAACAAGTGACCAACAGCTTGAGCCGAATGCCGCGCTGCTGACCAATTCGTAACACAACGGTGCCTCATGACTCACCGTGAAAAATCATCTGGAGTTGCTGAATGAATCATAGTCCAAGATCACGAATCGTATTCTTTGTTGTTGTATTTCTTACTCTCTTTTCAATCGGCCGGACTTCTGCTGACGACATTGATCCTCGCGGTGTTTTCTATCATTCGTACACCGGACCGTTTTCAGCTGTCGAATGGGTTCACATTCGTTCTAAACCGGGAATTGACCGGTACGAGTTCTCAGACATCCGGGCACTCGCTCCCTACTACGGTTCGATTTCGAATGCGGGATCGATTGTCTGGGACAACACAGGAAACACTTCTGGAACAGGGACGTTTACCAGCGCGGATAATGCAACGATGACGTTGAACTATTTCGGAGGCATTTATGACTCCACATTGACTCGTGCCCCCGGGACCGACGCCGACTTCGTCACTCAGATTGAGTCACGAACTGCGGGAAACGTTGCCTACAACGGTCGATGGGATCTTGTCATTGACGACCTCGACCCTGTCACGGGGGCGCTGATAAGTTCCAGAACGACCAGTGCCGAAATAGCTGTCCTCTTCGATCTTGTTCGTATTACTTACGATGACGGCACTTTTTATCAGGGGGTTTTCGAAGAGGCAGACCGCGCCGGATTTCGTGTCGTGCTGCCTGACAGCGGTTTGCCGGCAGGATTTTCATCGTTCACTGGAAGTGAAACGAGCCTTCAACTGGACCTGCTAGGCAGCCTGCATTTTGAATCAAACCGTTCGTTCGCAGCATCGTGGCTGACGCAGACTCGAAACGCACCCGGTCAGCATCTGCACACGATTCAAAGAGTTCGTGCCAGCCGCATACCTGAGCCAGTTGCCGCAAGTGTATTGGCGGGATTGTCGCTGGTTCTTGGTGGGCGCAGAAAAAAAGCCCGATAGAAATTGCCGGCAGACGACCGGCTGTCGCGGAAAACTAGAACAAAAAAAAGACGGACTCAATGAGCCCGTCTTTTTCTTTACTTAGCAAGTTCTTTACTCAGCAAGGCTGGCGGTTTATACGGGCACGCTTTCTGCGCCGGCGCTTTTGACGGTCTTGATGATCTCCGCGGCGACTTTGTACGGATCAGCATTGGATGCCGGGCGACGATCTTCAAGCCAGCCTTTCCAACCGTTGGTTACTGTGCCAACTGGAATGCGGATGGACGCACCACGATCAGAAACCCCGTAGCTGAATTTGTCGATCGCCTGGGTTTCGTGAAGACCGGTCAGGCGTTGATTGTTATCAGCCCCGTACACATCGATATGTGCTTTGACACGTGGCTCGAATGCCTGGCAGATTTTCTCGAAGATCTGCTGCGATCCACATTCTCGAAGAACACTGTTTGAAAAGTTCGCATGCATCCCGCTGCCGTTCCAGTCGGTGGGGCCGAGCGGCTTGGGATGCCAGTTGATTGCGAGTCCGTATTCTTCTGCCGTTCGGTCCCCCAATTTGCAGGTGGTGGGGTACCTGCAATATGATTAACCCCAACCCACCCCTCCCCCGATAAGTCGCACCGATAAGCAATGGCACCGCGTGGTCCAATCTAC
>JBCCFB010000267.1:0-8534 GCA_039029995.1 Planctomycetota bacterium
CGAGCAACTGCAACAGGCTGAAGGCAATTATTGCAGTTGGAATAGCCATGGCTACCCATACTCGAACTGGGTAGAAACTAGCCTCGAAATAAAATGGTAGTGACCACGCGAGTACTGTAAGAGTCGAGAAATACAGCAATACGCAGATCCGAACAGACAAGTGTGGAACTCGCCTGTACCATGGGTGGCGATCCTGGGATGTTGCAAAACGATTCAAGCCTTCGATGTGTTTGGTAGTCCACGACAGATTGGGGACTCGCGATTCGATGTGTTGCTGGATGTAACTGGCGATTTTCGCAATCGCGAATGTCTCGTGGGTGTAAAGAAGTGTAATGGGAGCCAACAGCATCAATAAGGTTAAACCGCAAAGCTGGTTGAGCGCCGGATTGTCCAGGTTAGCGAAGACACCCAGCACTACGAAAATCAGTGTGGACGACAAGCCGACAATTTGCCGTTCCAGCCTCACGTGAAGCATTAGCTCTTCACGCAACGTCTTATATTCCTCAAGGATATTCTTCACGAGCTTATCATCACACATTTTATTCCTCCTAAACCATGTTGTGTGCGTACTTGCATCAGATGATGGTCCGTGCTCAATAGATTAAAAAGAAAAGTGAGTCTCCCGATTCAGTTGTTACGAAAGGTGCCATAAACAAGGTTCAGTTTTTTGAATTGGCTGTCCCTGCCTATTGCCTGTTTAATTTCGCCAGTCAAAGATACGCAATGTCGCAAAGCTGTATCTTTTCGTTCGGTGTTTACGATTATTGGGTGAAATTTACACGTCCGGGCCAATCGGACCGAATATCAGATTCGGTTCATTTGTTTAAGAATTCGCAATGAACATCGAGTTGCTTTCCCAACAATTGGTGAGGATTTGTCCGACTGACAAGGCTGAATTCATCGAGTCTATTCAATCGCTGTGGAGTGGTTACGGGGAGATCGTCCGGTTCCGTTTGCTACCGACGGGGGAAACCGTTGTTGTCAAATTCGTAAATCCGCCTGATGTTCGCGGGCACAAGTACGGTTGGAGCGGCGACGTTTCTCATGAACGAAAACTCAGTTCGTATCAAAACGAATTGGCATGGTACCGCGAAACAGCGGCTGAATGTGACGACTCGTGTCGTGTAGCCCGACTGCTTGCCAGTGAATCGGAAGACGGTCAGTGGCTGTTCGTCATGGAGGATCTTGACGCCAGTGGCTTTCCCATCCGGACGGGGCGCGTCAATGAGGTTCAGCTGCAATCCTGTTTGAGCTGGCTGGCAAGTTTTCACGCAAGATTCATGAGTACATCAGGCTCACCCGGAGAGCAACGAGGCCTATGGCCAATTGGAACTTATTGGCATCTGGACACGCGGCCTGAAGAATTTGCAACCATGCCCGAAGGCGCTCTCAAGGAAGCCGCAGAAGCGATCGACGAAAAGTTGAACAATGCGAAGTTCCGGACGCTCGTTCACGGCGATGCAAAACTGGCGAACTTCTGCTTCTCCAGAACCGATTCAGTTGCCGCGGTCGATTTCCAGTATGTCGGAGGAGGGTGCGGAATGAAGGATGTCGCGTATTTCATCAGCAGCTGTTTTGACGATGACGAATGTGAGAGGCGCGAGTCAGAACTGCTGGATTTGTACTTCGGCTGTCTGCGCCAATGGATTGAGAGCGATACTCTTGCCGACGAAATCGAAGCCGAATGGCGATCGCTTTATTCATTTGCGTGGGCGGATTTCTACAGATTTCTTGCCGGCTGGTCTCCGGGCCACTGGAAAATTCACGGTTACAGCCGACGGAAGATGGAACTCGTACTGCAACGCCTGGCCGAATCAACATGACACCGGGCGCGTTATAGCAACCAACCATGTTCCTGCAGGAACTGTTTCGTTCCTTTGGGGAAGAAACCGGCATCGGGCGTGATGACGAATCTCCGCTCAGATGTTTGAAGCGTTATCGCGCCATACCAGCGATACTTGAAGGCAGTGATTGAATGTCTGGGGATCGCAAAAATCGGCCCTGTGGTAATGTTGCTCACAGGCCAGTCAGGATGACTCGTGACTTTGACGAGTGATTCGAGTTGGACTTTAAATGCTGATTGCGTTCCCGAATTCGAATTCCAGCCGGTCGTACCAGCGGGCAGGGGCACTGGTGCGACATGCATCAAGCTGGCTGCAAGAAACTCATTGCTCGCCGGGATCAGAAAAAACGCATCTCTTGAAGCTACGACGGGACCAAAAGTAGTCTTGAACAGACTGATCGAAAAGCGTTCGCCGACGACTTTGAATTTGGACATGGCATGGCCCGGCGAACAGGGAGGGAGAGGTTATCTAACCCTGTCTCTCCTGCATTGTTCCGACTGGCTGGAACTAATTTCCGGTTCTGCAGCCAAATCGCCGGAAAATAGCTCCCCTGCTGTCTTCACCTGGACCGCCATCCGGTTTACCAGTTTTGTACTGGTGACGAAAGCGTCATTGGACTGCCATAGGACGGTTGCACGATCGAAAACGGACCCTGTTGTAACAAGACCGGTTGAGCCGGATTCGTCGAAACCGGCAATACAACATTAGGACGTCTCCACGGTTGTAGTGGAGGTACAACTTGGCCGATCGGTTGATTGCCCGGAGCAGGGAGCGGCTCAGACGGATAGAGATACTGGCCGCCTTCTCCGTTAATCGTCAGTTCCTGCCAGATTCCAGGTGTGTCCATCGGTACTGATGCGTAGTAGCCATATGCCGAACCGGGTACGTGGTTCCACCCGATGTAGATCCAGCCGTTCTGCATTCGGCACTGTACCAGCTGCAGGTCCTGTGCGATCCGGTTGCCCGCAAGTTCCGGAATCAGATTTACCGGCAACAAACGATCCGGCAGAACGATTCCTTCAGGTCCAGCCGCCTCGGCACCGTCGTTTTCTTCCTCGAACATGTTATTCATTCGGGTTTCAAGGAACGACTTGAAAGTGACGTCGCGAGCATTCGGCGGGTTGTCGCCGAGATAGTCGATCTCGACTTCTCCGTCGCGTACCAGACGCATTTCTGTTCCAGATCGTTTGATCAGGAACTTGACACGAATGCTCAGACCGGTGCGGATTGTGTTGCCGTCTTTGCGGAACCTCGTCCCGTAGATATTCAGATAGACTGCATTGTCTTCAAATTGAATTTCGATCGGACGGTTTTGAGCGAATGTGATTGAAAATGGCTCGTCACTCGAGTTGCTTTTCATTTCGAGCAATTCGTCGGATGGGCCTTCTCCGTTCCGGGAGATCGTCTCAATCAGCTTGTCGATCAATTCTTCGTTCGTGTATGTCCGTCCGGCAAATTCTGTGTTGATGTAGTTACTCAGAAGTGACTCGTGTACCCGAAGTGCGATCTCAGGCATCATCACCGATGCGTCGGGGCCATGCGTTGCGGCGAGGTCGGACATGGTTTCGCGCTTGGCGAATGCGTAAATCCGGTCGTCGGTGGTCCGCAAATAGATCTGCGGTGTTTGATCAACCTGGTTGCGGCTGGCCTCCAGTCGCGATGCAAGGTTCATGCGGAGATTGTTAATGGCGTTTTCTGTTTCTGACACGAAACGTGCCATGACCTCGCTTTTCAAACGTCTGGATGATTCCGCTTCTCCGGCTGCCTGATCTTTGTCAAATTGCTTTTGAGCAAGTCGCTGGACGATGCGCAGCCTCGAATCAACGCCATAGAACTGACTGTTTATGTTCGCGGCGCCATAGGGAGCCCTCGCAACGATTCCGCTTGTATTGGCCAGTAAAGTCCGGCGTGCTTCAAACTGGCCAAGGCCCCCCGAATGCGCGCGTATCGGGCCGGCATTTGTATAGGTTCTTGAATCGGTGGTTCCGTAAAGCTGAACACTGACGTTGGCAAGGCTAGGATTGCGGATGAAATCGTAAGACACACGGCTCTGTGTGTATGCAACGCCTTTCATCAGTCGACCCAGCAGGATTTCGTTAAGCCTGCGAGCTTCGTTGGTATCACGGCCTGCAATCCGGTTAACGAGTTGTTCCGAAATAGAAATCTGAGCGTTTGGAAAAGAATGCCGTGCTCGAATGGCAGAAACAAGATTTCCTGCCTGTCCGCTGCTGTCGAGCCAGCCGATGATGCCACCGGCTCTTGCCGCGTCGCGACGTGAACCATTGCGACCGATGTTTCCGGCTGTTTCCATAAGCGATTCAACCTGACGTTCGAACTGATTCCGGAGATTGTCATTGGTTGAGTAGAAGTACAGCATATAGAACTGCAGAAACGAGTCGCGACTGGCAGCAAAGTAGGCGTCGCCCATTGTGTCGGCGACTTCGGTGAAGCTGCGATTGATTCGATCCAGTTCGGTCAGGACTTCTGCGCGACGTTCCCGACGAGGCCGGTCCTGTGCTGCAACATCAGCTCGAACGCGCGTAAGCTCTTCGATTTCCTGTTTCAGTTTTTCGATTTGAGCCGTCAGCTGGCGGCTTTGTTCCCGCTGCTGAGCCTCCGCGTCATCCTGCTGAGCGTTATCCTGGGGTGCGCTGCCGCCTCCGGGGCCTTCGATCGCAGGCTGTCCACCGTCATCGGGCATCGGCGGTTCGAGTGGATCAACTTCCGGAATTTCCGGCTGGTCATTCTCAAAGACCGGTAGAGCGTCGAGCGCGTTGGTTGCATCACGCAGTTGCTCATTCAGAACCTCCAGTTGAGCGTCAAGCTTACCAGCGGATATCTCCGGTGGGATTTCAAAAGTAAGGCCGCGGAGGTAGTCAAGTGTGTTGTAGATATCGAGCGTGTGGTACGCCAACGCGCGATCGCGACTGTTTACACGCATTCTGAAGTAGTGATACATCACCTGCATGTCATAGACAGCCTTGTCGCGAGATTCTTGAAGATCGGTTACCGTTGCCGGCCGGAATTGATATCTGGCATTCGCTATTTCCGTTAGAAGATCGCCACGCGACTGAGCTTGAAGTTGTGTCAGGTGATTGTTCAGAGCGAGTCGGACATCGTTGAACGCCGGATGCTCAAGGCCCGGAGCGCCGCTGTTAAACGCAGCGAGAACCACTGATAGCGCGCCAGGATCAGCTGAATGGCCCAATGCGGCTTGCGTCTGAAGCGTGTGGAGTCCGAGACTTGCCCTCCAACGATCGGCTGCCGGCCCCTGACCCAACCAGGTATTCAGCTTTCGGACGTTCGTTTGCAGATCACGTGCCGTGTCATTGCCGGTTGCAATGGACGAAACGGGAAACAGGCAGCAGACCAGAGCAGCAGCCAGCCAGATGGGCAAGAAACGTTTAGATTGAGTCATGTTCAGAGAATCTTCTGGAATGAGTGAAAGGGTCCGCCTTTCGGGCAAGGCAGGGACAGTTGTCACGACGTTTTGCTCCGATTCAGTTTTGAAATTCCTGCTTTGGAACCAGTCAAAATCGGACGATTGATCAGCCGCGACCCATCTGCCAGTTGAGTAACTGAAGATTGTTGTTGTATTAGGTGAGAAAATCTACGGGGTTCTGGAGGTTCAGGCGATTATTACTGGCAACTTCATCGAAAATCCCAGCGCCGAAGATCGCGGTTGAGGTTTGTAGAGGAGAATCAGGATAGTGGGTGGTCCGGATGGTTCCAGAAAGAACAGTTGTGACGCTTTTCGGCCCATTTACGGCTGTGGGCGCTCATTTGGGGGATGGTTCCGATGGCACCAAACCGGGCCAATCCGATGCGTTGTTAACGACCGGAGGTAGGGAATTCCACGTCGTGAGCTGGTGGCGCAAAAACAAAGGCGGGTCAGTAACCCGCCTTTTTTCGCACAAAGCATTTTTGCAATTGCGACTAGAAATAGACGCCCACCGTTCGCAGATCAGCTTCGATTCGTCCAAACATCCGCTTGGCGGCGTTTACCTGCTGAGGAGTAAAGGTTCTGCCTTCCCATGAGTGAGGCTGATTGGACCAGAGCTGGCGCCACATCACGACTTCGTTGAAGTATGCGCCACGAACTGTTTGAACCATCTGCGCCTTCTGAGCCGCATTTGCTTTGCTCAGCCGATCTATGATGACGGCAAGAATCTGGAATTCCTTGGCCTGATCGTAGGCGTGGTCGTTCCGCATTCTTAGAAGCTCATCAAGTGGAACTGATGCAATCGTCTGGGCAAATTCCTTTTCAGTCAGACCGGACATCAATTGCATCGCCATCGCACCTGCAACCGGATAGGCCTGTGACAAATGCCGAAGTGTGTCGATGGCCGTACTCGCTGGCTCAATTGCGTTGACCAGCATGTAAATCTCATTGAAGACCTTTCGATACTTCAAGCTGGCTCGTTGCTGCTGTTCCACCGTCAGCTGGTTCATCGGTCTGACGATAAATTCGTGGGATTCGTAGTCGTATGTCTTGAAGATGGACATGAACTGCGAATACAGTTCCATCAGTTTGGCAATTTTCGTGATGCGAAGCTGGTTCGGGTCTTCTCCGGTCAGCTCGTTTTTGATGATCTCAAATTCAGCATCAAAATTCAGTGCAGTCGCACGCTCAAGTTTGGCTTCGAGTTCCGTCTGAGCAAGGTTGAACATTTCGACATCCGCACTGTCTTCCGAATCAGGTGCGAGTGTTTTCAGGAGCTCAAGCGCCTTCGCTTCGATTAACTGAGTCAGACGCGAATACTGTTCCAGCTTCGTCTGAGGAAGATCAGGAAGACTCGCAATCAACATCTTCTGCTGTTGATAGTCGTTTTCCCATGCCGCGACGGCAGACTCTTGAATCTGCTGTTGAACTCTGACCCGAATTGAAACCTGAGCGAACTCTGAAATCATCGAAAGTGGTGATGTTTCACTTTCCATCCGGTCGAGAATGCTCTTCAGGTTGAAGATTTTCCTGACGTACTGGTTGCGTGTTACCGGTTGCTCAATCTCCTTGTCGATTTCCGCTCCGAACATACGGTTCAACTCGTTGATGCCGTCTTGAGTCAGGACGACTCTTCCCTGATCTACTTGCGGGCGACCGTTTTCGTCAAGCTCTGGAAACTGGCGCGTCAACTGCAAGTAGACTCCTTGAACTCTCTGCTCAACGGGCAGCAGTTGAGTTCCCGGCGGCCGGTTGGCGTTGGCAGGCTGTCCAGTGCTGGTGGCTCCGGTTGTAGTGCCGTTGGCAGGTGTACCTGCCCCCGTAACGTTTCCCTGTGCAGCCGTTGTTCCACCGTTTGCAGCGGTACTGCTTGCCGGCGGTTTGGGGGTGTACCGTGTTCGGTAATAGCCGGTAAGTTGCGCGGACGCAGGATAGGCACCTTCAAGTCTCGTCAACTCCGTGAGCACATTTGTTGCGGGCTGGATCTGGCCGAACAGTGCGACGATCTCGTTGTTGATTTTGCTATTCCGCCTGTTGAACATGCTTGTCTCCGCCGGCGTCCGCTGAGTCATTTCACGAACTTCAAAAGCCTGCGCTTCAGCGTTGTAGGTGCGGAATCCAAGAATGCTCGATTCATAAAGGTCGAAAAGAGCGTTCAGCCGTGCTGAGGTTTGAACAGCCACGTTGGAATCGGTGATTTCGTTCTTGATGACGTTCAACATTGCATCAACGTTGGCGTTGGCGGCGTAATGATATTTGTCCAGCAGTCGTTGCTGCAGGTTTTCAAACATCTCAGCAGCACCGGTATCGTCTTCATCCGGAGTCAACTGACCGATCAACTCAACGGTTCTTTGCTCGAGCTCGCTGCTCAGATCGCGGTAGGAATTGAGCTTTGTTTCAGGGATGCCGGACAATTTTTTGATCTTGTCTGACTGTGAATCGAAGTGTTGTTCCCATGATCTGATGGCAACGTCCTGAATCCGGTCTTGAAGCCGTGTTCGCGCGGCCAGTTGTGTGATTTCAGATGTCAAAGACAGCGGTGAACGGTCATCGGACAACTTTTCAACAACTTGTTGTAGTAGCTTGATCCGCTCCGCCGTATTCTCCTGTTCAATCTGCTCACCAATTAATGCATCGATCCAATCGTCAACAGATCGGTTGAACTGGTTAAGGCCCTCGAGGGTCAAAACGGTTCGGCCGTTCTCAGTGATCGGATTTCCGTAGTCATCCTGCTCGGCATAGCTCTGCCAGAGTTCTTCCAGCTTTTCAGCAGCTTGTTGCTCAATTTCTAGGTCGAGGCTGGTGAAGTATTTGTTGGACTCCGGTTCCTTCTCGCTGAATCGTTCAACGAGTGACTCGTAGGCTTTCTGGTAAACATCCGGGAATACCAGATAGCCTCCACCGGCAATCGCTCCGAGCAGAACCAGCGCGATAAGGAACTTTCCGAATCCACCGCTGGAAGATTGACGCACCGGCGCCGGTTTTTGTGGTGCCGCAGGTCGGGCCACGGGAGCCCGTTGTGGTTGTGGACGTTGCTGAGCGGGAGGCCGTTGAGGTGGAAGTGAATCTGACTCTATTTCGACCCAGACTTCCTTCTTGGGCTTTTTGACAAAGTTGATCCTGGTTCCGCACCGCGGGCAATTCGCGGACTTGCCAGCCATTTTCTTCGGCACTTTTAGTGACTTGTTGCAATTTCCGCATTTGATCCGTTGCACAGGTACGCCCTTTGTCTTTTTGGTAGTGGTGGC
>JBCCFB010000268.1:0-8531 GCA_039029995.1 Planctomycetota bacterium
GCAGGTGCTCGCCTCGCTTACGCTTCGGGTTAGGACGAGAAGCTTGGCTCGATTTCACGTGGGCGGAGAATCCTGCAAGTCCTTGCTTACGCTTCGGGTTACCAATTCAGCGTCTTTGCTGCGGGTTGAGGTCTCGCGCGCACCTCGCTTACGCTTCGGGTTACCATTTCAGCGCTTCGCTTCTGGACACCATCCAATCGCTCTTGAGCCACGGTGCCATCCAAGTTGCTTCGGTTCGTTGTATTGGGAGGTGCTCGCCTCGCTTACGCTTCGGGGTTTGAAGAATGAAAGTTGCATTTCAAAGCAGCAGCTGCGTTTCAGCGTACAGTTGCAGCTCAGTGTCGGCGTTGCCAGCATTCGATAAACACGTTCAAGTTAGTTTGCGTGATTTAGAGGGGCGTTGTCGCCTGATCTACCACTATTTGACTGTTCAACAAAAAGGTGCCGAAACAAGAACTAAGGCCCGATCTCTTCCGCAGGCCGTTTGTTTTGACGCAAGCGACCGAAAGCTAGCGAGTTGCCCATGCTTGTTTCCTATCGCCATGAATTTGCCTACGTTCAGATTCCCGGTGCAGACGCTCCTTCACTCGCCGACTCGCTGTCTTCTTTCTGCGAGCAGTCATCCGTTGAAAACTGGCATCACCGTGCACTGAGATCGTTCGGATTCCGTGGCGAAAACGAACTGAGAGGTCTCAAGCAGCAACTTTCTCCGCGGCTGTTCAGTTCACTTTTCAAATTCACAATCGTCCGCAACCCATGGGACCTGCTGGTCGCGACCTTCCGCGATATCCAGTCCGATTCGAGAAACCGGTGGCACCGCCACGTCGGGCAAAGGTCCTTTCGTGAATTCGTTGAGTTCGCATCACACAATAGGATCTGTTCGCAACTCGAACGTGTATCCGGATGTGACGGAGAATTGCTCGTTGATTTCGTGGGGCGGTATGAAAGCCTCGACGCGGACTGCCTTGAATTGCAACGCCGACTTGGAATCGTGTTCGCAGGTGGACGTCGACCTGGATCAGAATCCGGACGTCGAGCAGAAGATGACTATCGAACGCATTATGATGAAGAGCTTGTGGCACGAGTCAGCCGGTTGTATTCACGCGACATTGACGCGTTCGGCTACAGTTTTGAGCCAGACATTGAAGTCAAGTCGACTCAGCGCCGTCGAGCAGCCTGATTGAGGCGTAGTTGATGTTCTTTGACCGTCGCCAAAGCCGGCTCGTCGATGAAATCGCGATCGAGCGGTTCGGCATTCCCGGCATCGTCCTGATGGAGAACGCAGGGCGCAGCTGCGCGAACTATCTGATCGAAAAAACAAACGGCCCCGTGCTTGTCTGCTGTGGCACTGGCAATAACGGTGGCGACGGATTCGTCATCGCGCGCCATCTCGAAAACGCAGGGCGCAACTGTTCGATCGTTCTTTCAGGGCCGGAAGAGAAGCTGGCTGCTGATGCTGCTGTCAATTTCAAAATCGTAAAAGCGATGCGATTGCCCGTTGCGAAAGTTGATCCGGATACTGGCGCAAGTGTCATTGAATCTGCAATGACGGTGGATGGTGATGATCCCGTTGTTATCGTCGATGCACTTCTTGGAACGGGAGCAAAAGGGGCGTTGAGAAGGCCGATGGACCTAATCGTCGATATCGCCAACCGGATGCCGGCGGTGAAGATTGCGATCGACATCCCGTCAGGGCTCGACTGCGACAACGGCTCCGTCAGCGAGCCGGCTTTTCGCGCCCATGCAACGCTGACCTTCGTGACGCAGAAAACCGGATTCAAATCAGAAACGGCGCGGCAATTTACCGGAGCCGTCCACGTAATGGATATCGGTGTTCCGGCCGATGTTGTTGATCAGGTTGCGGCTTCCTGATCGTGCGCGCATTATTCGTCCGCGGTATCAGGACTCTCTTCCGCGGGCACCGGTTCTGAGATGTCGGTCGTTTTAAGCAGACGGAACATGTCGCTGTCCGTGGACAGAATCAGGCTGGTGTCCGACTGTAGCGCGTTCTTGTACATCTCCAGTTGCTGAATGAACCCATAGAACTCCGGGTTCTGGCTGTATGCTTCTGCCGTCAGCCGGATCACTTCAGCGTCAGCCGCACCACGAATCTCCGCGGCTTTCTGCTTCATCTCACCTTCGATCAGGTCGAGTTCCTTGCGCGTCAGGCCCTGGATACGGTTGCCTTCTTCTTCGGCTTCGGACTGAAACAGTTTTGCAGCCCGTTCACGTTCAGATCGCATTCGCTCGTAAACGTTTTCACGAACCTGGTCACTGTATTTGACGCGCTTCAGGTGAACGGCGACAAGTTGAATCCCGTATCGTGATTCCAGATCGGTTGAAGCGACGCGCAGAATTTCCTGCTCGATCTCCTCCCGTCCGGTGTTAACGACATCGCGCTGTGTTGCTGTTCCTTCGAGAACGTCGGCTTCGTATTCAAGTTTGTCGTTGGTTGTGCGAACAAGATCGATCATGTTGTTGCGGGCGATGACGTCCCGCACTGCCGAATCAACGATGTCGTCGAGTATCTTCTGTCCTTTTTGTTCCGTGCGGACGTTGGTGTAATACGTTTCCAGATCAACGATTCTCCATCTGGCCCAGCAGTCAACGAAGATCCGTTTCTTGTCGCGCGTCTGCATGTTTTCAGGAGCACCATCCCACGGCAACAGACGCTTTTCCAGCATGTCCACAGCCTGGATGAATGGAATTCTGAACTTCAGGCCCGGTTCAGGTTCAAAGTGAACCGGCCGACCGAACTGAGTGATCACTGCCTGTTTGCCTTCGGGAACGACGTAGGTTGATACGTAGAACAGGAATCCGGCGGCGGCAATCAGGGCAATCAAAAAGTAGATTCTTGCTGTTGTCACGTTATCCTCAGTGTGATCTGGCGACGAGTATGTGTGCAGTCTGTGATGTGGCGGATCAGTTGTCTTGACGCAGCGGATTTTCGCCCGCGTTCAAGTTCAAGATCGGAAGTGCGCCGCCGACGGCTTCGTCGATGATGGTTTTGTTTCCGATGTTGCCGAGGACTTCCTCCATTGCTTCGAGGTACAGTCTTTGTCTGGTAATCTCCGGAGCCTTTTCGTACTCAGCCAGCTTGGCATTGAAGGCTTCGATCTGCCCCATCGTTTCCAGAACGATTCGCTCGCGATAACCTTCAGCTTCTGAGATCATTTGATCGCGACGACCGCGAGCTGCGGGAATCTGGCGGTTACGCTCGCCTTCGGCCTGATTGACGACACGTTCTTTGTTCTGACGCGCGCGGTTGACTTCCTGAAACGCATCGCGAACCGGTTCCGGCGGAGAAGTCGACTGAAGTTTCACCGTGATGATCTCAACACCGGCATCGAACTCGTCAAGCATCTCCTGAATCTTCAGTTTTGCCTGTGCTGCGATTTCTTCACGACCCAGAGTCAGCACAGCATCGACACTGCGGTCGCCGACCAGTTGGCGCATCACCGTTTCCGATGTGTCCTGAATGGCGTCAGGAATTGACGGATTGATGTCGTGTTCATCGAGTGCCGCGAGAGACTCCCAGAGCATTCCGTCGGAGCCGCCGAGATTGAACAGTGATTTGTAGGCATCCTGAATCTTGTACTGAACGATCCATTCGACATGAGCCAGATTAAGGTCTCCCGTCAGCATGTCGGCGATTTCGTTGGTTTCCGAACTCGGCAGAGCGTATTCAGTTCTCCGGCCGGGTTCGAGTGTCTGGAAACCGAACTCGATCGTCTGCACGCGTTTGACGGGAACGGTGTATACCTTTTCGATCGGCCACGGCATCTTCAGCTGCAAACCCGGGTCGACCGTTCGGACATGTTCGCCGAACCGTAGAACGATGCCCTGGTCACTTGCGTCCACGCGGTACATCATGGTCCAGAAGACGATGCCGGCGAGGATCAGCCCGCCGATAATGAACCCTCCAAAGCCACCGTTTCGCCCTCCGCCTCGACGGCCCCCGAAAAACCGGCCGATACCATCACCGGAGTTCTGACGCCTGCGTGGCTGTTCAAATAGGTCTTCCAGATCCATGAGTAGCTTTTGGTTGAATAGGTGGCTGATCGCGTAATACGAATCGCGTGAATGGCCATTCGTCATCGGCGTTGAATTATTCACGGAATTGGAGTCCGAACCGGCAGATTCGAGCCGGTGGATTCGGATCCGTCGGTTTCAGGCGTGAAACACCGTGTGTCTTTTTGATCGTCAACTGATGCCACGGCAGGGAGACATCCTGGCCGGCTGCCGGTATTGTCGGCTGGAATTGTTGAAAGATGAGGGTGGTACCGGCTGTGTCGGCGGCAGCCAATGTGGCCGCGCCAAAGGCAACCCCGCACCAATTGCGCAGGGCAAAAAGAGGGCTGATCAAAAGCCGGCTCAGACGCAACACGCAACTAACGAAATCAGCTTCTATTGGATGCCAACGTGTGTTAGCCGCCGTCGAAGCATAGCGCGACAGCGATGACCTTCGCCTCAAGCCAGAGAGTCGTGCCAGAGAATAGATGTTGACCGCGGCTACGGAGCTTCAGCCGTTGACTGCTCGGACTCAAAATCCTTCCACTTCATCGCCCGTTCGAGCGGCTCGATGCGAAGCACAACTTCGCCGTTCTGGAAGATGCGGACTGTCCCGCTGGTCTGAGATACGACAACCGCGATTGCTTTGGTCGTCTTACTGATCGCAGCGCCGGCAAAGTGCCGGGAGCCCAGGCCGGTTGTCATCGTGATCTCAACCGGCTGTGTATCGATGATCCTACTGCTGGCCTCGATGGTCCCGTCTGCTGCGACCACAAACATGCCGTCAAGCTGCGCGATTTCCTTAATCCCTTCGCGGACAGCAGACTTGTGGATACTGCGCTCTTTTCTGGTGTAGCCTTTTACGACGTCAAAGCCGCCCGGTCGGCTGTTCTCCAGAACTTTGCGGTGGTCGCCTACGACAAACATCGTGCCGACGGGAGAGCCTTCACGACCGTCGCGTCCGATTTGAACGGCGAGATCAACAACCGTGCGCAACGTATCGAGGGGAACCTTCGTTTTCAGCTTTTTAAGGTCACGAGCGGTAAGTCTTCCCAGCCGTTCGGAAAGTCTGACAACGCTGATCGAGTCGATGGCGGTCGCATCAAATCCACTGTAAATGGCAACGACGGTGGAGCCGGGTCTCAGCGATTCCTCGGCAACACTGGCGAGAACCGCCTGGGTCAGCTGATCCTGCACAGAGGCTGCTGCGCTTTCGAGCACACAGGCGGTCAGGCCGGCTTCGCGTGCCGATTCTGCAAGCTCTTCTTCCGGAGTTGCCAGAAGCAGGCTGACCGGGGATGACGAGGATTTTTTCTTCAGCTTCGCCCAGTCCATCGCTTCTTCGATGAGCAGAAGAACAGCATCTGCATTGGACGACTTAGCGAGTCGGGAAGCCGACTGCACAAAAGCAAAAACATCGGTTTCGCTTTCGGAGAAGTTCATTTCGTCCCTGGAGCTTCAACGTACAAGCCAATCCGGTATCTGTGGCCGGAAGGCTGGATTGATCGGTCCGGCAGAAGTACGCCAACATTGACGAGAGGACCTGTTCGTGACCTGATGACTCACCGAATGCGTTCAGGTTGTCACACGGAACACGACATTAATAGATAATTTATGCGTCTTAATCGTTTTCGGCAACCATGCGACGCGCGAGAGATGCGGAGATCGCTGTGTCGCGGCAAATCGCGTGGTCGCCTGCAACCTCGTCGCCTGCAACCTCGTCGGGAGGAAGCCCGGCACCGGCTACCTGCGAAACGCGCCTCCGCTGTCTGAGTCCGTTGTACTGGCGGTTGATTCCGGCGGGCGTGACACAGGCGACGACATCGGAACGACGGGAGCTGTATTGTTAACGTATTGTTGCCATGCCTGAACGTTTGGACCGAACTCCTCACCGGTAACCATGGCCAGGGATTCTGTGGCTTTCAACTGCATTGCCGGGTCGCGATCTTCGAGCGCGAGGGATAATGCTTGAACGGATTGCTGGCCCGGGAAGTTACCCAGAGCTGTGGTTGCAGCCAGCCTGACGTCGATGTTTGTATCGCTTCCGATCATCTCCTGCAGCCGGGGCACGGCAACCTGTCCTGGCATTCGCGACCAAGACCGGACCGCTTCCAGTCGAACCCGGTGATCGTTGTCACTGGATGCATCGGCCAGGCCGGAAATGGATGTTGGACAGTTGAGGTCGCCAAGCAGGCTTGTCGCATGTATCCGCATCAGGAGAATCGGGTCCCGATTGACGATCTCGGTAAGTCGGGAAGCTACGGGGGCCTGGGAGTCGGCGGGGCCGTTCTGCACGCCGGCCACCATCTCATTCATCCCCCGTTTTCGCTCGAACAGGGTGTCTGCAATCTGCTCTTCCGCGGCCCATTGTTCTCGAACCCACGGAGCATACTGGCCGGTACGCCAGAGCATGCCTTCAGCACATCCGCTGATTGCCACAATCAACAAGGCAAAAGCTGAGTAATTGGCGAAACGACTCATCTGACCAATCAGGTTTCCGGTCCGATTCATGGCTTTCCGGTTCACAGTATTGAATGAAATTCATAGCAGGCGCACCCGGGGCGCGGCTGGGGACTCTAGCAAAACCACCCGACCGCAGACAGGCCATCAGAGTCAGTCCAGCAGAACCAGGCCAATTCCCGCTAGCAACAATGCGCGTTTCACATTAATTCGGGGCTAACGCCTTAGTCGGTCACGAATAACGCCGTCGCAATGGGCATCGCTTATAGCCAGCGCCTAAAGCCAGCGCGTAAAGCCGCCGGCGCATAAAGCCAGCGCGTGATGAAGCCAGCGCATAAAGAAAGGGCGCCCCTGGAGGATCCCTGGGACGCCCAATTGCTTGTCAACCGAAATTGACATGCCACTGGATTGTTTGTGTTAGCCTGGCAGTTCTGGACCGCCTGAAGACTGAGGTTGGGCCTCGATCTTCTGAGTCTCACGACGACGACCAGGTCGTTCTTCGTCGTAGTACTTGCCATTGCCGTAACCATAGCCGTAGCCGTAACCGTAACCATAGCCGTAGCCGTTGTAGGCGTAGCCTGCACGGTAGGCACCGTAGGTGTACTGGCTGCCGTAGCCGGTTTGAGCACCGACACCGTTGACGACCAGGCCGAAGCAGTGTGCTCCGAGGTTTCGCAGGATATCAACCGCTCGTTCAGCACTGACGCGAACGTTCTTCTTGATACGCAGGTTGAGGACAACTCCATCAACACGGGCTGCGATCGGGCACGGGTCAGTTACCGCAAGCAGCGGTGGTGTGTCGATCACAACGAAGTCGTACTCTTCACGCATTTCGTCGATCAGTTCTTTGACCTGTGGTGAAGTACTGAGCTCAGCAGGATTCTGCGGCTTGGCTCCACAAGGCATGATGGACAGGCCTTCGATCTCTTCGCATTCGAAGATCACGTCACGCCAGTTTGACATACCGCTGAGGACTGTCGCAAAACCTTCGCTTGCAGTCACGCCGAACGTGATGTGCTGACGCGGACGACGCATGTCGCCATCTACCAGCAGTACGCGTTTGCCTGACTGGGCAATCGAAACGGCCAGGTTGGCGGCCAGGGTCGATTTACCATCACCCGGTGTCGGGCTGGTGACTTGAATCACTTGATGAGCGCGACCTTGAGTGTTGAAGTACAGTGACGTTCGAACTGCACGGAATGCTTCCGAAACCTGTGATTTCGGACGGTGATAGGTACAGATGATCGGATCAATGTCCGAGTTTTCGACGATGTAACGCTTGCTCTGGCTGATAACCGGAATGTGACCGATCAGAGGCAGATTCAGCTGCTTCATAATCTCATCAGGATTATGGAAGGTCTTGTCAGCGATTTCGACGAGACAGCCGAGGCCGAATCCGGCAAGGACACCTAGAAGGCCGCCGATTCCCAGAACAACCGGGAGGATTGGCCAGATAACTTCGCCTTGAGTCGCGTCCATAAGAACGTTGAACTTGAAACCTTCCTGACGGGTAGCTTCTGTCAGGCCACCGGAAGGATCAATCTCGACGATCTTCTTGTTGGCTTCGTTGAGCAGACCTTCAACATAGTCGCGGTCATGCTTAACACGTTCGATTCGCTGACGCAGGATTTCAAGTCGATCCGCTTCGGCGAGATGATCGTTGAACAGAACATCTTCTGCTTCGATGCGGGCCGAAAGCATAACCATGCGAGTGGAAAGTGATTCCATATAGCGGGTCAGAATTACGTCATCTGCCAGGCCGACGTCGGTAACCTGATCCTGAGATGCTTCAATAAGGTAGGCTCTCCAGCTTTCGATTCGACGGGTGAGTCCCTGGATAGTCGGGCTACCCGGACCAAGTCGCTCGGAAAGTTCACTGCGTTGAATGATCAGAGTCTGGATGTTTCTTTCGATCGCTTCCAGAGACTCCTGTTCTTCACGGCTGGCATACTCAGTGCGGATAACACCTTCCTGGTTGAATTGCCAGACGAGCGTCTGACATGCTTCAGGACCAAGAGCGAGAGCCTGCTCGATGCGGCTCAGTTTGGCTTGAATTGCAC
>JBCCFB010000269.1:0-8525 GCA_039029995.1 Planctomycetota bacterium
CCGCCGAATCCACCTCGGTATATGAAGTGGATTTCCACGCGATGCTGAGGCCTGTATTGCCAGACGCACTAGCGATTGCATCCGCAGCCGGAAACCCCGGCTGGTATCGACGGATACGGCATGCCATTGACCGGTTGAAACGACGAGTGCTGATACGACATCGCGTTTCCGTAAATCGTCGTTGATCGCGCATTCCAGCCACTTGCCGGTAAATTCGACGAAGCGCGGAAGAACGGAGGAGAGGAATACGGAGTTCTCGGGAAAGCGCGGACTTCGCGCGAGGCCCTTACCTGCCTGTAGCTTGCCGCGCCCGGGTTCACATAGGTTCCCTGTTGATACATCGGGACGGATTCAAAGTAGGAGCCATGCTGAACAGGCATCTGTGCATAGCTTACAGTTGAAGGTTGCAGGTTTGTGCCATTACATCCGCACGATTGGGCATTTGCTGCGGTCGTTAGAGTCGCCGCTATACACATTGCAAATAGTAAGGTGAGGTTCCGGGTGATGTTCATTTCGTAAGTTCATCCTTGTGTATTTGTTAATCCAAACCGGAATTGTATCCACTGCCTTGAACAAACCGAACAGCGATCGGAATATGCTTGTCAAACGCGCGAGCAAGGGGGCGTTCAACTAACTATCCGAACCTTCGTCAGAACGATTGCGATTGAGAAACGGCAGAGGCCGCAATTCAAGTTCTTTTATGGATTGCAGGTACTCGAGCACGGGAGCCGCTTCCTCCTGACCCGCTTGCGCATGCACATGCAGGCTGAATCCATGCGGCCCTTTTGCGTCAATAAGTGCGGGCTCAACGGTCAACATCTCTGTCACCGTCGCAAGCATCCCCATCATCGCTGCACAAAAAATATCGATTCTGGCGCCGTTGCTCAGCAGGAGCCCGGCGATGTCTTTTCGCCCCATATGTGATGCTCCACCGAGGGCCGTTTCAAAATCACCATTGCCCCAGTCCATCGCGGCATTGATCAAGCGCGGTTCCCGCTCAAGCAATTGTGTGGTCATGTCGAGATCGCTGTGAGCAAAAATGACGAAGTCCTGAATCATCGACCGGTTCAACTGCGGGTTCGCCCACGAAGGCTGGAAGTCCGGGGCTTCGTAGTCCCGCTCGAATTCAGCTTCTACTGGTCCGCGAACTTCGGCATCTTCCTCTTCTTGCAGGAGGTATGCGCTTGCCGCATTTGTGGTTCCAACGCCAGCGGCAACCAATGATCCGGAAACGATTCCCAGCGCGTTTCTGGAAAATGAACGTCGGTTAAGTTTGTTTTTCACGGTCTGAATTCCCGGTGAGTCGAAGGGAGAAATGGCCTGGGTTCGGGGCCAGTCTAACAGAATTCCCAAGATTGAAATCAGCGTCTGTGAAACCGGCTTCCGAAATAGCACAGCCAGATGAGATCTTCTTTAGCGAGTACCCGGTTGAACTTCATTTTTGCGACTCGTTGTTCAAACTCGTCGCGTTCCTCATCCGGCATTTGTTCGAGACGTTGTCGGAATTGAGCCAACTCAATTCCCTGGTCACTTGCCTGATAAAACAGTTGCAGTCGAGCAAGTTCGCCGGCATCAAACCAGGTATGATCGCATTTGTCACAGACTTCGATATTGAATGAGAGCGGGCCGAAGGAGGTTTTGCGACAACTCATCTGTCGCAGACAACCCGGGCAAATCAGTTTTTTCTTCGCGTCCCCATCGCCGTTGGCGTTTACTTCCTCGATCAACTGCTTGTCCGATCGCTCCTGCTTTCGCTTGATCGCCGGAATCCGCTTGTTGCGCACAAGGTGACCGTCGCAGGAATCGCAAAGCCTGACTGAGACTCCCTCATACTGAACTGCTTCCAGTCGTTGTGTTCGGCATACAGGACATTTCATATTCGCTTATTCGCTGGCAGCGCGGAATTATTTGTCGCCGGATTCTTTTTTGGTTTTCTTCTTCCGGGTTTTTCCAGTCACTTCACGTCCCGCATCACGAAGGGCCTTACGCAGAATGAACTCGATCTGTCCGTTCATACTGCGCAGGTCATCATCGGCCCAGCGGCGGACTGCGTCCAGAACCGCCGGGTCAATGCGAACCAGAAATGACTTGCGCTCGGGCACGGATTACCTGTTGAAATAGAGCAGACTATTTGTAAATCGTGCCGGTGTTGACCACAGGTTGAGCCTGACGGTCACCACATAGTACGACCAGCAGGTTTGAAACCATTGCTGCCTTTCGTTCCTCGTCCAATTCTACAATGTTGTCCTTGGAAAGATGATCGAGCGCCATTTCGACCATGCCGACCGCACCTTCCACTATCTTCGTGCGCGCTGCAACCACCGCCTGAGCTTGCTGACGCTGTAGCATCGCCGCTGCAATTTCCGGTGCATAAGCCAGATGGCTGATCCGCGCTTCGATCACTTCGACTCCGGCAGTATCCAGTCTTTCCTGGATATCCTGCTGCAGCTGATTGCAGACTTCGACAGTATTCTCACGCAATGAGATCTCATCGTCATGACTGTCATACGCGTGGCGGGTCGCAAGGTTTCGAAGAGCCGCTTCGCTTTGAACAGCTACAAAATCCTCGAAGTCGTCCACCTCGAACAGGGCTTCGGCGGTGTTTACCACTCGCCATACAACAACGGCGGATATTTCAATCGGGTTTCCGTCCTTGTCGTTTACCTTGGAAGGTCTGCCCGCAGAACGCGACTTGTGCTGAACAATTTTGCCTGCCTGGTCCTTCTTTTCAGGGGTCGTGATCGAGCCGGTTTCAAAGTTGCGGACGCGCAATGAGACTTTCCGTTTTGAATAAAACGGGTTTACGAAGTAGAACCCCGATTCGGTGATAGTGCCTTTGTAGTGACCGAACAACAAAAGAACTCGAGCACCGTTTGGTGGTACAGCCTGAAATCCGAAAAGCATCGTGATTGCTGCGCCGACACTTAGCGCCGCCCCCAGCAGGCAGGTGACTCCAAGCGCCTCGTTGTTTTCAACATTTGCGACTCCCCCAACAAAACAGGCAATGGTGGCGACAAACAATGCGATACAGCAGAACAGTGGAAACCAGCCGTTCATCGGCTTGATGACAGTTTCTTTGATCATGTATTTCTCCTGTCGGGTTGATTTCAAAGTGATATCATATTGGTATCTTCGCGACCACCGGAGGTATATTGGGATTTTCAGCGCAGATAAAAATTTTTTTCAGCCTGCCCGTGACTGAGTTTCGAGGCCGGGAACCGTTCCCGCTTGTTTTGCCGCAGAATTGCCCTTGGGCGAACGGAGTTCGAGCTAACGCGATGAGATGATCTGCCAATGAAAGTCGCTGAATCTGGCTCCAATTCCCGGATCAACTCGGGGGTACGAGGTCCGATCAGGGGCGTATCCGTTGCGCGACTGGCTTCCACCGAGCTGTTTCCGGTCCGGGAGTAATGTTGAGCCAGTACTTCAGCGCAAGGTCCTGTCATAGCCAGGAAGGAAATGCCGAGCCGGATTGAATTGAATCGTGACATGTCGGCCGCGATAGACCAAGGCGTTGGAAAAATTCAAGTTACTTTGATTCGCGAGCTGACGACAAGCAATTCCGACCACAAAAAAAGGCCCGGACTGTCTGTTTAGTCCGGGCCGTGAAGCGTAATGTCAATTGGTTTGTCGGCTGAAATTTACAATCTCCAGCGAAGGGCTCAAACCGTGGTCCCAATCGCCTGCAAAGCTTCATTGAATGTTGAGCTCGGACGCATTGCGACCGCACACTTCTCGGGATCCGGATAGTAGTAGCCACCGATGTCTACCGGATCACCTTGTATGTCGTTCAATTCCGCAACAATCTTTTCTTCGTTTTCAGCCAGATCGCCAGCCAGTTTTTGAAAGCGTGATTGAAGTTCCTCGTCACCGGATTGTTCAGCCAGTGCCTGAGCCCAGTACATGGCAAGGTAAAAATGAGTTCCGCGATTATCGAGTTCACCGGCTTTACGAGATGGGTTTCGATCCTCTTCCAGCAGTCGTTCGGTAGCGGTACTCAAGGCATCGGCAAGTACTTTTGCTCGCGAGTTCGATGTTGCCTCAGCGAGGTGCTCCAGCGAGACGGCTAGTGCGAGGAACTCACCCAGTGAATTCCAGCGAAGGTGGTTCTCGGAAGTGAACTGCTGCACGTGTTTAGGAGCTGAGCCACCTGCTCCGGTTTCGAAGAGCCCGCCGCCATTCATAAGGGGAACGATCGAGAGCATTTTTGCGCTGGTGCCGAGTTCAAGAATTGGAAACAGGTCCGTCAGGTAGTCTCGAAGTACGTTTCCAGTGACCGAAATCGTATTCCGGCCTTCTTTGATCCGCTCAAGAGAAAACTGAGTAGCTTTGACTGGAGACATGATATGAATCTCGAGTCCATCTGTATCATGCCCGGGCAGATAGGCGTTTACTTTTTCAATCAACTGAGCATCATGGGCACGGGATTCGTCCAGCCAGAACACAGCCGGCCAGCCTGTGGCACGCGCGCGTCCGACGGCAAGTTTCACCCAGTCACGAATCGGCGCATCCTTGACCTGGCACATTCGCCAGATGTCTCCTACGGCAACGTCCTGCTCAATCAGACAGTTGCCTGAATCGTCAACAACGCGAACGGAGCCTGCGGCTTCAATTTCAAAAGTCTTGTCATGCGAACCGTATTCCTCAGCCTTTTGCGCCATCAAGCCGACGTTGGGCACCGTCCCCATTGTGGACGGATCAAACGCGCCGTGTTGCTTGCAGAAATCGATGACGACTTGATACAGGCCTGCGTAGCTGCTGTCCGGAATAACGGCTTTCGTGTCCTGCAGGTTTCCGTCTTTGTTCCACATCTGCCCTGATGACCTGATCATGGCGGGCATGGAGGCGTCAATGATGACGTCGCTCGGGACATGCAGGTTGGTGATGCCTTTGTCAGAATTGACCATCGCAAGGTCAGGGCCGTTTTCGTAGGCCGCAGCTATGTCGGCTTCGATAGCTGAACGGGTTTCTCCGGGTAACTCCTGAATCGCTTCAATCAGGTTGCCGAGCCCGTTATTTACGTTCGTACCCGCCTCATCAAGCTCGACACCGTGTTTCTCAAACGTGCTTTTGAAATAGCTGCGGACGCAGTGACCAAAAATGATCGGGTCCGAGACCTTCATCATGGTCGCTTTCATGTGTAGCGAAAACAGAAGGCCGTTCTCATCGGCCTCACGAATCTGTTCGTCCAGAAAACTCAGGAGTGATTCACGACGCATTACTGCGGCATCAATAACTTCGCCTTCAAGTACCGGCGTTTCAGCTTTCAGCACCGATGTTTTGCCGGATGAATCGACGAATTCAATTCGGACATTTCCGGCGGAGCCAACGGTGAGTGATTTTTCCGTGGAGCGAAAGTCGCCATCGGTCATGTGCGCGACATGTGATCTCGAATCGGAAGACCACGAACCCATGGAGTGCGGGTTTTTCTTCGCATGGTTCTTTACTGCGGCCGGCGCGCGGCGGTCTGAGTTGCCTTCCCTGAGTACCGGGTTTACTGCGCTGCCTTTTACTTTGTCGTAGCGGGCTTTGATTTCTTTTTCCTGGTCAGTTTCCGGTTCGTCCGGGTAATCAGGCAGAGCAAAGCCGGCGTTTTGTAGCTCTTAGATTGTGTCTTTGAGCTGTGGAATGGAAGCGCTGATATTGGGAAGTTTGATGATGTTGGCTTCCGGTTTTTTCGCGAGTTCTCCCAGCTCGGCGAGAGAGTCGTTTAGCTTCTGATCTTCGTTTAAAAAGTCAGGGAAGACCGAAAGCACGCGACCGGCCAGTGAAATGTCACGGGTTTCAACGGCGACATCAGCGGCACCTAGAAAAGTCTGGACAATGGGAAGCAGGGAATAGGTTGCCAGCGCAGGTGCTTCATCTGTCTGCGTGTAAATGATCTTGTATTCGCTCATAGCTCTTGTAATTCCTTCGGTCGGGTGAGCCACTATTCTTGCGAACACGGAGTTGGAATATAAGGTCTGTTTCAAGCTCCCTCTTATCGCAGCCGTTAATTCTTCATGCAGGCGTGGATTGCATGGTGGTGGGTCGCATTGTGGTGGATTGCTTTAGCGGACGTGCAGGCCGACCGCATCTGTACTCAGTCCAGCGGGAATCAGCTCAACTCTAATCAGTACCGCGGCGACAGGCTGCAATTGGCGCAGACCGCGGTCTATACACTGGCGCAAAAAAAGACGGCGAAGGATATTCCCTCGCCGCCTCTTATGAGCTTTTAAAGCTGTAAGCGTGCTGCCGAGCAGCAAACGATCTTACTGCTCAACGCCAACGTCAGTCGAACCATCGTAAGCACCGCAGATAGCTGCGAACTCATCGCGGGACAGGTTGTTAACGTTGTGTACCGAAGCATCGCCGTAGCAGATGTTCAGGCCGGCTGGGTGAAGAGTACCAGTACCGTACCAAACAGCGATCTTCTTGTTACCAACGATTCCGTCAGCTGGGTCGCCACCGTTCGGGTATTCGCGAGTCGGAGTCGTTCCTGGTGGAAGTGCTGTGAAGCCGATCTTACCGCGACCACGAACAACGCAACCGTTTGTCCAGATGTGAGCCCATGTACGCTCAGAAGCACCTGAAGTTACGTTAGGTGTGTAAGTACCGATGTTCTCAGCGAACATAACCGAGCTGGCAGTACCGTCCTGGTTCGAGATTTGTTCCAGTGTGCAACGCTCACGAGGAGTGATCATGCCACGGAAAGCACCCAGACCGAGGTCGCCTTTACGGTTAGCACCACCGGTTGAGTAACCGAGAACGCCAACATAGTTAGTAGAACCGTGAGTTGAGACGATACCTTCGCCTGGATCCCACAGGTAACCAATGTAGTCTTCTGTGTCAGGGTTTCCGAGGTGAACTGAAGTGTCGCCATAAACGAAGTAAACAGCATCAGCGTTGATGTTGTCAGACGGGCATGTGAAATGACCGATTTCGAAGTAGCTCAGGTTGTCGTAACCGTTCATTGTCCAGTAACCGTTGTACACCTGGGCGCCGGTTACAGGATCAACGTAATCAAGAAGGCTACGCTTGTAGTTAAAGAAGTAAGGATCCATTGTCTGAACGATGTTCAGGAGTTCCATGTTGAACGCAACCATCGCGATCGGAGATGCGTGCTGGTGGTTCAAATAGTAGTCCGGATCCGAAGCTGTTGTCCACTGAGCGTAGAAATCGACAGCGCCGGTCGGGCCGTTGGTGCATGGAAGACGCTTGTTGGCGTCATGATAGTTGTGGGCAGCGATACCGATTTGACGCATGCGGTTAGCACAGTCAGTACGACGAGCTGCTTCACGAACCTGCTGTACCGCTGGCAAGAGCATACCAATCAGGATGCCGATGATAGCGATAACAACGAGGAGTTCCACGAGAGTGAAACCTTGACGTTTTACGGACATACGGTTCTCCAAAAATAAAAGTAAAGAAAACGATTCGTTCACGGGGTTGGATATTAAGAATCCCCAATGAATCAATAGTCTAGCCCGGTTAGGGCTAATGGTAAATACGGTCGACCGCTAATGTATGAAAATCTACTCCCGTATCAGCGGTTTAAGGGAAGTGGGCCGCAACTGTAACGAACAGCACAACGAGGGAGCAAATGATGTTCCAATCGGTCTCTGCTGGCATTACTCGATGAACTGAGCGTCGCCACCCTCTTCGCCGGGACGTTCTGAACGTGGCGGAGGAGCATCAGCCCCTGGGGCATTCTGCTGAGCCTCTGGAGTCTTGCTGCAAGCGCTGAACGTGCTAACCACGCCGCAGCACAAAACGGCGCAACACGCCAATGCGATGAGTTTCTTAAACATTCTTCCTACCTGTTTTTCCTAAAAGAAATGAATAAGTTCGTTACCGAACGACACTATTATCAATAACTGAAGTTGATTTTCAACAAGCACGCTAGCAAAAACATGAGGTTTTCGCGTGTAATTCAGGGGTTTTTGGCGTTTTGCGGGCCTTTTCAATCCCGTTTCTCAAACGATCTTCTTTTTCACGACGGCATCAACAATTCGATCAAAACGGGACGATAAGGCGTCTCGATTTGAGCCGGTGGTCGCTTTTTTTGACGGAATTCCCGTCGAACTTCGGCTTGTTTTTGTATTCGTGATTCCACCACCGAGTTGCGGGATTGCGAATTCGATTCGGCAACGGCCAGACGTTCGATGGCAATCAAGCTGTGCAATCAAATCAAAATCGCTTTGTGCGGGAAGTTCAACGGATGAAGTCACCGATGTGTCCAGCTTTGCAGAACACTTGGTTTTTCGGGGCCATTTGGAAGTCAGGCCAAGGAGAAACGGGACGTATCTAAAATGCCTCATCTGCGGTAATTCGTTGCAGAATTGCACCACGCGGATGCCAGAAAGCGAAATTTCAGGACGAGTAAATGGAATCAGATAAACGGCTCCCGTCAGGTGAATGGAACGGGTTTTACCTGGAGTCACAGCATTCTCGACGAGGATGGAAGCACCATTACCTCACATTAGAAAGCTGTGTAATCAAGGGCGAGGGAACCGATTATGTCGGGCCATGGGTAGCATCAGCTC
>JBCCFB010000270.1:0-8514 GCA_039029995.1 Planctomycetota bacterium
CGGCTGAGTTGATGGCGATTGTCAACGACTGTCTGACCACGCTTCCTCAAGGGCAGGCGGATGTTTTCATGCTGAGCGTGATGCAGGGAATGGATTCCGATGAAATCTGCAACGAGCTCTCAATTACCCCGTCCAACCTCTGGGTGAGGATGCACCGCGCACGGCTCGGGCTTGCAAAGTGCGTCGGCAGCAAATGGTTCGCAGAAGATGAGGTGCCAGATCATGTCAAGTGACAAAGAAGTCTCCAGGTTGATCAGCAAGTCACTCGACGGCAGTTTGCGGGCCGAGGAAGCCTCACTGGTACAGGAGCGACTCGCGGCTGACGATCATTCACGCGCGTTTGCTGAAATCTCCGGTGTCATTCAGAATTCGGTATGCAGCCTCGCCAGTCTTGCCGAGCAAGGTGAGCGTTCGATTGCTCCGGGCCTGTCAAAAGATGCGCGCAAAAGACTTAGCGATTCCATCTCCGGCGAAATCGCAATTGCCAAAAAGAACTCGACCGGTTTTTACTCCGACACAGGAGAAGTTCCGGACAACAGGGTGACCCGGGTTGAGAACGAAGGTTCCAAAGTTCAGGATCGCCATGGAAGTGGTAGCGAGCGAAAAGTCAGTTCGCGATTCACGCTCTTAAGAAAACTCGGCGAAGGTGGCCTCGGCAACGTCTGGCTGGCGCGAGACGAAAACTTGAAACGGAATGTCGCTATCAAGGAAATGAACTTCGAAGCGCTGCAGGCCGAAAGATCATGGGTCCGCTTTAGTCGCGAAGCTGAAATCACAGGCCATCTCGAACATCCGAATGTTGTGCCGCTATATCAGTACGGAACAGATCCGAAAACAGGTGAGCCGTTTTATGCGATGCGGTTCGTCGGCAAACGCACGCTGGCAGATGCAATTCAGGAGTATCACGAACGTTGTGATGACGGGGATTGTGATCCGGTTATTCTGCATCGCTTGCTGTCGGCGTTTCAGGATGTCTGCCAGGCGATTGCCTATGCACATTCACGCGGCGTCGTTCACAGGGACCTGAAGCCTGAAAACGTTGCGCTCGACAATTTCGGTCAGGTGATTGTGCTCGACTGGGGGCTCGCAAAACTGACCGAAGACGGTGAACTTGGAATGCAGTTGTCCGGCTCGGAACATCTCACCGACTCGGCTCTTTTGCAGACGATGGCAGGCGAAGCAGTTGGAACTCCTGCCTACATGGCTCCAGAGCAGGCTGCCGGTGACCTTTATAACGTGGATTTCAAGACGGACATCTACGGACTGGGTGCAATTCTGTTTTCCATCCTGACTGGTTCGGCGCCCCATGCAAATTGCTTGATCACCGGTGACAAGCTGACCAGGAGCGGATTGAAGGATATGTTGAATGCAATCGCGGAAAATGCGACTCCGCGTCCGGGGAGCATTCGGCCGGTTCCGGCTGATCTCGAGGCAACCTGCGTAAAGGCGATGGCTCGCAAGAAGTACGCACGCCACGACTCCGCGTCGGCACTCGCCGACGAAGTTGAACGCTGGATGGTTGATCAGGGCGACAACAAGGCGCGATACGAGACAATGCGAACCGAGTGCCGTGAACTGCTGGCCGGAATTCAGGCATCGGTCCGTGATCTGGAATCGAACGTCCGGTTCATGTCACATCTGCCGCCGATTCAGGAACTGATTCATGTAACAGATTCCGGAGAACTGGGCCGCTGGCGGGAACGCCTGGCGTCGATCTTCATCGGTCTCCTGCAGGCAAAACGCGAATACCGTAGCATCGGCTATTACAAACTCGAGGGTGATCAGTTCAGCGAACTCGTACGCTGTAAAAGGCACTCAACCGAATTTGCAAACGTGCGAAAGATTCCCTCCAGTCGATTGCTCAGCGGAACCGCCGGCGACTACATGATGGAGGTCGTTAATCGCAACCCTGAAGAAGTGCACACTTCGTTCGCCGGAAATGCCCTTTGTGACGAAAACGCTTCGAAGTACGAATCGACCAAACTGGTTTCGGGTGTGCCTGTTTTTGATGAAGAGTCGGAAGAGCTGTTCGGATTTGTACTTATCGAATGCGACATCGATAGTGTGCTTCGCGATTCGCTTGCCAAACGTTTCAGCGCAGCCGATGTTGTTGTCGGCAGCGACTGCGGAGGCGTGCTGATGCACGCAAATCGCGAAGCTGGAATCGTTGAAGAAAGCACCGGCAGGTGTTTCCGGCAGAAGTTCCCGGTCTTCAAAGAAGCGCTCGATTTTCTCGAATCAAAACTCGAATACATCGATGGGCGTCACCATGAAGTCTATGGTGCTCGACTATGGCTCAAGCATCTTGCCGACGGGATCGTCATACTAATGAGCCAGAAAAAAGTTCACGCGCTAGATGAATTCGGATGAGAGAATTAGTCATCCGGTTGCGGTCGCAGCCAGCTTTAGCCCCACATCGCGGTCTTGTTCTTTCCGAGGTTGACGTCCGGACGTTCGAAATTGACGTCTGGATTATTCCGCCGGTCTTATCTCTTCGATCACGCTGTATATCGTCCCGTCGGTGACTCTGGACTCAATTTTTCCGCCTTTTGCGACGTCTTCGATGCGGCTGACCACTCTCGCATCGTCGGTCATCGTCACACTGTAGCCCCGCGCGAGCACCTTCAACGGATTGACTGATTCAATCTGAGTCGAGAGGCGGGAAATTTCGTGTGTGGAGCGCGTCAGTTGATCGCCCATTCCACGACCAAGCCGACGTTCAAGTTCATCGACTTCAACAGACAATCGCTCAAGAGGTTCCAGCGGCGAGAGCATTACAGGCCGCGTGGTCAGTGCTTCGACCTGCTGTTCTGCGGATTGCAGGCGGTTGCGCAATAAACGTTTCATGATGCTGGCTGCGTTCCGCAGGCGTTGTCGCCACTGTTTCTGATCGGGAACAACTCTCTCGGCGGCTTCGCTGGGAGTCAGAGCCCTGACGTCGGCAGCGAGGTCGCACAGGGTCGTATCAATTTCATGGCCGACTCCCGATATAACTGGAATCGGGCATTCTGCGACCGCGCGGCAGACAATCTCCTCGTTGAAACTCCAGAGGTCCTCAATACTACCGCCTCCCCGGGTCACAACCACGAGATCAGGTAGGGGTTCAAACTCTCCGCATGCACAAACTGCGGTAGCGATTTCCTGTGCCGAGCCTTCCCCCTGAACGCGAACGGGAACGATTACGATTTCAACCGACGGCCAACGTCTGATCGCAACTTGTAGGAAGTCGCGAATAGCCGCTCCTGAAGGACTGGTTACGACTGCGATCCGGTTTGGAAACGCCGGCAGTGGCCTTTTGCGGGACGGATCGAACAGTCCTTCGGCTTTGAGGCGACCATACAACTGCCGGAACCTCAGTTCAAGTTCGCCGATCCCTAGCGGTTGGATCTGACGGATGATCAACTGATAGACACCACGCGGCGGATACACATCGATGTCACCGACACACAACACATCCATTCCGACGGCTGGCTCAAAGCGCATTCGTTCCACCGTCGAATTCCAGATGATGCCGTTTATCTGCGATGACTTGTCTTTGAGGTTCAGATAGATGTGGCCCGATCCTGCGCGGCTGAGATTGGAGATCTCGCCTACCACGCGCACGTTTCTGAATTCCTGCATCAGTTTCGCTTTGATTGCGTTACTGAGACCGGTTACTGAAAGCGCATCGTCTGGAGAATATTGCGGCACGGCTATCTGGCAGAAAAAGGTAGCTGACGACGAAGTGATTTACTGGCTTCGTCTTCGGACCCGAAGATAACCGATGCCGGCTGGTTATCCTACCGAGGGTTCGCAACAAGTTCGATAGATACGGTTCCGCTGGCTACATCATGCGTGTTACCTGTCCAGTCTGCAGTGATATACATTACCTGCCGTCGACCGTTGGTTTCTGATTTGAACAGGACGTAGACAGTGCCGTCTTCGTTTGTAGAAGCGTAGTCCAGATGCTTCCATTCAAATCGAGGCAGCCTCTGGTGTTTATCTTTGAGGTCTTCGTTTACTGCCTCAAGGATACTGTCAATCTCCTCGAACCCGCCCGCGATCGCTGTGTACATCAACGCACGACATGTCTTTTCTGTAGCGGCGAAGTTCTGCAGCTGTTCGTTTTCCGGAAACTGGATATGCAGTCCCACATAGGCGGCTCCGACGGTTACTTCATGGGCGTTGGCCCCGAAATGGCAGACGATTTTCATTTCCGGAGACATTGCGCAACCGGGAAATCGCTGGTCCATTTCGACCCGCTGCCGCGCGAACTGCTCTTCGTCAAACCTTCCGAATCTCTGCTGTCGCACGATCGTGCGGTTAAGGCGCTCCAGTTGCGCAGCACTTATCACTATTTCGGCTGGCGGAGCAGTCGCGTCATGACGCATCGCATGGACCACACCGCTTTCGTAGACAACCAGCAATGGAAGGTTGTCGGGATTGGATTCATCGGGCATGTGATAAGAGAGCACAACTTTGCCAAAATCCTGATCGCGCTCTTCATTCTCAGCAGTTCGGGAGTCCGGTTCGCTCGATACGGCTTCGCTTTCGTGTTCGAGAGACGGGGCTTCTTGATCCGCTTCCTCGTCCTGACGGGCCGTTTGTTCAGCAGCGACGATTGCGGGAGTAGAGGGGCTCACAATCGTAAGCGCAAAAAGAAAGGGTAGGAATCCAGTCATTGTTCAACCTCATGTTCCTGCCCCGATAAAGGCCAGTATACCGAACAAATCTTACCGGGTCGAATTTCGGCGATGACTTGGATTGCCCGGAACATTTCACTGCTCCGGTAATACGAAACGACCAAAAAAGCCGAATTGTCCACCAGCCAGGATGAAGTTCCTTGTCCAGCGGGCTCGAATTCCACAATTTTTTCTCTCCGGAATTCGATAACTAGACTGGTAGTAGCAATAGTCAGCTCAATGCTCATTTGGATTCGAAATGAAAAAGCAACGTTGGAAAAAACAGCTGTCAACATTTCTGCATGAAAAATTGAACTGGTTCAGACGAACAACCAGAACGCGCGCGCGTCGATCTCTTGCTCGTCCCGATTTTCAGAAGTTCGAACCGCGTCTTCTTCTTGCCGGGGATATTCTCGGCCCTGACGCTTCAGGCGTGGTCACAATGCGCGGTACCGGGGCTGACGACCTGGCAACGGTCGAGATTGATCCGTTCACGCCGGGAGGAAATACCGTGAGACTGACCATCTCGTTCCCCGGGAGAACTGTTGCAAGATCATTGCCGATTGAGGATGTCAGTCAGATCAACTTCAGTGGCTTCAACGGCGACGATACGTTCACCTCGTCCGCCCTGATCAGTATTCCGATGCATGTTTCCGGTCATCGCGGAAATGACACCATCACAACGGGCACCGGAGATGACATCGTCTCCGGCGGTCCCGGCAATGACACAGTTAATGCATCGGACGGCAATGATCGGATTTCAGGATACATCGGAGACGATCTGCTGTCCGGCGGCGACGGTGATGATCAAATCAATGGAGGAGGCGATAACGATCGCTTGTTTGGTGAGAATGGCAATGACACTTTGAACGGCGGCCACGGGGACGATGAAGTCGACGGAGGCATGGGTGACGACTTCATGGTCGGTGGCGTCGGTGACGACGAACTGTTTGGAGCTGATGGTGATGACACGTTGCTCGGCGGAATCGGCGAAGACCGCCTTGAAGGCCAGCGCGGCAATGACCGCTTATTCGGAGGCAGCCAGGACGATTTCCTGCAAGGCTCGGATGGCAATGACGAACTGGTTGGCGGCTTTGGTCTCGACACCCTCTTTCTCGGCCCGGGGGACGATCGTGGCCTGGGACAGGTCGGCAACGACCGGATCATCGGCGGTGGTGGAAACGACTTCATCTCCGGAGGCGACGGCGCAGATGAAATCGAAGGCCGGTCTGGAAACGATGTCATCGTCGGTGGTCACGGTAACGACAAAATCTCCGGTGGTGACGGTAACGATACAATCCGGTCCAATGCCGGCCGCGACGTCGTTCACGGCGGTAGTGGCAATGACCTGATCAACGGAGCCGATGGAGATGACGTGCTCTGGGGCGACGATGGTAATGATCAATTGTTCGGTGGAAATGGCGACGACCAACTCTCCGGTGGAAACGGAGATGACTTCATGGTCGGCTGGTTTGGCGACGACTACATGCTTGGCGGTTCAGGAGACGACCTGATGTGGGGCGGACTGGGCAATGACTACATGAACGGCCAAGGTGGTAACGATGAAATGGCCGGCCAGGAAGATGATGACATGATATTCGGCCGAGGTGGCAACGATGTCATTCGAGGAGGTTTCGGAGCTGACTTTTTAGTTGGTGACCAGGGCGATGATCTGATCAGCGGCGGCCCGGGAAACGATACACTGATCGGCGGTGAAGACGACGATCGCATACTGGGCGGTGACGGTGACGATGAGTTGCAGGGCAATCCGGGCGACGACTATCTTCGCGGAAACGCGGGTAACGATAGTCTCGACGGCGGTTTCGGACAGGACGTGGAAATCCAGAATTGAGGGCCAGTCTTAGGGTGCAGCCTTCCGGTTAGCGTTTTCTATCCGCGGCCCTTGAAAATCCACAGCGTTCTTCAATTCACGTGTTCTTCATTCCGCCACGGTGCCGCCGTTATCGGTTCCCTGTATTAACGCCGGAAATCCTGTCTTCCATCTGTTCGACCGCTTCGATATGCATCAGAACACGGGGGCCTATCGTACGCTCGGCATCCTTGAGCAACTCGATTGTTTCGCCAAGCGTTCTTCTGGCGTCAACCGGATACCGGTGTTGAATACGGCTGGCTCGAAGCACTGCTGCTTTTGCTGCGTGCATACACAACTTGAGTGAGCCATCGAACTCCTGAACGGCTTTGGCAATAAAGGCCTCTCTTGTAAGGCTCAGCCGGTGAAACTCGACCACGTCGTCACTGTAGAACCGCGCGCGTGCGTCGTAGAACGAAGAAAGTGCGAGAGCCAGTTCTTCCGATGGAGCCTCAGAATAGCCAGCCTCAAGCACTTCAATCTGTTCAGTAATGATCTCCAGCAGTCGCTCCCGACCGGATGGAGCGTCGGGTTCGGCCGGAACATCGGCATAGGATGCAGATAACTGGCCCGCAAGTCCGATGGAGGCCGCTGAGCCAAGCGAAATGGACTCCTCGATTGCAGAAATATTCAGTTCATCGGCGCGGGCGTCTTCACAATCAAGGCGAACAAGTTCGTTCAAACCCCGCAGCGCGATCATGCAGCCGACCGGGCCGGCACGATGATTCAGATGCTCGATAAAGAAACGGGCAGCCACGCGGTATTGCGTGTTGGAAGCCGCATAGTCTCGTTCGGCCATGAATCGCCGCGCAATATTGAGACGAAGTGTTTCGAGTACAACGCGCTCGTCAAGCTCGTGGTCGTCCAGGTTTTCATCATACTCTTCAATGGCTTGATCAAGAATTTCCAGCGCCGCGCTAAACTCGCGTTTTCCAGTTTTCACCGTGACGCGTTCAACTACTGCTTTAAGAGCTGGATCGAGGGAGTCGTACGGATTCCGGTTTTCACCGACGATCGGCATGTCCTGCGCGAAGAGTTCCGGACTAGGAATCAGCAGCGTTGCTACGAGAGGCAAAATACAGAAGGTCACCTGCAGACCGGAGCAGAAAGTGTGCAGCATAGGTCACCTCTTTCATTCTGCCTGGTGAAAAGCGTGCAGGCAGGTGGTTTGACGAAGTCGAGCAAATACCAATCTGTTTCCTGCGGATCGGCGCCGAAGTGGACCGCCGGTAACTGGCTTCTATTCATAAACCCCGGTCGATCAGGAAAAGCGGCCACCGCGAAGACGGTTATTCCACACCGCAGCTGACGCGAAACATATGTCCATCTGGGTGCCGGAGATGAAACTCACGAACCCCCCATGGCTCGTCGGTAGGTGGCCATGTCACGGTGCAATCGTTTTCGACGGCAATCCGGTGTAATTCATCAACCTCGTTTTTGTTAGACATCCACCATGTCATCCATACGCCATCTGTGTCATCGGCACCGGGGCTTGAGGGCATCCGGGTTCCGCGGGAACCCTGTGCGCCAACACATAGAAACAAGGTGACTTCACCGCAGCAGACTCCTCCGAATCCTGCGGCGCCGTGTTCATTCTCTGAAGCGGCCATTGCGCCTTCACCGATTAGCCCATTCTGATTCCATGAGAACGAACGCTCCCATCCGAACATTTCGAACCATTCGAAACTTGCTCCGATGTCGCTGATGTTGAGTACCGGGGTGACTTTTTCGATCGGCATTGAAAAGACTTCGTTTTCGGGTGCGCGGAATTAGCGATTTTCGAAGTAGGCTTGTGCGAGGACCTCACCAAGCTTGACTATTCCCTCGGTTGAAATAACGAGACGCTTCTCCTGACCGGGCAGGTGTGCTAGATCAATGAGAGTTGTATTCTCGTCGTTATCGTCGATTGCTCTGAAATCAGGAACGGGGTCGTAGCCGTTGACGTTTTCGTGATCTGTAGGTGGTTGAATGCCGACAAACCAG
>JBCCFB010000271.1:0-8510 GCA_039029995.1 Planctomycetota bacterium
CCTGACGAATCAGCCGCTGCATATCCTTGAAAGCAGCAAGCTGTTCTGCGTTCAGGATTTCGGCAAGCTCTTCTTCGTCCAGTTCTGCACAGACTTTTGCCAACCTGAGAAAAACTCCGGATTCGAATGCATCAATCTTTCCAATCATCAAATCGGCTAACTCGCGGACCTGATCGACTTCGATCCCGACGCCTTCATCGGTCAGTGAAATAGCCATCAGCATCGCCAGGTTGTTGTACAGCCGCGCGCGCCGATCATTGACTGCCTCCGTGTAGGAACTCAGCTGCTCCTGATCCAGAGTCTTTTCGACTAGCTCAGCCCAGCGTTCGTCAAACAATAACGCTGTAGGCACAGGCTCATACAGGATCAGCATGTTTCGAAACTCGGCAACATCCACGTCTTCCTGAATGCGCTCCATTCGGTCTTCCAGAATCATCTCAGCAACAGCCTTGCCGGCGACGACCATCTTTCGCTCCTGCCTTTCATCCAGGTTAATTCCAACTGCTTGAATGGTGGCGTGTGCCGACGTCCATGTCTGAAATGCACTTTCCCAGGCATCACTATCTTCCGGAAGCATGCGAGTGACTGAACCGCTGGAAACTTCTAGAAAACGTTCTTCCATGGAGTCGAGTGCCTGCGTCTGGACTTCACTTAAGCCGTTCCTGAATTCGCTCTCCCGGATCATTTTCATCGCTCGCCCGAAGGACTCCGCATCTAGAACGCCACCAACGTAGAAGGGGCCGATGATTTCATCCAGAGAGTCTCCCGCATCGCGGAAAATTATTTCACGAAGCTGCCCCTTTTGATCCGCATTTAGATTCAACTCCAGATCGAGTGTCAGCTCGACCATATCGATGTTGATGTTCCGTATTAACTCAGTTGTCTCAAGCTGGCGTCTGTCTACGTCATCGTCCTGTGATGCTGCACCGTCAGCCGTTGCGCCAGTCTCGCTTTCGCCAGTTGTCTGTCCGGAAGACTCACCCCCCTCCTCCTGGAGCGATTCATTCGCGTTAAGAGCCACCACATATTGAACTCGTTGATTGAGTGAACCCGTAGCTTCAACTAGGTCGTCTCCAGGGTCCGGCTCATTTTGATCCTCCGCGTTTTCGCCCATCACCGCCCGGGCCATTTTCTGATACTCGGTGAAGACCTGAATCTGGTCGGGATTGAAAAATGCTTCCACCTCTGTCTCTTCGACCGACAATATCGCCGTGAGAACATCAGTGATTCCATCCGGAATCTCCTGAGGCATCTTTTCGTAAATCAATGTGCTGAGCCGGCGCAGCTCCTCTGCGGAGAAATCGGTCGTTATCAAAACGTTGGTAGAAATCGAGTTGGCAATCAAGTCAGCGAGGTTGGCTCGCATTAGTTCGAGGCGAACGAGACGGTTGACTTCAAAATCAAGGTACACGTCGTCGTTGACCGAGTTCCTGACCGTTCTCTGCCACTGCTGGTCCTGCAACATTACTGTCCCCGGCGGAATGCTCGCTTTGAGCATGGAAATACCTTGCTCAGGCTCAATGTCACTGACCGCTTCGATGCACGATTCGACGTACCTTTCCACCGCAGCCTTTGCAGCAACTTCGAGCTTGCGTAGCTCCCGCTCAGACAGTGAACTCTCACGAGCGCAGCGGGAAAGGAAGACACGCACCGTTTCTTCACACCACTTTTCTATCTCCCCCCGGAATTCGCCAAGGTCATCCTTTCTGAGCGGACCGCCATTCCATGGCATGACCGTTTGCTCCATTAAAGCGAACCGCCCCTCTAATTTGTCCAGCAGCATCACCTGATCCTGATCGAGCAATTCGAGAACGACATTCGGGCTGATATCATCGCCGGACGCAATCGCGCTTCCCAAAGAACCGAGGTAAACGGGCGAAATATTCGGTTCCGGCCACTCAATGTTCATCTCATCCGAGATCATTCCGCGCGACAGAAACCGTTGGTCATTGCTCAGGCCCATCGAAACGTCATAGGTAAGCGTCAACATGTCCATTCCACACTCAAGCGTAAACGCCTGTTGCGAGGAACGTTTATCCAACCAGCGCTGCAAACGAGGCTGAAGCTGTTCGTCTGATTCGAAATACCCGACAAGAATGCGGTCAACGCCCTCACGTATAGGCGCGAACATCGCCGCCTCACCACAGTGGGCGTCAGCCAGTTCCTCGAGGCTTTCTCTGGTCTCCGCGCGAATCCGCTCCCGTTCATCACCTGTCAGGTTCATCCAGATCGAAGCGTGAGCCATCCTTGATTCAAGGCAATCCCTTGCGACAATCCGCGCGACACGTTGCTCAATTTCAAGAACGGCAGGTTCGTTAACTTCTAGTTCCGCTTCTTCATCCTGCGATTCTGCTGGCTCATCTTGCCGCGTGTTTTCCTGATGCTGGCTGGTCTGCAGTTCATTATTTAGAGAACCACAGTGATCAATCTTCGGTTGCTCAATCCTGGAACGGGCGATGGTCGCAACAGCTTGAATCTGCGGCCGGGAAGCTGCTCCAACGTGCAACAGACCGGAATCCTCGCCATCGTTTTGGCTCTCGCCTTCGTTCTCTGCGTCTTCACATTCTATATCTCCGTCACCAGCGGGCGTCGCGGGATCACCATTGGTCGCCTCGGGGATTACCTCTTTCATCATGTCGCGAAACTCAGCGAAGACTGCGATCTGTTCCGCATTCAAAACACCTTCCAGTTCAGCGTCCTCAATGGCAACCGACGCCCGCATGAAGTCGACAATTCCTTCAGACATTTCCATCGGTGTTCGTTCGCAAACAAGTGCACTTAGTCGGTGCAGCTCCACCGCAGAAAAATCAGTTTCACTGAACATTCCGTCGGCAACCGAGTTTGCAAACACGTCGGCCAGGTTCGCCCGCACCAGCTCACGCCGAACACGACGACTCGCTTCAATGTCAATAAACGTCTCGCGTTGCACCGTGTTCTCCAGCGCGACAAACCAGTCTTTGTCCAGCAATATCCCGGCCCCCGGTGGCATGCCACCCGCGTACATTGAGTAGGGCCCCTGTTCTTGAATTCCCTTAATCCGCGCATCGGCGTACCTGCTGGACGCAGCTGTTACAGCAACATTCAGTTTGCGTTGTTCGCGTTCAGTAAACAGGTTTTGGCTGAGCTGTGATATCTGGACGTCGAGAATCGCACGGCACCATTGTTCCAATTTTGTCCGAAGTTCTTCTTCATCCATTGGTTCGTCGGAGTTTATCCACGTCATCGTCTGTTCTTCGAGCAACGAATAACCTGCCTTCATTTGCTCTACCAGAGGAACCTGATTCTCATTGATGATGTCCTCCAGAAATTCCGGCCGTGCAACCGGACCGGATATGAACCTTTCCGAAAATGGGCCGAGATACATCGGCGGAACCTCCGCTGAGAGCCCTTCGACGTTCACCGCTTCTGAAATCAGCGATCTTGCCTTTTGACGCTGGTACGTTCCCAAAGACAACGAAAAATCGAACGTTAGCGACAGCATCTCCACGCCGCATTCGAGTGCAAAGGCTTCCCTCGTCGAACGACCTTCCAGCCAGAGAGGCAGCCGCTCTTTGAGCTGGTCGTCAGACTCGAAATATTGAACCAGGATTTCATCGACACCGTTGCGCAATGCCGTTATACGTGCCGCGGCATCATCGGTATTCGCATCTGCAAGCGTGTTCAGGCTACCTATCAGGTCTCTTCCCGCCTGAGCACACTCCTCGTCCGTAAGCTCCATCCAGTGCTTCGCCGACACCAGACTGGCACTGAAACACTCCCGGGCGAGCATTGCCGCCGTATACGACCTTATCACCCGCTCATCAGCGCGGCCTTCATCAGGCAGGCCAATTGTTGATTCGGGTTGCGATTCCTGACGCAACATCGGAACGAAGGGGCTCGCAGAAACGGTGTCCGGCCCGAATATTATCAAAGCCAACAGCGCGCTATAAGTAATCATCTTCAATGTTGGACACATCGTTATTCTCTCATCGCCGGGAATTAGCTTTTTCATTCCTGCCACCAGCATCGCCCTTGCAATTCTATCGCGTCACAGCGGAGACTGCTTTAGGCTATGATCAAACGTATTCCGACCGGAAGTAGATGGACAAACGTAGAATCCATTCAGTAGTATCCCATAACGACTGGTTCCTCCAGAAAGCCCCCGGCCGCGTTCCTAACCTTCTCACCATTTATGGCGACAACTCAGTCCAGCTTGTTGATGCGCCTTCGCACGAAAGACGACTCCCTTGCCTGGAGCCGGTTCGTCCGGATCTACACTCCTCTGATCCATCACTGGGTTTCGCGCCTCGGCATCGAGGAAAACCAGGTCAAAGATCTGGTGCAGGATGTTTTTGTTGTTCTACTCGGTAAAGCCTCGTGGATGGCGGCCAACAGGCCGGCAAGCTTTCGAGGCTGGTTGAGAACGGTAACGCTGAACAAGTGCCGTGATCATTTTCGCAAACGAAAGCGTGCCGTCGAACCGGAATTCCACCAGTTGCTTGAAGTTGCTCAGAACGATCCTGCTGAAGTGCTGACAGAGCAGGAGTACCGCGTGTTCGTCGCAAGGTCCGCCCTGGCATTGATGAAGGATTCATTTTCGGAGACCACGTGGCGGGCCTGCTGGGAAAGTGTGACCAATGGCCGTCCGGCCAAACAGATTGCAGGCGATCTTGGGATTTCAGAAAATGCGGTTTATCTCGCGAGGGGGCGTGTTTTGAAGCGACTTCGCGAAGAACTCGACGGCCTATGGGACTGAAAAAAGAAATCCTGCATTTATTTGAACTCACGAGACAGATTCTTCGCCACGACGTCGTCAGATTAGCGTTCAACTTCCTGTAGATGGATAATCAGCGCTATGAATGCTCCTTCATTTGACGAATTTCTCAAAGGCACCGCGGACGAAGCTTCACAAAAGCGATGCGAGGACCTGCTGGCCAATCCTGACACCGTGGTTCAGTGCGCTGAAACTGTAGGTGATGACTCTTTGCTTTCCGCATTGCGCACCGGTTCGAATGAATGCTCAATCAACCACGAGGAGCTGGAACAGCTTACTCAGAAAATTGAGGGCATGGTTCCCAGACACTCTCTGTCTGCTGATGAACTCTCCCGGGTTTTGAATCCTTGCGACAACGTCGAAGCAATGGGCACAATCGGCCGGTTTGAAGTCGTTGAGTTCATTGCCAGCGGCGGAATGGGGCTCGTTTTTCGCGCTGTTGATCGCGGACTGGACCGGGAGGTCTGCATCAAACTGCTGAGCCCGAATCACGAATTCAACGCCGAAGCCAAAAACCGGTTCGAGCGTGAAGCCCGCGAGATGGCGAAAATGAGTTGCGAACGAATCGTGACCGTTCTCGAAGTCGGCGAGCAAAAGGGGCTCCCCTATTTTGTAATGCCTTTCCAGGAAGGGATGACGCTCCGAAAACTGCTGGACCGTGAAACCAGACTCGAAAGCGATCGCGCGATTCGTTTCGCGCGCCAGATTGCTGCAGGGCTCGAATACGCGCATGATCGCGGCCTGCTTCATCGGGACATCAAACCGGACAATCTCTGGGTCACGCCGGAAGACGACATCAAGCTGCTTGATTTCGGGCTCGCCAAAACCAACTCAAACGAAGCACCCATCACACGTTCGGGAACTGTCATTGGTACGCCCAGTTACATGTCTCCGGAACAGGTGACCGGAAAACATCTGGACCAGCGCAGCGATCTTTTCAGCACCGGAGTTGTACTTGTTGAAATGCTCACCGGCCGCTCGCCGTTTCAGCGTGCAAATCTGTTCTCGACGCTGATGTCAGTGGCGGGCGAACCGCTGCCGATAAAGGAACTGGATCCGGAAAACAGGATTCTCGAGCCGATACGGCCGGTCGTTTCAAGGCTGCTGCAGAAGTCGCCGGAAGACCGGTTGGAATCGGCGTCGGATCTGCTTGAGGCCCTGGAATGTCCGGAATCAGTTCTACAAACGGAATTGACCTCGGCCAAAACCGGCAACGGTATTTTCCGACTGGTCGCTGCCGCCCTGGCTGGATTTGTTTTGTGTGCGGCGGCAATGGCAGCGTGGGCGATGACTGACAAAGGTACGCTCGTCGTCTCGACGGATGATCCGGACGTCAAGGTTCAGATTGAGAGCGAAACGGTTTCCATCAGTGATCCGGTCAGTGGCAGAACGTACTCGATTGGAATCGGCGAGACACCTTTGCCGAGCGGCTTGTACCAGTTGGAGATGTCCGATGAATCTTCCGGGCTGCAATTCTCCTCGCAGCAGATGACGATTCGACGGGGCGAAGAGACAATTGTCACTGTCACGTTGCTTCCTCCGACGTCAGAGGAGATGGCTGCAAATACTGACGATGGAGAGAGTTCTCCAACCCGGCTCGTTACTCCGTCGAATCCAGCCGTGTGGGCAGATCCAACTCGCCTGGAGAGCATTTACACAGATGCAGGGCACGCGCAGATGCGCCGGACCATTCATGCATTACCGGCGATGACTTTGGCTGACGCAGGCTTATCCACTGAAACTGCAATCTCCCCGAATGCCTCCGTGACCGAGGGTATCAACAACAGCGAAGGGACTTCAACCATCGAATACGTCGACGCTGACGTCGATGAGTTGATTCCCAATTCGGACCGAACGTTGTGGGCAGCGCACGAAGATGGTTTCATCCGGATCTACAACAACGAGGCTACGCTGATCTCTTTGTTGCCGTCGCCTGGCGGCATTCAGCAACTTTCGTGGGATTCCAGTGATCCCGCGCTACTTGCTTTCAGCTGCTTCATCGGAGATGCAGCGATACTGAAGACGGCAGAAAATTCTGACCAATCAGATTACAGGGTTCTGGTCTGGCTGGTTAAACCTGACGGCGCAAAACTAGTCCGAAGCATTGAAACCCACTCCTCAAGCTTTGCACTGAATCGCTCCTATAGAGTTGCGGCTTTTGACCGAACGGGATTGCGGCTGTTTCGACTGGATGACGATTCATCATGGCTGGTTCCGGGCACCAACCGTGAATCAGTTGCCGAAGCCGCGTTTTCGCCCGATGGCCGGTATGTAGCCACGTATTCAGTACCGAATGAACGGAGTCAAATCAGTATCTGGGACTTGCAGGCAGGTCAGCTCAAGCTTGCGATACAAAATGCAGTCAAAGTAAATTGGTCGGGTGAGAATCAAAGGGCCGCAATTTTTGTTGAGGATCCCGACAATCCTCTGGGCCCTTCTCGCTCGGTTGAAATCTGGAGCCTCGCAGACCAGGTTCTCGAACGGACCCACAAACCTGAAGAGCTTGATTTTTCAAATTCACACTGCGCTATCAGCCCTGATCTCAAGACGATTGCTGTTGCTTTGAATGGCTGCCGTGTCCTTTTGACCGACACGGTGACCGGACAGCAGTTCACCATCGACGCGAGACTAGCCCTGGAGTCTACGCCTGATGCCAGGCCTCAGCTTCGATGGACATCCAATACCCGGCTTTCGATCTCGCATAGTCTTCGAACAATCGTCTGGAACAAGAACACCGATGGACTGGCGGGAAGTTTCGCTGACTATGCAACTGACGAAACAAGCCTTGAGTTGCTGACGGCAGAAAGCTCAACATCATTTTCGATCGGAAACGTGACCCGCCTCAACGATGATCAGCTTGCTGTGACTGGCGCGGTCACGTCTTCCCTCTTTAACCATTCGAGTCCTTTTTTCACATTGATACTTCCCTCACTTGATCCGGCAGACGGGGCCGAAATCCAGCAGTACGAATTTACAAGCTTCCCGAAACTTGCAGAACGTGGCCACTCGTTTTCCGACTTCTTTCTCCAGCATGATGTGACCAGCCCGGACGGCCGATACTCCCTTGCACTCGGTGAAGCAGATCGCAATCGCAACGAGTCGAAAAAGCTCAAAGTTATTGACCATTTGTCGGATGACAGGCCCCCGATTGAGATTGCGGACTTCGAATGGATTAGTGGCATTAGATGGGGAGTCAACGGAAAGTTCCTCATCCTCTGGGGTCGTGAGTGGTGGGAGCGAGGTAGTCGCGATGCGGCCAAAGTTATCAACCTTGCCGACTGGAAACTGGAGCAGATTGATGGACTTTCTGATGAATCCATAGCAAACGCCATCGCAATGGAAAACGGATTCGTAGTCACAGTTTCCTATCGCATCGACCGTGACTGGGAGCGCGAACTACTTTCTCTGGATACGGAAAGTGTCGTTGATTCCCAATACACATTGTCACTGATTGACACTGAGGAACTGGGAAATACTGGACGAAATATCTGGCTGTACAAATCCGGAAATGCAGCGGTACTCTCAATCGACACCGAACCTGGAAGCGAGCGACGAATGTGGGAAATCGATCAGAACTTCCAGCTTGCAGAATCCTTCGCACCGGTTACCCGCCACAATCACCTGGTTTCTTCCTGCGGCAAGTACACATTTGAGTCTGAGTTCAACGGTTACGCGTCTCCTCAAACGTACTCAATTGTTTCGAGAGATGAGACGCTTGTAGAATTTGAAGGTTCTCAACTCGAAAAAGTTCAGTGGC
>JBCCFB010000272.1:0-8477 GCA_039029995.1 Planctomycetota bacterium
CTTCATATACCGAGGTGGATTCGGCGGAGGCCCCGGAGGATCAGAACAGATCCTATGAACAAAAAAAACGCGGCCAACACTTTGTTGGACCGCGTTTTTTGATTTGTCTTCGAACTTGTCCGGCGCGACTAACGCATCCGTCTTGCACCTGCCTGTGCAGCATGAGTCTGTGCTCTCGGGACTGCAACAGGGATAGGCTGGGCATCAAATACGATGCCTGTTCCTCGAAGGCTCTCAAGATATTGAGGCTGAACCGCATTGGGAACGCCGGGGAAGTCGCGAACGACGGCCTTGTAGCGGTTGATTACATCGACGACGGCAGGATTGTATTCTTCCTGGCCGGTAGAACTGTTGTTTCTTGTGATCCAGTCGAAACCGCCGACGCAAACGTAGCTTTCATGACGATCGTGGAATTCGTAGGCTTCGACTCCCTGCTGCCTCAACTCACGTGTCAGCAAGGTTGCTTTTGCCGTTGCTTCTACAAGCTTGCTTTCCCTCAGGGCCTGATTGTTTCTGCGCAACCAGTTGAAGTTCTGTTCAGCTTCCGCAATCTCGTCGAGCTCGAACGTTGCCGCGCCGCGGAATGTAGCGACACGAACAGTAAACGGCTTCGGGTTATCCATCAGCGGATTGTCATACTGCGCGTTGTGATCAAGGATGAAATGATCAACAAACTGGCCACCGAAAAAACCTTCCGGAAGCATCGGGTTTGGCATCATGAAGGCTGACTTCATCGGACCTCCCGCTCCACCGCGCGACCTTGAAGTCACCAGTCGTGCGATTTCGCGTACGATTCTGACGTCGTCTGTGCGGTCAGGATCAAAATGAGCCATCGACTGCGGGACCATCGATTTGATCTGCTCAAGCGCGCGTTGTGCAGCAGGATCGTCGATCGTTGGAAAATCACCTACCAGTACAGCAACCTCTGTAATGTCCGGTGTATTGAGAGCCGTCATTCGTTTGGGGCGGATCGACTGCTGACCATTGGTCTCAACGACTTCCCAACCGATTCCTTCGTAGGTGTTCTGGTGCTCAAACGTGTGCTGAAAGACGTATGCCTTCATTCCCGCTGCCTGCAGTTCCTCTGCGAGAGCCCGAGCCTGGAATTCGGCGTTTGCTCCCGGGAACGACGCCGCCATGATCATCCATGGCCCCGCCTGAGCCGTCAGTGTTCCATTGTTCTGCGGAACAGCTTCGTTTGCTGTTCTGGAACGGAACGGAAGTCTGAATCCGCGCTCTTGCTGCGCGTCAACCGTACCGGGAAACTGAAAAGCAGCCAGAATGGCCGCCACAGCGGTAATTGCTTTCGCGAATTTCATTTGAATAGCTCCTAACGGACCGCCCACGACGTGGCCCCGGCCCTCTACCTGATTTGATTGAGGCGGGACCGTAGCAGAACCAACAAACGGTATCCAGACGACTTATCCGACTGGTTTTCTGCAATATCGCGAGCACAAATCGGCATGCGCAGCTTATCTATGCCACTCACAATCAACCTCTTTACGGGGGGAATCGGCCTCTTATCGATCTACGGGGTTGAATTTGACTTTGGACAGCCTATGCTGGATTTAAGGTGGATTCGGTCCACGCAAAAACCAACGGGGCACGTTTTCGCCTAATTGACACACAAGCAACGCCCGATCACGCTCCATAAATTCCCGCACGGGCTGCCAAAAGGATGCTCCAATGCAATACAGTTTCCGACTCGCCGAAATCATTGGTCACGTTCCCGATCCAAGAAAACGACCGGGAACAATCAAATCAATCGTTGAATACACCGGCCTGGACAGGCATCAGGTTGCAGCCCTTCTAAAGAATGAAGTTAAGTACATCCCGCTAAAGGCGCTGTCCCGCCTCTGCGATTACTTGATCGAGCATGGTCATGCCACGCCCGAGCAGCTGCCGGGAGCATTGTTTGCCGTTGAGCCGGAAAACTTCTGGGAACTACTCGCGCGGCGACGTCGCATGGAGATGTGCATTGGAGTTCGTCGCGACGTTTCTCCCGAAACGGATGTTTCGTTTGTTGTCGCATCAGACTCGGTCTTGATGGGTGAGCTGCTCAACGGCGTCACCACGCTTGGTGGCACGGCTAAACTCCGCAAGTCTGATGGGGAAAAGACACCGGAAAAAGAAATCATTCCCCAGCCGGAGCACCTCAAGCAATCACTCGTCTGGAGCCCCGGACAGGCGTCAGACGATGAAGTGATGTCGCGAGCAAGCCTCGTGTACAACGAGTTTTCGGAATCCAAGGGTGACAAAGCACTGGTCGGCGTTGGCAGCACTAAGAGTAATCCTGTCGTCGAACTCGTTCTCTCGCATTCATTCAACTGCGAACCGTTTATTTCACAGGATGGGATCGACAAAGCGTCGGATCGCAGCTTGCCGTTTTACATCCGCTATCGCGATCACGACCCGCATCCAGCCTCTTGCGTTGGTGGAACAAACCTTTCGAAAGACGTGAAAGACGAAGGTCCCGGGATCTACTACGAGGATGCAACGGGCAAATGGGTCTGCTGCAAAAGCGACAGCCCGAAAGAGGAGGTAGCGTTTGTCTATTACGTGCACCGTGAATCCCAGGGGCGTCTGGAGATGGTGCTGGGAGGATTTTCCGGTCGCGCAACACGCCTGCTTGCACGTGCTCTAGCAACTCGTGCCGAAGATTTCTGGCCACCAACCTGTCAGGCTCAAGGAATTCAGGTTGGCGGATTTATCGTTCAGTTCACGTTGCCGTCCAACAAAAAAGAAAAGGACATTCTGCGGACAGACCTTGTTGCAAGCACTCAAGTGACGCAGATTCCCGAAGAAGCCTTGCTGCGTCGGTTGTCCCGCTAGAAGTCAATTCGAAACCATGGAGGCAGGTTACACGAACACTGACTGATATCGAAATCAAACTTAACTCATACGCCGGAAGCCATGCAGGCTTGCGGCGTTTTTTCGTATCCGTGCTCGCTTGCAAACGATGCCTGACGATTGAGACACCGCTGATTTCGCAAGCACCCGGAGTTCGGGTCGTTCAACCTGCACCAGTTGATTGACCTGAAGTCCATGCCAGCAGGACATGCAGTTACGATTGCGCCGCCAATGCGATTGCGTTCGGGAAATTGTGGTCACTGATATGAGAACTCAGGTAACGCGAAATGGGGGCAGCGTCCGATAAGCACCTCTGGCAAGACGATGGAACGCAACAGGAGATCCCCGTCGATTGCACTTCGAATAACGCTGGCATAGACGGCCGGATGCCAGCAATGCGATTTGGCGGAACACGGACAAGGGGTGGCATACGTGTCAGAAGACATCAACGTACTGGCTTTAGTAAAAGGTGAAGAACGTTACCTTTTTCTTTACAACGACGACAATCGCAGCGAAACACTTCGAACGCTCGGGCGTTACGCTTCGAACTCGGAACTTAGTTTTTCCTGGTATGACGCAGCTGTCCTAAGCCAGAAAATCCGTAACAACTGCAAAGAAACACCTGCCGACGCTCCAGCGGTCGTCGAAAGCCGGTTCGAATACCCGCAGGTTGGCGACCTGTTGTCAGATGAAGAGACTTCATTCTAGACAGCTGCCAAAATCCGAATTTCTGAAGCGGGACTCCTGCCGACCAACGTCAGCAGCGGTGCCGCTTTTTTTGTTGAATTCACAAGCTCGATCGAACACGCCCGAAAAACATCCGGTTCAGGCTCAAAAAATGCTGAAGACCATTGAACGATTTCTGCGTTACCTGACCGTTGAGCGCAACAGCTCCGATCTGACAATCAAGTCCTACCGCGAGGACTTGACTATCCTCTGTGATTACCTCGAGGAAACCACGGGAAGTGTTCCATCACCGGGCGTGATTACTCCGCTTGATCTGAGGAATTATGTGGCAGCTCTACACGAAGCCGGATATGCCCCCAGTTCGATTTCGCGAAAGCTTGCGTCGCTGCGCAGCTTTTTCCGGTTCGCGCAACGTGAAGGGCTCGTTGAGTCGAATCCGGCTACACCACTTCGAAATCCGAGGCGCCAGAGAAAGCTTCCGCATTTCCTGACCGGCAAAGAGATCGGCGAGTTGTTATCAGCTCCTCCTAAAGACGAGCCTATGGGACTGCGTGACCGCGCAATTCTGGAAACCCTCTACTCCGCCGGACTACGTGTCAGCGAACTCGTCGGCATGAACGTAGAAGATGTGGATTTCATTGATGGCCTGGTGCGCGTTCGTGGAAAAGGAAAGAAAGAACGCCTCGCTCCATTGGGCCGGTATGCCGTCAACGCTTTGAAACGGTGGCTCAAGAACCGTGCCTCGCTGAAAAAGGACGCGACCAAAAATGGCACGCCGGTATTCACGAACAAATTCGGCAAACGGATCACGGATCGCAGTATTCGCCGGATGCTGGAGAAATACCTCAAGATCACAGGACTGGATTCTAGAACCAGTCCGCATACCCTTCGACACAGTTTTGCGACGCACCTCCTTGATCGTGGAGCCGACATCCGGAGTGTTCAGGAACTGCTGGGCCATAAGTCACTGGTTACGACACAGATCTATACCCACGTCAGCACTGCCGGACTGCGCAAGGCCTATGATCTGGCGCATCCACGTGCAAAAAGCGCAAGGGGCTAGCGCGGTTGTCGCTGGACCGGATAACGGCTGATTACAGCAGTGTGCTGTCCCATGGGCCGGTAATCGCAAAAGTGATTCCCGGCGTCTGAATGTTAACGAACAGCCATTTCCCGTCGGGACTGAATGTTGCTCCCGCCCATTCTTTGGTTCGGAAATCTCCTGTGAACCCGTTCTTCTCTCCGTTGAGTATGCAGTTGTTTTCCGCAAACAGGCGAAGCTCTCCTTCGGGCGATAGACCGAACATTCGTTGCGGATACTCGTTTGCGCCGTAGTCGTTGTCTTCGCACAACACGATTCCACCGCGCGGGGTGACACAAAGATTGTCTGGCATGTTGAGCACAGGTTTGTCCGGTGACTCGAACAACAGCATCAGTTCCTGAGACGCCGGGTCATATTGCCAGATCTGCCCCGCTTGTTTGGCTCCACCGCTCGTTGCGTCAAAATAAACAAGGTTGTTTCCAAACCAGCAGCCTTCGAGCCGCGCAAACATTGACCCGCCCAGTTGTTTACCCTGCATGAACACGCCGAGTTCGTCCGGGGTTTCCGTTCCCGGAGTACTTGCAACGGAAGGATCCGGAATCGTGTGCCAGTTGATACCGAATTTACTTCCGTTCTCGAATCCGCCTCGCAGGTCCTCTTGTCCAACTACCTCTGCGATCTGGAGTTCGCCCCCGGCTGCAAGATTTCCGGGCTCCACAGGAACATAGCGATAGAATCCTGATGGATCGCGGTCTTCGGTCAGGTAGACAATGCCTGACTCGCTATCAACACAGACTGCCTCATGCACAAACCGCCCCATGCCCGTAATCGGCTCGGCTGTCGGAGTACCATCGGCAGGTACTTCAAAAACCCACCCGTGCGTCTTCTCGAATTTTCTGACAGCGTCATCCTTGTAACGGTCAATGTCGTCAGGGCCGAGAACCGTTTCCTCAGCTGTCAGCCAGGTTCCCCAGGGTGTGACGCCACCGGCACAATTTCGGGATGTTCCCGACAGAGCCATGTGACTACCCAGCCACTGGCCGGTAACAGAATCAAAATGCATCCGGCTGCATCCACCTTGAGCCTGAGGGTCATAGGTGGCACCAAGTTCGTTGTGAATCGCTTCGCCGTCTGTGCTGACTTCGTGATTTCGGATCAACGTGAGTTTATCCCCGTCAGCTTTTACGACCCCCATACCGTCATGGAGTGACGGGGTCAGCACACCATCGTCCATCGCATCCCCCGTCCAGCCGAATGAGCGGTAGCTGAATCCTTCTGGAAGCCTGAGAAGCGGCAGGCCCGTATTGGCGTCGTTGACGGGAACCAGTTCCGGCCTGCTCGCCGGGCTTCCCATAGCCAGACGTGAAGACAAGGCTCCGAAGGAAGTCGAAATCGCCACCGAAGTCAGGATCGTAAAGTTGTCACTTAGAAACCGCCGTCTGGATCTGGACATCAGTTTTCACTACTCCAATTTGAATCAATAAACCTACTTCCGACTGTCGCCTTTATTCGCGACCTGGCAAACTCGAAGCGTCGATTTTAGTGACTCGCGGGAATAAGAACGACGAGTTTCAGCGCGGATTCGAAATAAACCCGCGACCTCCCCGAAAAAACAGACGATTCGGACGAAATTCCGATCGCTGACAAGACGCGCAATCCTGGCAATACCTGCTCAGGTTACGCGTCTATCTGGCTACCAATAACTACGGGCTGGTTACCAATAACGACAGGTTGCCAATTGCTAGAAGAGTCCTGACAGGCGTGTGATATCCATGAGGATCACAAACGACATCAGACCGAGGATAAAGAACAGCCCGACGTAGGTCAGAACGATCTGCACCTTTTCAGTTACCGGTCTCCTGAACAGTCCTTCGTATGCGAGAAACATCATATGCCCTCCATCGAGAACCGGAATGGGCAGAAAGTTGATGATCGCAAGGTTGGCGCTGAGCAATGTCAGGAACAACAACAGGCGTGAGGTACCTGCGGAAGCCTCTGAAGTTGCAACAACTGCAATCATCCCGGGGCCGCCAAGATTTGTTGCTGCAATCTTTCCTGTCACAATCTTGGTAAGAGTCTGCCAGACACGAGTGGTTTCCTTCCACGTCTGGCGAGCACCAAGCGACAATGCACCGGCATAATCCTCGGCCTGATAGAAATCAGATTCAGCCTGCAGAACAAATCCACGGTTAATCTGAAACACATCTTCCGAAAGGACAAAGGTCATCTCTTCAACGACCTCTTTTCCGTCGCGGTCAAACGTGAATTTAAACCGCGTTCCTTCGGTCATCGCCTGAATATCGCCATCAATTTTGGCCCAGCCGACTTGAATTTCCTCAAGGTTGATTGAAGGAGTCTCTACATACATTGCGTATGCAGGATCCTCTTTCTGCACGTCAGTGAGCATAAACTCGACATCAGTCAATTCATCACCGATCTCGATCCCCGAGTCTTCAGCAGGGCTGTCCGGGAGGAAGCCTTCAACCGTGTTCTTCAGTTTGATGGCAAGACCAAGTGAGTCAATCGCGATAGGTGCATCGCCACGAGTCATTGGAACGACGCGGGGCGATCTGGGCATCACGGTAACATGTTGTGTTTCGCCATCTCTTTCAAATTCAATATCGATCGCGTGAGGATTTTCGCCGCGGAGCATTTCAGTCATTCGATAATCAAAGGTCATCAGGTCTCCACGACGCTGACCATCAATCCTCAGAATGACGTCTCCCTTTTGTAGCCCTACCTCATCGGCCGGCGATCCCTTTTGAACCGCATTGATTGCGTCCCATTCAAAGATCAGCCCGAGTTCGTGACGCGGGTTCGCTTCGACGGTGGTGACGATCGTCTCAAACGCGGAGTCTTCGTCGCTGTCCGATTCAGGGTCGATCCTGCGCTTCAGTTCGAACGTTACCGGCAGGCCAGCGCTTGCGGTCAGTGCTCTTCGCAAATCGAAGCCACCGCCGATCTCCATGTCACCGACTTTGACAATTTCGTCTCCGCCTTCAATTGCGGGTACGGCTCGCGCCGCTGCAAAGCCTTCCTTAAGCGGATTCTCCTCGGCAACGCGGTTTGACATGGTTTCGCTGATTCCGAGCAGAGCGAATCCGGAGTCAGCATCGACGTTGTAGCTGGGTGTGACCTGTATTGTCCGCGTGACGGCTCCGTCTTCCGAGCCTGCGGGAAGATATTCGATTTCCAACGGCTTTTCCGCGCCGTTGATAACAACCTCCTGCCGGACGTCAATAAACGGAAGATAGTCGTCACGGTGCTTGCCGTTGATGCTGACGATTTCAATCCCGTTCAAGTCCTCCACCCAGGCCGGGCTGCCGGGTTGAACATTTCCGATGATCGGCGGGGGATAGTTCACGCCGAGTTTAAACGCCAGGCCAGCCATCAAAATGGCAAAGAAGATGTTGAAGATGACTCCCGCCGAAATGATCGCCATTCGCTGAGGCACACTCTTGGCAAGAAAGCTGCGTGGATCCATCTTGCTTCTATCCATCATGCCTGACTCGATATCCTCACGGCTGCCTTCTTCGCCTTCGGACATGGAACGTTGGATTTCTTTTTCCATGTTGCCCGGATTGTCATCCTGGCCGAGCATCTTGACGTATCCGCCAAGAGGAATGATTCCGATTCCATATTCGGTCTCACCCCACTTCCATTTCAGCAGGGAACGGGGAATCAAAACCGTGTCACCGAATTTGATATCGAAAGCATCAAAGCCCACATAGAACTTTTCGCATTTCACACCGCAGGCTTTTGCGACCAGAAAGTGACCAAGCTCATGTACAAAGATGACAAAGCCCAGCCCCATTACGACCTGGGCGATTGACCACCATGATTCGGGTTTGAGCCAGAAGCTTTGTTCTGCGGCGATCAGCAGGTAATCCACTTTGAC
>JBCCFB010000273.1:0-8465 GCA_039029995.1 Planctomycetota bacterium
AATCTGCCATCATGAAAAACAGGTCTGACACTACCTGCTTCAGGTCTCGGGTTCAGATTAGAAATTTGCAGGTTTTCAAACTCTCCTTCAGCCTTTCCTTTCAAGAGAATGACAGGATATCGCACGGTGGAATCCGGAGCATGATTTTCGATTTCCACTTGCAGCGCAAAACCGGTCGTCGATACGAAAAAACTACAAAGGCAGCATATGGTGAAAAACTGGACAGCCGGTTGGATTCGATGCATAGAGGGATGCCGGTTGAGGAAACAGTAGGGTCTGATACTTGCAATTTGCGGGACAGGCGGGAGATGCTCTTGATCAACCGGGTTCGAACTATTCCTGAGAGCTTTCAATTAGATTGCGCAGCTCATCTCCGCTATAAGAGCGGCCATCAAATTCAAGATAGTTCAGGCTGGGCAGTTTGCTCAGCGCCGCCAGACCGTTTTTTGTAACGTTTGTATCATTGAGCCCAATGGCCGATAGCTTGAGCAACTCCGGAAGCTGTTCAAGGTCGCTGTCGTCGACAGAAGTTCCATTGAGCATCAATTGCTCCGTGTTTGGAAGCCCACCAAGAGAAGGCAGCAGTTCAATCTGTTCGTCCTGATCGAAGGCGACTGCAAAGACCATGGATTGCTTTGTTCTTCGCTTCATGGTCACGCCCGCTCTTGAGAGAAACAGCATGAGACGACTTGAATCCAGTTCAATTCCTTCCACTACATCTGTTGCCGACTGATGGAACGTTGCACGGGAGACGGACCTCGCGTTTCCTGTACCTCGTTTGATCAAATATTCATCTTCCAGCCAGACGCGTGGTTCAAAAATGTGCAGTTTTTCTCCCGGCTCCGCAGTCAATTCGAAATACTGCCGGAAGAGCCTTCGTTCCGGTGGGAATGGAACCGCCAGATCTCCCCAGCCATCGACTAGCTCGATACTGCCATCCATTTTTGTGATAAGTGCACTTGGATAGTTCTTTGAATACAAAACGTGGGCAAAGCTTCGATCAACCAGGCCGGCATAGAAGCCAGCAGGGATGATCAGGAAAACGATCAGTGCACGAGATTCAAGTTTGCCTTTCGGAAGACGGGTATTCGCTTGCCATAGGATCCACCCGCCTATCAGTGCCATACAGAAGTTCCACGGGATGACGCTGTAATTCCAGTCACTACCCAGAGGTGAGAGAAAAGCAGCAATCCCGAGGTGCAGCATGAGGCACCCAATAGTGCCCCAGCGTGGTTTGACCCAGGCCAGAATTCCAAGCACGACTTCAGACCCCGCAATCACGATCGCAAGAACAAACTGTTCCAGAACTTGCTTCTCCTCGAGGCCGAGTGACCGTCCGATATGGAAGGAACAATGGGCATACCAGTCAGGTGAGAGGAATTTGTGAGCTCCAGTCCACAGCCAGATCGTAACGAGGTACCACCTGACGACCGGAGTAGCCCGTTCGTCAGCAGTGGCCAGCAACAGCGCCCAGATCGTAAAGAACTGTGGTTGCAATCGTGTTTGATCGGCTAAACAAGCCAGAAGTAGAACTGCTAGATGGCCCCAGGCTCCTCTGGTCGGCCAGATCAAAACGGCGACCAGCGAAATCAACATCAGAATGCCGAAAGACAATTGCGGAAAGTCTGCAACCGGCAGGTTGGGAACATCAATCCGGACCTGCCATAGCGGCCACGTAATCGCGATCGTGCAGACCTGCGCAAGTACGGCAATGCAAAGTAGAACACGGCGCGGCCGACTGAGTTCGCGCATGGATTGTCCGGAAATGTAAAGGAAACGATTCTGAACAGACTACGTAGCTAGCCGGATCGGTAGGATGAGTTGCACTACGGCTGAGGCTTTATTCAAGCAGACTCGTAAGCTGCTTTGAGCCATTTCTTCAGTTGAGCGTTGACTTCTTTTTTCGCAGTGACTCTGACGCGATGCGAGACCATTGAGTTGAAACTGCCGGACTTCTCGAGGCGATCAGTAGGTTCAGTCCCTTTGAGATTGATTCCGACGTCCACCCTGTCTTTCGTTGACGGCTGAATAATTGCGAACTGTTTGTTCCTGCGCAGGCTGACGTAAGCTTTTTTGGGTGAGATCTCTACATCGCCACCGAACTTGCTGATCGCCTGGATCAATGCTTCGTAAATCGGTCGCAATTCGGCTTTCGCGCCCGAATACTGTTTGTCGATCAATGTGTCGCTGGACTCTGTTTTTCCGCCGCTGAGATGTTCGTGGGCTACGAGGTTTGCGAACCCATGTGTCATGCCATGATCAGCCTTCAGAAACTTCACGAGCTGGCCGTGTTTGTCCAGGCCAGCCGACTTCGCAATTTTCAACCATTGCGCCAAAGTCTTGCCGGTTTTTTCTTTGAGATTGGCCTTCATGGAGGCGGCCATCTCTTCAGGGGATTTCGCCATTTGAGAGATCGAGTTCGGGTCTGAGGTTTCTTGAGGTGCCGTCGCAACTACCAATATCGTTCGAGGACAATCTGGCCGGGAGACTTGCTACGGTGTTTTTTCATGTCTCGTTTTCCCAGCTTGTCTTCCATGTCGTCCAGCATAGCGGGATTTCCGCACAAAAGTACGGTGGAGTTGTCAGCCCTGAGTTCGAAATCCGCTGCCTGTTCCAGTGAACCGTCCGTAAGTAGCCCCGGGATGCGGCCGGACATAGTGTCCTCAGTGTCCTCTCGCGTCAGCGACTGGATCAGCTTGAATCTGTCCGGATACTTTTGCTCGAATGCGCCTAGTTCTTCCGTGTAGCCAAGGTCTGCATGGTATCGGACACCGTGAACGACCACGATCTTTTGATATCGTTCCCACGGCTCTTCGGTTCTCAGCATCGCAATATAGGGCGCCAGCCCGGTTCCCGTTGCCATCAGCCAGAGACAATCTGCATCCGGTGATTTGGCCAGAGTAAAGCTACCGGCCGCTCGCTCGGATACCTTGATGGGATCGCCTTCCCTGAGTGCCCACAATCGAGGTGTAAGCTCACCGTCTTCAACCAGAACGATAAAGAACTCGAGCTCTTCACCGTGAGGCGACGCGACGGAATACGGCCGGTTTATTATTTTTCCTTCTTCCGCTTCCACAGCGAGATGAAGAAACTGCCCCGGTTTGAATTCCTGAACATCGGTGCCACCGATTCGGATAGTGAAGAGACCTTCGGTCCAGACGGTCCGGCTGATGATTTTCGTGTCGCACCATTTAGGCATCGTTTGCTCCGTCAGTCATTGTCGGTCGCAGCACACAACGGTCTGTTTACTGTGCCAGCGCTATGCAACGCCAGAAAGTTTCCTCGATTCACAGGGATCATTCAAGCAATTTCAGTACAAACCTCTGATCTCTTTCTGCGGCTTGTGCCGGTTGTGACACATCGACTGACTCTCGAGCCGGCAAATGGAGGGACTCTCGCAATCCTTTGTGAATGAGACCGCTTACAGGAGAAAAGAAGCATACGGTTCAGATACGAACTTCTTCTTAACCAGTCGTAATCCTCCGTGACCCCGGAAATCACGATGACAATCAGACCGTCGCGCCGCCAGCCGGACCAGTTTCAATATCGCGTTCTAGAGAGTCGCAAGCTTCTTGCGTCTCTGATCAGCTGGGATGCCGGTTCAGGTACCGTGACCATCAACGGCGACTCAGGCGACAACTGGGGGCAGGTTGTTCAAAACGGAAATCAACTTGATGTAACGGCCGACGGTGGCGCCAGTGCGAGCTATGGACTCAGCCAGGTTCAAAGCATCGTTTTTTCCGGCGGCAGCGGCGATGACATTTTTCTGAACAATTCGTCAATCGGCAGCACCGCATACGGACACTCCGGAAATGACCAGCTCACAGGTGGTTCAGCCTCAGACCTGCTGCTTGGTGGTTCCGGGAATGACACGATTTCCGGAAACGAAGGTAACGATACGCTTCGCGGCCACGACGGCAATGATCTTCTTTATGGCGGTGAGGGCGATGATATTGTTGAAGGAGCCTATGGAGCCGACCAGCTGTTTGGCAACGAAGGTGACGACAATCTGAATGGTGGCTGGGATGACGACACCATCTATGGACACGACGGGGACGACTTCATCGCAGGATTCACCGGCGCTGACATCCTGTACGGAGGTAATGACAACGACCAGGTCTACGGGATGGCAGGAAACGATCAGGTCTATGGAGATGCCGGAAATGACAGCCTCAGAGGAAGTAACGACAATGATTCGGTATACGGTGGAACCGGCAATGATTTCCTGATGGGGGACCAGGGCGACGACGTCCTCGACGGTGGAGATGGAAGTGACACTATCTATGGCTACACCGGAGATGACACGATTGAAGGGGGCGCGGGAGCAGACTCGATTTACGGTCAGGACGGGGACGATACGCTTACCGGCGGAACCGGCGACGACACTCTCAATGGTGGTGATGGCGTTGACCATGTCAGCGGTGGCGAAGGCGATGACTGGATGACCGGTGCAGCCGGCGACGATATTCTTCGTGGTGAGGCCGGTGTTGATATTCTCCGCGGTGGTATTGGCATGGATTCCCTGTTTGGTGGAACCCTCGGCGATGCGGACACGCTGTACGGCGGTGACGGCGCCGATCGTTTTCTGACTCAGACATCTGACGTGATCAGCGACATGGCCACAGAGGATGCTGAGATCCAGTTCATTGACAATACGAGCAACTGGAATGACGTCGAAATTGATGTGATGGACTGGGGGCTGGCCAGAATGCAGGCAGTTACCAACAACACGACACTGCTCAAGGGAAGCCTGACAACTGATCCACTACGGATCTTCAAGTACAGCTACTTGAACGGTGCAGCTGGAACCAACTATCTAAGCTGGACGACGAGATACGAATATCAAGGCGGACAGTGGGTTCCGTTTACAACGTACAACCGCGAAATCCGGATGCTCGATTGGGACGAAACGGTGGCATGGCGCAATACGAGCTGGTCCCGTGTTCTCGTTCACGAATTCGGTCACAACTGGGACAGTGAGTTGGAAATGGCCACGATTGGAAATGGCGCCGAAAGCAACTGGATCGACTTTACAGCACAAAGCGGCTGGACCGACACCAACCCGAACAGCAACGAATACACCCAGTCAAATGACGGAAGCTCCTGGTATTTGAGTGCCACGAATTTCTACAGCAACTACGCGCGAACTAATCCGCGCGAAGATTTCGCTGTCAGCTGGGAAGTCTTTTTCAACCCGGATGTTTCCGCCTCAGCAAAAGCGCCGATTCAAGGCAAGCTGGACGCGATCGAGAACTTTGTTGACCTGCTCGTTACTACTCCTTGATCGCCAATACTCCTTGATCAACCAATGTCGCTCCACAGAACTGAATACCCGGCATCGTCACCCACGGAAGCCTGCGATCATCTCATCTGGAATTGCGACAGGTTTCCCGTCTGTGGAGCGGATATAGACCCATTCTGTTTCGCCTCTTGCGAGCATGGATTGATCTGATTGCCGGCGGAATTCGTACTTGCGCGTACATCGCACTTTGCGAAGCTTCTCCAGCCAGGTGGTTATCTCGATGGCATCTCCGGCAAATGCCTGGCCGATGTATTCAACGTGATGAGATTTCACCATCCACGTCGTCCCGGACTCGGAATAGATCTCGTCCCGGATTACCGAACGTGCATGCTTAATCGCCGCGTCCTGCATCCATTGAACGTACGCAACATTGTTCACATGTCCGTTGGAGTCGATGACATCACTTGTGACTGTGATGCTGAACTCAAAAACCGGGGAGACAGACGACATGGCAACCGTTGAATTCTGGATAAATCTCGTTCGATAGAGGCGTCTGCCTCGACATTTGCGTCAGTCGGGGCGCAACCCGGCATTGAGGCCGACTCTGAGGCGACTAAGCCGACATTCTACGTCGATGGTCCGGCAGGAACAGGTGCTCTATGAGCGCGCTCGAGGATTGTGTCAGCAAATCCGCATTTCAGCAGCCTCTCTCCGGGTGCCGATGAGACTGAACCGTAGAGGTTGATTTCTGTCTGCCAGGAATGAAGCTCCCCTGAGCCGTTAGAGCCGTTGGGTATTGGGGCAATTTCTTTTATAAATTGAGAACTAGATTCAGTCCTTTTTTGCCGGAATGCTGAAATGACAACCAGGGATAACGAAATTCCATCCCGTTTTGATTTTGCGGAAGCTCAGCCACGAATTATGCAGTCGTGGGTCGACGCCGGTAGCTTCCACGCCGAACCGGATTCATCCCGCCAGCCATATACGGTTGTTATCCCTCCTCCCAATGTCACAGGAGCATTGCACCTCGGACATGCGCTGAACAATACGCTGCAGGATGTTGTTGTTCGCATGAAGCGTATGCAGGGTTTCAATACGCTCTGGATGCCGGGCACCGATCATGCGGGGATTGCCACGCAAGCTGTTGTTGAACGCCGCCTGAAAGAAGAAGAAGGCAAGACCCGGCATGACATCGGCCGCGAAGCTCTTGTTGAACGAATCTGGCAATGGAAGAAACAGTACGAAACGCGGATTCTCGGCCAGCTGAAAATGATGGGCTGCAGTTGCGACTGGGAACGGACTCGGTTCACGCTTGACGAACAATGCGCTCGTGCGGTTCGAGTGACCTTTTTTGATCTGTTCAAAAAACAGCTGATCTATCGCGGTAAACGGCTGGTCAACTGGGACACGTTCCTACAGACGGCTGTCAGTGATGACGAAGTCTTTTCCAAGACGGTGCAGGGTAATTTCTGGCACTTCATGTATCCAGTTATTGATCCGAAGCAAGGCGAGCCTGAGCACATCATCGTTGCCACAACTCGACCCGAAACGATGCTTGGCGATACCGCCGTTGCGGTTCACCCCGATCCGGGAAAAGCCCTCGACAAAGTCGAAGCTGAATTGCGCGCAAAGCTCGAAAGCGCTAAGGAAAGCGAAAAGGAAAACATCAACGCGCAGCTCGAGGCACTTGACGGGCGCCGGACTTCAATGTTGCCCGCGCTTGAACAGCTGCGCGACATGGCGAACGACGGGCGGAAAATAATGCTGCCTCTGATGAATCGCGAGATTCCCATCGTCGTCGATACATGGGCGAAACCGGAACTCGGCGCGGGGTGCGTGAAAATTACACCCGCACACGATCCCAACGACTATGACGTTGCGATCCGTACCGGTGTTCCCATGATCAACGTCATGAATCCGGATGGCACCTTGAACGCGGAGACCGGCAAGTACAACGGAATGACGCTGAAAGAAGCGCGCAAAGCTGTTGTTGCTGATCTTGATGAACTCGGACTGCTCGGTGAAATCGAAGACCGGGAGATTGAGCTGCCTCATTCAGACCGAAGCAAGACGCCGATCGAGCCGCTGCTGGCTGATCAATGGTTCGTCAAGATGGACCAGCTTGCGCAATCGGCGATGGATGCGGTTACTGACGGAAGAGTCAGTATTTTCCCGGAACGTTACCGCAAAGGCTATCTGGACTGGCTCGGCGAAAAACGTGACTGGCCGGTCTCGCGCCAACTCTGGTGGGGACACCAGATTCCTGTGTGGTCCCATCCGGTTGAAAACAGTGAACAATGCGAGGAGATGGTTGAAAGGATAAAAGCCCTGGAGGGGTTTGACCTCGCCGATGCTTCCATTCAGATCGAAGAAAGCAGTGAAAAAGACGAAGCGCGGCGCAAGATGCTCGGGCTGCCGGCGGCGACGATTCACGTCTGTGTTCAAGCGAACGACTCTCCGCTTGAAAAACAATTGACGGATATCGGTCTGGTGCGCGAAGAAGATGTACTCGACACCTGGTTCAGTTCCGCGCTCTGGCCACATTCGACATTGGGATGGCCGGACAAAACTCCGGAACTGGATTACTTCTATCCCACAAGTACTCTCATCACGAGTCGCGACATTATCACTCTCTGGGTCGCGCGGATGGTGTTGATGGGCCTCAACAATCTCGGCGACATTCCGTTCGATAAAGTCTTTATTCATCCCAAGATTCTGGACGGTTACGGTGAGACGATGTCCAAGTCAAAGGGCAACGGAATTGATCCGCTGGATGTCATCGAAAAATTCGGAACGGACGCTTTGCGTTTCGGAATGGCCGATCTTGCTACCGAGACCCAGGACTGTCGAATGCCGGTACAGTTTGAATGTCCTCATTGCGGAGCGAATTTCGAACAGACAAAAAAAATCCGGCAGCTACCGCGCGTTCCCTGTCCGAAATGCGGCAAGGAGTTTGCGACACAGTGGGCGGAATCGGAAGAAGATAAAGCCCTTGCTCGCGGGTTTTCGACAAGTGAACAATTTGAAAAAGGGCGCAACTTCTCCAACAAGATGTGGAATGCGTCCCGATTTGCCATGATGAATCTGGAAGGTTATCAGTCGGCGCCGAGTGATGAAGCTGAGCGTTGATTTCTTTAGATTGTTAGATGATGTCTTGTTGTTTGAATTGTTATTGTTGGTGAGGGTAGAAATTTTAGACTGTAACTGATCAACTTTCTTAACT
>JBCCFB010000274.1:0-8445 GCA_039029995.1 Planctomycetota bacterium
CGGAATTGCAACTGTCACATAGGCAGAATTCATAGCGGGCTCGATTTCAATGCTGTCCGGTTCCACCCCCGAATGTCCGGAGATCGGTCGAAGAACTGTAGGTCACTTTGTTGACGGGACGGCGGAAACTGAATCGTTGAAACCGGTTATGACGGTACGTAGGGTTCAGAAAAGTCGGCATTCACGGGTCAGCACGATCGCCCGTCCACCTGCCGACTATTGATCTGCCTGAGCAGCCGCAATTCAATTGAATGCAACGCCGAATTCCCCGTTGGATTTGCACCCGCAGGGCGCTCGTCCGCGATTTGAATATGGCGAGCTGGTGAAGATGGCGAACTGGTGAAGATGGCCGGTCGGTAAAGCTAGCCGGCCGGTGAAGATGGTGACATCGTCGCCGGACTTGCGGGCTCAGATGAAAGCCGTGATCGGTTTGCCCTTAGAGTTCGACTTCTTTTCCGATGCTACGACGGGCACATGCCTTTGCCGGACGTTGAGTTGAAACCGCTGGACGAACGCGATGATTTGCTTGAGTTACTGTGGGAACTTGTAATTACCCGGACTGATTTCAGCCGTAGTTACAAACTCAAAACAGCAGGATTCGAGAGATTCTCAATTTCAATTGAAATGAGCTGATCGAGCACTTCACGCGATGATGGCCTATCCGCCGGATTGGAATTGAGCATCCATTGAACAAGGTCGCTCAATCTGGACGGGCAGAGCGGCTGGTGTCGAATCAGAGACGGCACGTCTTTGTTCTGGTGAGCGGCTGCAATCTCCTGATGGGTTGCGCCATGAAATGGTGTATGACCAGCAAATCCGTGATAGATGAACAGGGCCAGAGAATACACATCCGAGGCTTTCTTTGCCGGACAGCCCTCGTCAAAGCACTCAGGAGCGGTGTAGCGTGCCAGCTGCAGGGGAATCTCCCGCTTGCTCACAACCTGGTCAACAGCGTGCGAGTTGGACCATCCGATGAGGGAAACCCGACCGCCGTTACCAACCAGAACATGGGAGGGCTCGAGTCCGAGATGTATCCGGCCTTTTTCGTGTGCGGCAACCAGCGCCTCGGCAATCTGCCTGATAATCCAGAGCATGCGCGTCAAAGAAACGGTGTCAGCCATCGCGAGAAACTTGTCGAATGAGCCTCCGGCAATCCATGGTTGAACCAGATAGAAAGGCGCCTGATCCAGTTCTGCGTCCAGCAGCGGAATGACGCTTCGATGCTCGACAACATCCGTCGAAACGGCTTCACGGCCCATTCTCGCAACTGCGCGTGCTGCATCATCGCCGGTCAGATGCGGATTGATGAGTTTGACTACGTAGTCAAATCCGTCGTTTTCATGGAGGGTTTTCGGTGCTGCGCGATACAGCTCAAACCAGTGACCGCCTGTGATCTGTGTTCCCAGTTGCCAGAACGAGACACAGCGCGGCTGGGCGTCTTGTGCACCGGGCAACTTCAGGTGAGGTACAGCCGCGGTTCCGACAGCATGATTGCTTGAAGCCAGTTGAGTAGACATCGATTCGTCCAGCAAAGAAAGTTTTCACGGGGCTGCGCAAGACAGCAGGCAATCGGACTGATGTACCTGCTTTACATTTCCATCGTTTTACCGGTATCGACTCGTAAAATACTGAGATGCATTCGTCTCAAAAAATGTCAGGTGGTATCGAAAAGCGCTTTGGAAACCGGACAGGCATTTCCGGGATTTGTTAAAGTGCCGTTACAAACGGAATCTTTTCATTACAGCTTATTCATGCCCGCTACAGGTAATCAGGGAATCAAACACAGATTCCGGGTACTTTGATCCCATGAATGAAATACTTCGATTGCTCCGCCAGTCCTGCGCTTTCATGGCAGGGACCGTCTTCGAAAACCCAATCGTAAAATTCCGGCTGGTCGTCTGCGGGTTTTTTGTATCAATGACTTTGGTCGCAGGCACCGCGCTTTTCGCTCAACCTGTGCCTGAGCGTTACCCTACGCTCTCATGGAAGTGCCACACCTGCTCGATGATCTTCCGCGCGAAAATTACCAGCTTCCAGTTCCCGGAGGGCGAACTGACTGACCGTGCCTACGACCTCGCGATTGAAGTCCAAGTCGAGGAAATACTGAAAGGCCAGGCGGGAAATGAAGTCACGCTTCATGCTCTGTTGATGCCTTTCGAATTTGAATTCCTGCGCCAGAGCATCGAATCCTCAAAAGAGTTTCTGTTCTTCGTTACTGCTGACGGGGACAAACTCCGGATAGAAGGCAACCAGCGCATCGAAACCGAATTGTGGCCGTACAGGGCTGACCTCGTAGAATCGGGATTGCGGATGGGCAGGGCGCGGACAATCTGGCACGACTTTACTCGAAAACACTATGTCGATGCACAGCGCCTTGATCTTCTTGTTCGAGAAACACTCGACGCGAATTCGGAATACGAAATTTCGGATTCGTTGGAAATCAGGGCGTCTCCGTTTGAGATCCTGGTTGCGCCCGCAGACGAGCGCGTATTCCAATTCTGTCGCGATTTGCTGCATCAGCGCCGGGATGCAAGGGCAATGAACTCCAGCCAGTCGGGCGTGTCAGGGAGAACAAGAGAGCCTTATGTCGATGCCATGCACATTCTGGCATCACACGAGGGCGAGAACAACGTGGAACTCTTCGTCAGCTTACTGGACACAACGATCGGCTCTGACACGTTTGTCCGGGAAACTGAAAATGAAATATATGCCGAGCGTTTCTTTCCAATTCGTCGGACCGCTCACTGGCTACTGGCCGAAATGGGAAGAGAGCACGCCCTCCCTGCAGATCAGGAAATCGTCTGGCGACGGCCCAAGGTTCATTCTGAATTTGAGGCCATTGATACAGTTCGCCAGCTCGGTGGCCGGATAAGCTATGACATGAGTCTTGACGAACCAGAAGAGCAATTTACTCGTGTTCAGACTATTTATCTGAACAACTGTACAGCCATTCCAGACCTCAGCCCGTTCGAACAGCTTGCAAAAGTAGAAATCCGCAACAGCGACATCGAAGACCACTCGCCGTTACTTGGTGCCAAAGATTCGGTCCAGTTCCTTGATGCCGGGAGTTCTTCCATCGACAACGACGACCTGGTCGTCATCGCACAACTAACCAATCTGGAAATGCTGGATCTAAGTCGCACGTCGATCACCGACGTGTCCGCGCTGGCAGAACTGCCTAAGCTGAACTACCTGATACTCGAGAAGACCGGTGTTGAGGATCTTTCTCCGCTGCACGGACACCCTTCGCTGGTCACTGTTAAGATTGACGGCCGCATTATCGACTGGAGAGAATTTCGAAACTGAGCAGACTCAGGGGCGTTCGTACCTGTACGCAATGAGCCCGAAAAACAATTCGATGAGGATGGGTCGTCATCCAAAGACGGGACAGGTCTTCTGAAACCTCCTGACCTGCGCATTTAACCTCAGAAAAGACACACTTCGATTGCTCTAAATCGGCTGAACCGTTGAGTTTGCTTTCGCCTGCTTTTAGAATCCGGTTGTCAATCATTTAGTGAACTTCCCTTGCGGTCCTCCTGGTGCCGCAGTGCGAACTTCAAAGACTTAGCAATCTCTGTTTCAAAAGAAAAAAGGTGAAAAGCTGTTTCAAATTCTTTGCTCTGTTGCTGGCCGTTTGCCTGATCGCAGGTTGTTCTGATTCTCCGGATGCAGGAAATGGAGGAGATGACTCGCGACCGCAACTTGCGTTTGTCACAAACGGGATCGCCAATTTCTGGAAGATTGCCGAAACGGGAGCCATGCGGGCCGGCGAGGAACTGGGATGCGATGTAGAAGTAAAGATGCCTCCGGCGGAAGGCGGACGTGCCGCCAACCAGAAACGAATGCTGGAACAGCTGATCGGCAAAGGCATAGAAGGGATCGCCGTCAGCCCCGTGGACCCGGCCAACCAGACAGACATCCTCAATGAGGTCGGCGACAACGCTTTCTTCATTACACATGACTCTGATGCACCTGACACGAACCGCCTTGTATACATCGGCATGTCGAACTACGACGCCGGCAGAATGGCAGGCGAACTGGTCAAAGAGGCTTTGCCTGATGGTGGAAACATTGTGATCTTCATCGGATCACTGGAGCAACATAACGCAAAACTGCGCCGGCAGGGCTTGATAGACGAGATTTTCGGACGCAGCCACGATCCCGAACGCTATGATGAGCCCGGATCAGAAATCACCGAAGGAAACTATACGATCCTTGCAACCCGCGTCGACGACTTCAACGACACCCGCAAGAAAGAACTCCCCGAGCAGGCGCTGGCCAAGTACGAGCAGATCGATTGCATGGTAGGGCTGTTCGAGTACAACCCGCCGTTCATTTTCGACGCCCTGGAAAGTGCTGGAAAAGTCGGCGAGATCAAAGTCGTCGGCTTTGATGAGAACGAGAGAACTCTCGAAGAGATTAAGAACGGCAATTGCGTCGGCACTGTCGTCCAGAATCCTTACATGTATGGCTATCGCTCGATTGAAGTGCTCAACCGGCTGGCACGCGGTGACGAATCAGATCTGGAAAACGAGTTCATCGACATTCCTGCCCGCAAGATTCAACAGGACAACGTCGAAGAATTTCAGGCAGAACTGGCTGAACTGGTCGGCGACAACTAGTCGGGCCGGGTTACATATACGAGGCGGGTGACGACGTGCTGTTCGCCACCCGTCTTTCTTTTTCAGCCGCATCAAGCATGAACACTCCCGCCTCACCCATTCTTCAAGCGGAATCGCTGTCCAAGCGTTTTCCGGGCGTCATCGCGCTGGACAAGGTGAGTCTGGATCTTCACGGCGGAGAGGTTCTGGCGGTTATCGGTGAAAACGGAGCCGGCAAATCGACGCTGATGAAAATCCTGGCAGGCATTCAGCCGCCGGATTCCGGCAGAATTCTTCTCGACGGCTGGGAGACGAGAATCCTCTCCGTGGAACAGGCGACTGAAGCCGGCATCTCCCTGATTCATCAGGAGCTGAATCTGTGTGGCAACCTGAGCGTTGCCGCGAACATTTTCCTTGGTCGTGAACCGAGGCGACTGGGGTTCATTGATGACGGCAAATGCATTTCGGAAGCAGACCAGGTACTTTCACGCGTCGGCCTGAACGTGCCTTCAACTGCACTGGTCGAATCACTGACGATCGGCCAGCAGCAGATGGTCGAGATCGCAAAAGCAGTATCGACGGACGCCCGCATCGTGATCATGGACGAACCGACGAGCAGCCTCTCACAGCGCGAGTCGGAAAATCTGTTCGAAATTATCCGCATGCTCAAAGAGCAGGGCGTCAGCATTATCTACATCTCTCATCGGCTGGGAGAAGTTGAATTGCTCGCTGATCGTGTGGTCGCACTCCGCGATGGGAAAAATGCAGGCAACCTCGAAAAAGCGGGCATCAGCCATGGAACAATGGTGGAGTTGATGGTCGGTCGCGAGCTCTCTGAGATCTATGCCCGCAGTAAAGCAGACACAGAGCGGACGGTACTGCAAGTGGACCAACTAAGGACACCTGCTTTCCCTGATCACGATGTTTCATTCGAGATAAGAAGTGGTGAGATTGTCGGTATCGCCGGGCTGGTCGGTGCGGGGCGAACCGAATTGCTGACGACTCTTTTCGGAATCACTCCAGCGCTAAGCGGGGAGATTCATGTAGAAGGGGCACTCAAAGAAATCAACAACAGTCGCGACGCTATTCGGCTGGGAATCGGCCTGGTCCCCGAAGACCGGAAACTCCAGGGAATCATTCTTGAGATGTCGATCCGGGAAAACACTTCATTGCCGCTGCTCAATTCGCTCGCGCGGGTCGGACTGGTGGACGTGCAGGCGGAACGCGGTCTTGCGCAGCGGATGAAAGACCGCTTGAAAACGAGGACGCCGCACCTCGAACAGCCGGTCAAATTCCTTTCAGGCGGGAACCAGCAGAAAGTCGTCATCGCGAAATGGCTGGCAATGCAACCGCGCATCCTGCTCATGGACGAACCTACGCGCGGCGTTGATGTCGGAGCACGACAGGAGATCTACCGCATCATGGATGAGTTGTCTCAGGATGGTGTTGCGGTACTTTTCGTGTCCAGTGACATGGAGGAAGTGCTGGGAATGGCGGACAGAATTATTGTGATGCACGAAGGCTCTATCGGCGGCTTATTGAATCGAGACGAATTTTCTGAAGAGGCGGTCATGCATTTCGCAACGGGTGGCCACCTCAAAGAAGGTGTGAAATGAAATCCAACAAAATCGTCGGGATCATTCTGCTGCTGATCTACGTTTGCGTAGCGACAGCGCTTTTGAATGACGCGTTCATCAAGCCGTACAACCTTCAAAATCTGCTGCGCTCCAGCAGCATGTTTGCCATCATCGGCATCGGGGCAGTTCTGGTCATCGTGACGGGAGGCATCGATCTTTCGACAGGCTCGCTGATCGGGCTGGTCGGTTGCACGATGACGATGACGCTGAAGTCGTTCAGCGAACATCCACCGGGTGAAAACGGCGCGTGGTTCCTCTGGTGGATCGGAATGGAACTGCTTGTCGCGGGCGCGGTGTGGGCCGCGTTTGATGCATTCGTCAGCAAGCGATACGGCCCGGGCCACGCAGCTAAGTGGAAAGCCGTGTTGATCGGTTGCGGCATAATACTGGCGGGTAGTTCGCTTTTGCTCGGCAGCAGCGAGCAGGGCGCATGGTTGACGATGGCGGTAGCAGTCGGACTTGCGCTCTGGCTGTCCGCGCATCTCGGGCTGCTTCACGGGCTGTTGATCACGCGACTGAAACTACAGCCCTTTGTGGTCACACTTTGCGGACTGATGTGTTATCGCGGACTCAGCCGCTATCTGACGGGGGACAAGACACAGGGTCTTGGCACTGAATACAACGACTCGCTGCGTCTGCTTGCGATCGGCAAACCGTGCACGGTGACGGCAGTCATGGCATTCTTCTCCGTCCTGTTAATTCTAGCCGGTATCTGGAAGTCATTTATCAGCAAGCGCTCAAGAGACGACTCCGAAGCGCGAACCAACGGCTACATGATCCTGCTGATCGGTGCGATCCTTGCAGTTGTGTCCAGTTCCCGATACTGGAACGGCTGGGAGACGGAATTCGGCGAGACGATGGCCACGATAGCGGGAATGGAATTCAAATTTTTCACTTTGAGCATTCCTGACCAGGCGATCGGCCGTCCCGCTGTCCTTATGAGCTACGCCTTCTGGCCGATGCTGGCCTGCTTTGCCGCGTTGACGGTGTGGACAGGTCGCAGAAACTTGATGTCCACGGCCGCTGAAGGTGCTCGAAAATTTGCCTGGGCTTTGCCACTCATCTTTACCGGGCTCTGGGTCGGCGCTTTGATACTGGCGCGGCGGTGGATCGGTGACGAGACAATTTCGCTGACCGATATGTCTGCTGCTTTTGAAGCCAACGTTGAGGCGGATGCCGATGACCGGTTCGTTGCCGGGGTGAACGTCATCCTTCTAAAACTGGGCTCGATCTTTTTGAGCATGGCAGGTTTGATGGGCGGCATTCTCTGGATGGGGCGTAGCTGGACCAAAGGTAGCGGCAATACCGGCCGGGCTCTGTGGATCATGACCGGCTTTTTCGCCATCCTCTGGCTGCTTGGAAACACGGCCATTCATCAGACCGTTGTACAGACACCGTTCTTTTTCCTTTTAATTATCGGAGCCCTCGCGGCCCTGTTCCTGAACACGACGGTCTGGGGACGCTATTTCCTGGCTCTGGGAAACAATGAAGAGGCAACTCGCTACAGTGGAATCAACACCGACGGAATAACGGTCATGGCTTATGTTCTGTGCGCGCTGTGTGGCGGAATCGGCTCGGTACTTTTCACGCTGGACAGCAACAACGTCGAACCGTCAGGACACGGCAGTTTTTATGAGCTTTATGCGATCGCAGCTGCGGTCCTTGGCGGATGTTCGCTGAGGGGAGGGCAGGGGTCCATCCTCGGCGTCATCATTGGTGCCTCGATCATGCGGGTCCTTTACAACGCTCCGGACATGATCGGAATTGCGAGTCAACTGGAAATGTTCACGATCGGATTCGTTCTATTGATCGGAATCATTGTCGATGAGACAGCGCGACGAATCGCGGCCAATCGGGATCGAAAGGTCGTCAGCGATGCGGCCGCCGAAAACGCGGAAGCTACGGGCGGATAGAAGGCGCGGAAGCTCCGGGCGGATAGAAGGCTCGCTGGCGTACGAAGCGGAAGTCCGTCCAACTGCCCGAGCTGAAACCGGCCGATAGTTACAATCCGGGGCGGCCCGAGTCTACGGGACGGATCATATACCGTGTAACCTGCGGCGAATCGAACGGTGAGACCTCGTAGAAAACGAGCCCATCCCGCTCGGTGCGATGTACAAACAATCCGTCATCGCCGGTCGATGAAACGTCATCTGAATCTGAAGAGACGCGGTCAACAAAAACCGTGACCGGTTGATCATCGACAATAC
>JBCCFB010000275.1:0-8434 GCA_039029995.1 Planctomycetota bacterium
ATCGCGCTGAAGCATACCGTGGAACAGAAGGGCCCGAGCGCAGGTTCTGCAATTGCTCATCTGATCCTTCACATGTTCCTCGGTCCCGTCGGATGGGTCATTTCAGCAGTGACTGCGGGAAACTCAGGCGACGATAAAACCCGTCAGGTGAAAAAGACAAAGCGGGTCACGATTTCGCAATGCAGGCTCTGCAACGGAACAGAAATTCCGGAAGTGACCGCCAGCCGGCTTGGAGCAAAAGAGTACAAAGTTCCGGTTCATCCCGAATTTGCCCGTCGCCTGCTGGAAGAAAGAAACAAGGTTGAACCGGATCAGCTGGAATTGCCCTGGCAATGATCCACCGCGACACTTGCAATTGCGGTAGTCGCTAGTGAGAATCGGGTTGATTGATACCAACTTGACCGACAACGACTTCTCCGGAACTGTGATGCCTAAGCCACTGCGCGTCCGACTTTTGTGGGCGATTATCTTTGCCTCTTCTTTTGTCTTATCCGCAAATTCTACCGGTCGAAACTCCGTCGCCAGCCCTGTGCCTCATCAGGACGAAGAGGAAAACGTCAGCGAAGACAATGAAGGACAGGTAAAAGTCGAAGTCTTAGCTGACGGCTTGAACCAGCCTTATGCTGTCGCGGTAAACCCGGACTCAGGTACGGTTTTCGTTAGCGATAGCGGAGCGGGCCGCGTCGTAAGAGTTGTCGACGGTGCTATCGAAGAAGTGATAACCGGCTACCCGATGGGCAAATTCGGCAGCTCAGAATCAGACGTTGGACCACTGGGGCTCGCCTTTATTGATGGCCAGAATCTTGTCGTCGGAAGTGGTGGCGATCCGGATGGAAACGACCAACTCAGGGTCTACCCGGTATCAGAAAACGGACAACCGGCAGTCAACTTCGATGGGACTCCTGTTGAGACTTCGGACGAGGATTCCGACGAAGACGGTGATGACTCGGTAGCTGACGATGATTCCGATTCGACTGAAGATGAATCCGGTTCGGTGGAAGGTGAAGCGACCCGAGACGACGAGTCACTGGAAGCGGAGGCGAGCTCTCCAGAAGAAGGCTCAGAAGAAGCGAGTGAGGAACTACCGGCTCAGCCCATCGAAGCATATTCCCTGTCGAGCGATGAAGGTCAGGCTGTCGAAGGCGAATTTTACGGAATCATCGCTAGTGACAGGAACATCTACGTCACTGGAGCAGGTGACGAGGCAAAAGGCTGGGTCAGTCGAGCAGATGTTCTGGACGGAAAACTGACCAACTTCAGTCGATCCATTGCCACAAGCGAGCAGACTGGCACATCCTCTCCAACGGCCATCGCGCGTTCACCGGAGGGCTTTATTGTTGTATCTCAAATCGGGCAGAACGATGACTCTGCCGATTCCGTGATCTCGTTTTACGATGAGTCAAATGAAGAGCTTGGAAACTCTGTTTTCGAAACGGGACTTAATGAAATCAGAGGACTTGCGTATGGTCCAGTTCGAGGCCGCTTGTTCGCTGTGGATATGAGCCTTGCAAATCCGGAATCAGCAGGACTGTACAAACTGGTTTCTGACGGTGGCTCCGGATGCAAAGCGGAGTTGATCATTGAACTTGATCGACCGACGGCTCTGGCATTCGATCAGGAAAGCAACCTTTACGTGACCGTTCTCGGTCCCGCAGACTCAGAACAACCGGGTGGACAGCTGTTGAAAATCACAGGTCTCGACATCGAACCTTCTTCGGAAGACAATTGACGCCACAGGCTGCAGCCGATAGTCGTCGCCAGACTCTTCATGGTTTGATAGATTTGCTTCCGAAATGAATGCTGACCATTTGGTAAAGACCGGACTTCTCGGCGCCGTCGGCTGTTTTCGATCAGCAGATCGACAGATCCATCCGCGAGACACCCACGTTGTCTGCCGAACTGCGCGAGGACTCGAAGTAGGAACAGTTCTGTGCTCTCTCAATGACGACAATCCATCTCCCCTGCCAGATGGCGAATTGCTGAGAGTAGTCGGTAGCGAAGACCAGATGCTTCTCACGAGGCTGGACAAGTTTCGTGATCGCGCCTTCAACGCGTGCAATCAGCTACTTAAAGACAGGGGACTGTCGGCGGTTCTCGTCGATGTCGAGCACCTGTTTGACGGAGAATCACTCTATTTCTATTTCCTTGGCGAACCCGATCCGCGCGTCGAAGCCTTGACCGCCGAACTTGCTGACGCTTACGAGCGCAAAGTAAAATTTCGCAAGTTTGCAGAGACGCTTGCAGCAGGCTGCGGCCCGGAGTGTGGAACAAAAGACTGCAGTTCTTCGGGCAGCTGTGCAGGGTGTGCGTTGGCGGGAGGTTGCGGCAAATAGCGTGGCTGCAGCCGGATACCTCGACAAAATGCCGGTTTTCAGGGTGTCTTGTCGGGAAATCAGTCTCGATCGACGGAAATTTCCGTTTTTCCCCAATACAATGCGCTTTCCGTCGAATCACTGCCAACTTCTGATCAACTCACAGGTAACCAAATGGACATTTTTGGCATCGGACTCGTAACCTCAGCTCTAGGACTCGGCCTCGTAGGAGCTGTAATGTGGGTGATCGCTCTTATTGACTGCGTAAACAACACCCCCGAAAAGGATCGTGTTGCCTGGCTTCTGATCATCGTCTTCGCAGGCTGGCTCGGTGCGCTGATTTACTTCGTTGTTCAGCGACCGAAAAACAATGAGTACGCGAGTTATCGTGGTGACGTGTATACAAATTACAGTCATGGCCAGACGTATCCTCCAACCAAAACTTATCCTCCTACAAAAATGTAGGAGTGTGTGCGGAAAGTGCAAATTAAATACCTCGGCATGAACACCGCACGGTGGACGCACTGTTGTTTCTGAAATCGAATCAGAAGTAGGTTCCCGACAAAATGTGGTAACGCGGCTTGCGCCGGACCCTCGGTTCAAATCCTATCTCAATCTTTCGCGGACGCGTGTCACGGACTCTCACTGGCGACATTGAAGTAGGTCGGCTTAGCTGGCGTACCGGAGCCGGAATCTGGGCCTGTTGTGTCGTGGTAAGTGCAACAAGCCGTTCAATCCTTTCTCTCGTCGGCGGATGAGTCCTCAACAAGGCGGGTTGTTGCTGGTTCCGTCCGGGCGTAAGTACTTTCTGCCAGAGCGAAATCTGGGTTCCAAGACGATCAAGCTTGTCGAGTCCCGAAGCCAGCCCGTACGGATCTCCAGTCAACTCGACTGATCCGAGGTCCGCATTGAATTCGCGTGAACGACTCAGCGCAAGTTGCAACAGAACTGTGGCTGTCGGCGCGAAAAACAGAATCAGTCCCCGGAAAACAAACCACAGCGTACTGTCACTGGAAAAAAACAAAGCTGAGAATCCGAACAACATCATGATCAGCCCGATTCGGGAAATCGTGCTGGTGATCCGCGAAATCGTGTCGGCCAGTCCCATTACGTACGTATCGCGGTGCCTGAGGTGAGCCACCTCGTGAGCAAGAACTCCCTCCAGCTCCCGCGGATTCATCATTCTTAAAAGCCCGTCGGTTACTGCGACGGCAGCCGTCTTGTCGTGCCCGACAGCAAACGCATTCGGCATTTTGCTGGGAATGTAGTAGAGCCCCGGCATCGCCTCAAGTTCTGCCCGGCGGCAGAGTTGATGAAACATCTCTGCAAGTTCAGGGCAACGATTTGGCAGGATCGGCCTCGCCTTGTACATCCGCAAAATAATTCGGGGCGATATTCGCTCTCCCAGAATCACACTGATCAGAGCCAGCACAATTGCTGCAATCATCCCTGTCACATTCGCAAGCGCCCATCCGATCACAGCCATCACAACCGTCATCCCGAATATCAACAGGATGCTATGCAGGCTGTTCGTCGCTTTGTTTTTCTTAAGGTTGGTCAGCGGCATGAGTCAGAACCCGAGGCAGATATCGAAAGCTATTCGCTCGCAAAGCACAATTATTGCCGCATAAACAAACCAGGGCGAGATGGTTATCACTGCACACCACTGGAAAACATCGGCCTGGCACCTTCCACTCATTGCAACCGGTAGAAGAACGCCTGGCTGGTTATCGGCCTTCCCCCGGTTAGGCTTCAAAAAGGCAGGGGAACGGAAGTTGAACGGAAAGTTGATTCGCAAGCCGTTGCGCGTGACAATCTGTTACTGAAAATAAACATTCGGAGCGGCTACAGCTTCTGCTAACCGGCACCTGAAATCGGCTGAAATAACGTCACCCTGTCACGGAGAAAAGTAATGGACTTCAACAAGGCTTATAACGATCTGCTGGGATTATGGGGAGGAAAGCCGCAATCGACTGAAAAGACAGGTACCGGCGATGGCGGAACAGGAACCGGGGGCGGCACAGGTGACGGTGGCGTACAAATCGGTGGTAGACATCTACGACCGAATGAGTTTCGAAAACTGCTCGAAGCGTTCTTCGTGGACAACGGTCGGTTGCCACATGACTCAAACGACTTTGAACGATGGCTCAACAAGTAGGAGTAACCGTAGCCGCGTACGAATGTAATTTGTGCGCCATCTTCCGCAGGCGGAAATCACAGCCGGAAAACCTTGCGTGCTTGTAGAGTTTTCAACGCGGGTCAATAACGCGGATGCATCACAGCATTAATTGCTGGTCATGAATACTGCGGGCGACGCACTGGAAATGGCGGGAAGCAGTTGCTTCCCGCTTTATCTCAGGTTGAGGTCATGCAAAGGTTTGAGATCAGGATTTGGCCTGACTGTCTACAAAGGATTCCTGCATCTTGAAAACGCCGGTTGCCAGAACCGCGCCAACCACTGGACCAACGATGTGCAGGACCATATTGGACATCGCCTCAGGCTCACCACCGAGAGTTCCCTTGATCAGGTTAGGCCCGATGCCTACTGCTGGATTGAAGGCTCCGCCGGAAATGCTGCCACCGACGTAGGCTCCGACAAGAACGACAAATCCGATCGCCAATCCGTAGTATGAGTTGCCGGTGGTGCCAGACGATGTCGCTACGTTCAGTACAACGATGACCAGCAGGAACGTGAACAGGATTTCGATCATCCATGGACCTGGAGACGTGATAGAGTAGCCCTCTCCGGGGGCTGGCCCGAAGTAGCGAGTCACCGCGTCCGCTCCTTCAGCCGCTTCAGGGACAATCAGGCTGACAACGAATGCGCCCGCGATTGCTCCGCCGATCTGCGCGATCCAGTAGGGGACAACATCTTTGGCTTTACAGGCACCACGCATCAAAAGTGCGAGCGTGACCGCTGGATTGTAATGGGCACCCGAGACATGACCGCCCATATAAACCAGAACCATAAGTCCCGATCCGATTGCCAGAGGCGCCCAGATCCCAACGTTATCACCGCTGTTGGTTACCGCCAGAACGATGATGAAAACAAGAAAAAAGGTACCGATGAACTCAGTCAGATATTTTGCTGATGACATGAGGATTGCTCCTGAAAATGAGGTGGGAGTGAGTGAGGGTTTGAAATGAAAAGAGCCGACAAAAAGCCGTCGGCCGTCCTATTATTCGAATCTGTGTGAGATTGAAAACAGGGGGCAATTCAAAGGCAAGAAACAAAGCCTAATCGGGATAACTAGCGGCGTGGACATTCCGGATTGTGAAGGCAATCCGGACAAACCGCACACGTGATTCAGCCGCTGTAAATCGTTAAAGATTGCCGAAAATGCAGAGTTTCAAACCTGCAGACCGATAGCACTTGTAACAGGCACCTGACGACTTCGGTTTCGCACACCCCGGACAAACACCAGCAACGCATTAACGCGGCGAGCTAACGGCATGAAGAAAAAGATTCTTGACGACGAACAACAGATCGACGACGCCGTCGCTCTAGGCTACACCTCTCAACTCGAAATGCAGGATCAGGATTCTGACTCCAGCAAAAGCAAACAGGACTCCGGTGAAGAGTCGGAATGGTCTGGCCGATCACGACGATCGTCATTGCAATCTCCGCTGGAAACCTACCTCCGTGAAATCAATGAAACGCGTTTGCTGACGGCGGATGAGGAAAAAATGCTTGCCCGCCAGATCGCTCAAGGCGACGTTTATGCGAGAGATCGAATGGTTCGGGCCAACCTTCGTCTCGTGGTCAATATCGCAAGAGGCTACACGGGGAAAGGCCTCGGACTTCAGGATCTTATCGAAGAAGGCAACCTCGGCCTGCTTCGCGCTGTGGAGGGTTTTGATCCGGATGTCGGCACCAGATTCAGCACGTATGCGAGCTACTGGATCAAACAGTCAATCAAACGGGCCCTGATTAACTCAGCAAAGACGATCCGCATTCCAGCCTATATGGTTGAACTGCTCAGCAAGTGGCGCCGAGCAACGATCCGGCTGACAGAGGAACTGCGTCGTAACCCGACACCCGAGGAAGTCGCACGTGTGCTCGGACTGCCCAAACGGAAACTGCCGATCATCAAAAAGGCAATCCAGATTTACAACTCGACACCGCAAACAGATCAGTCTGACGCAGGATGGTCGCTGGGCGAGATGGTGATGGATGAGCGGGTTCGCAGCCCTGACGTCGAGTTTCTTGAGAGTGACGTCATGTCACACATCAAGAAGATGATGCACGATCTGGATGAGCGGGAGTCGACCGTTTTGAAAATGCGATTCGGACTGGAGAACACCGAACCCCATACGCTCAAAGAGATCGGAGAACGGCTGAGCCTCACTCGAGAACGGGTTCGACAGATTGAAACAGAAGCCCTTCGAAAACTTGGCGACGGCCTGAGAGATCCGTTCGATTTCTCAATGACAATGCCGTTCTAGGAAACGCCATTGTAGCGCACTGAATGGTGTCAGATCAAAACGAGAAAACATGTGCCGGTTCGCCCACAGCGGATCGGCATTTTTCGTAGCAGTCTACCCAACCCGGCATCCCAACTAGGCATCGCCTGACGAAGGACTGGAACATTCTTCCAGTTGAATTGCCGCGATCTTGTTGACTCGACGTTCGTGGCGTCCGCCTTCAAAATCAGTCGTCAACCATACACCGATCATTTTCCGGACAAGCTCGGGATCAAAGTCAATCGTCCCCATGCAAAGGACGTTTGCATTATTGTGCTGGCGGCTGAGCTCGGCAGTCTGAACGTTCTTGCACAATGCTGCCCGGATTCCTTTGACCTTGTTGGCGGCCATCGAAACACCGATACCTGTTCCGCAAATGAGGATGCCTCGATCACTGTCACCTTGAGCCACATGCTTTGCCACTTCCATGGCGACATCAGGGTAGTCACAAGGCTCAGCAGAGTGGGTACCAAGATCGACCGCTTCACATCCCGCCGATTCAACAGCGTCAATGATACACTTTCTTTCTTCTACCCCGCGATGATCGCTTCCTATAGAAACTTTCATTCAGACAACTCCGGATAAGAATTCAATCAGGACTTGAGATCAAACTGAGCTGCCCACTGAGCCAGATTCTCGTCGATCTGTTTTGCACACGCGCGATAGGACTCCACCGGACTACCGATCGGATCGTTTACATCGCCACCATCGAATCGGACCGTTTTCACCCGCGGAGCCGCCGTCGGAAAACGGGAGACGATCGCCTGTTTGTGACCGTTGGTCATCGTCAGCACAACGTCTGCAAACTGCAACAAATGCTCAGTTACCGGCTGACTCGCATGAGAGCTGATATCAAGCCCCGATTCACGCATCACTTCGACAGCCTGAGGGGAGGCCATCGCTCCACTCATCGCATGGATCCCGGCTGAAACAACGCGGACGCCTTTATCAGGGAGTTCATCAATCGAGCAGTCGAGTTTTCCGGCGAGATGCTGTTTCATCAAAGCCTCGCCCATTGGACTGCGGCACGTGTTTCCGGTGCAGGCGATCAGAACAATAAATGAAGTCATTTGTTTGAGTGTCGGAGCGTCAATCACTCCTTCCCGGAGAAAAGTGAAATCATTGTCGTCAACTTTGACGACTGATGATGACTGACCGAAGCGACTGGGTCCGTCATCAAGTATTAAATCAATCTCGTCACCGAGATAGTCAATCACCTGGGCGCCGTCTGTCGCGTCCGGCTGACCACTATGATTGGCACTCGTCAGGACAAGCGGGCCCGGAGTCAGACGCATTATCTCGAGCGTAACTTCGTGAGCCGGCACACGGAGACCGACGGTCCCACCGGGGACCGAGCATTGCTGGACGATTTCCGGCAGGCGCTGAATCACGCTGTCAGGATGGCGGTGGGGCACCACCAGTGTTACCGGTCCGGGCCAGCATCGGCGGGCAATGCGTCGGGCCAGTACGGACATATCCGGCACATAGTCCAGAGCGTCATCGTGACTTTTTACAGCAAAAGCAAACGGCTTTGACGGATCCCTGCCTTTCACATCAGCAAGACGACGTACTGCTTCCTCATTCAGCGCACTGGCCGCGATGCCGTAAACTGTCTCAGTCGGAAGAGCAACTATTTTTCCCGCAACAAGCGCTTCGAC
>JBCCFB010000276.1:0-8400 GCA_039029995.1 Planctomycetota bacterium
CAAAACATGCCTTCGCCAAGGCAGGTTTTTTCTCGATTGCTCCAACGGTAATCAACGAGCAAGCCGCACTTCAGATGGCATGGGAACCTGAAAACGCCGGCTTGAAGAAATCGGCTTAGATCCGGTCGCCAGAAAAACCAACAAGCAAGGAAGCCGAACATTAACAAGACAACAAAAGGCCGGAGCCTGACGTCGGGAACTTCGCCGCGAATGAAGATCGGCGAATTTGAAATCGGAACAGGACACACCTACATCATCGCCGAGTTGTCCGCCAATCACGGTGGATCATTTGATCGCGCCGCGGATATCGTACGCGCAGCTTGTGTTGCCGGGGCCGATGCTGTGAAACTGCAGACGTATACTGCCGAGACTCTGACTTTTAAAAGCAACGAGGCACCGTTTCGGATCGAGCATGGAACCATCTGGGACGGCCGGAATCTCTACGAACTATACAAGCAGGCCGCGATGCCCTGGGAGTGGCAGCCTGAGCTGAAGTCGATCGCCAACGACCTTGGCATGGATCTGTTTTCCAGTCCGTTCGATCCTACGGCTGTGGACTTTCTCGAACAGATGGATGTTCCCGCCTACAAAATCGCCTCATTCGAAATCGTTGATGTCGGCCTGCTTCGTCGTGTCGCGCGGACTGGCAAGCCGGTCGTTTTATCAACTGGAATGGCCACCGCCGAAGATATTGAGCTGGCGATGGAGACCCTGAGGGCAAACGGTACTGAAGAAATCGCGCTTCTCAAATGCACCAGCGCGTACCCCGCGCCGCTTGAATCAATGAACCTGCAGACGATACCCGAAATGCGCGATCGCTTCGGTGTCGCTGTCGGATTGTCAGATCATTCGCACGGTCATCTGGCAGCTACCACAGCTGTCGCACTTGGAGCGAGTGTGATCGAGAAACATCTGACGCTATCGCGAAGTGACGGCGGACCTGACTCGGCATTCTCATTGGAGCCGGACGAATTCGCTCAAATGGTAACCGCTGTGCGGGAGGCTGAAGCGGTGCTAGGAACCGTTCAGTTCGGTCCAACTGACGAAGATGCTGGCAACCGGCGATTCCGGCGTTCACTCTTTGCCATTCGGGATATCGTGGCGGGTGAGCCGTTTACGTTGGACAATGTCCGCTCGATACGGCCCGGGAACGGCCTTGCGCCTCGATATCTCGACCAGTTGATGACGCGAACCGCAAGATCCGACATCTCTGCAGGAACCCCGCTCAGCTGGCGGCATATCCAGTAGCTATCTTCCGGTCGCCAATCTTCCGGTCGCCAACAGCAACTCAGGGCGCGGCATTTCAATCGATATTGGTCCTGTGGTGCCATTTTCGTAAAACATTGGGTGAATCGCCGCCGAATTCATCCGCGGCATCAATGGACTTGCAAGGAAGCAGCCCACCTCGATGCGAAATCTAAATCGTGCGCTACGGATGGCGCTGAAATATCGCTGGTCACTTTTCTGGTCGCTGTTCTGCAGCGCGATGGTGGCCATTCTCTGGAGTGCCAATCTCGGCACGGCCTATCCGTTTATTGAAATCGTCTTCAACAACAAGACACTGCACGACTGGGTTGACGATCAGGAAACCAGCGCCAACGAATCGATCACTGAAAACCGCGCCGCTATCGTTGAGCTGGAGTCGGAAATCGCCGACGCGCGTGCGGCCGACGACGCAGAGGCGGAAGATCGGGCGCGACTCGAGCTGTCGGTTGCCGAGTCGAAAATCTCATCAGGCCGGAAGTCCCTGGACCGGATGGCCTATCTCAGCGGCTGGGTGGATCGCTGGGCTCCGAAGACCCCGTTCGCGACACTCGTTGCCCTGATCGTGCTGATGTTCATCGGAACCGTGCTGCGCGGAATTTTTCTGATCGGAAACAATGTACTTGTTGCCCGCGTGGGCCAGCGTACCAGCCTCGACATTCAAAACACAGTCTTTGACAACGTCCTCAATATGGAGGTCAGTGAACTTGGCGTCAAAGGCACCGGAGACCTCGTCAGCCGCGTCCGGGGTGAAACAGGCTCGATCGGAAATGCGATCATCACCCTGTTCGGGAAAACGGTCCGCGAGCCGATGAAAGCCAGTGCGTGTCTGGTCGGCGCGGCATTGGTTAACTGGCGATTGCTATTATTTTCCTTGATCGTCAGCCCGATCGCGGCGTATTTGATGATCATGCTCGCGCGTCTTGCAAAACGTGCCAACCGCCGGGCGATGGAGGAATCAGCAAAACTCCTCAACAGGCTCTATCAGGCCGTGATGCAATTGCGTGTCGTGAAATCCTTCACGATGGAAGACTACGAACGTGAGCGATTCAAGCTGGTTGCTCATGACGTTTACAAAAAGGCAATGCGGATCAGCTGGTTTGGTGCACTTGCAAGAGTCAACAACGAGTTGCTTGGAGTCACGATCGTCAACTTGAGCGTTCTCGCCGGCGGATACCTCGTGATGACACAGGAAACGACTCTGTTCGGAATCCCGATGTGCAACGAGCCGATGACCGTCAGCACCATCTTTATGTTCTTTGCGTTTCTGATCGGAGTTTCGGACCCGCTTCGAAAGATGGCGGATTGTTACAACAAGATTCAAGCTGGAATCGTTGCTGCCGATCGTGTGTTCCCTTTGATTGATCAGAAGCCTGCAGTGACAACTCCGGCGAATCCGCTTCCCTTCCCGGCGGGGTGCCCGGAAATTGAATTCCGCGATGTGGATTTCAGCTATGAACCTGAACGCAAAATCCTGAACGGACTGAGTTTTTCTGTACCGCCGGGATCGTCTCTGGCAATCGTTGGACACAACGGGTGTGGCAAAAGTACGGCGATCAACCTGCTGCCGCGTTTCTTTGACGTCGGGGAAGGAGAAATTTGTCTGGGTGGAACGGACATTCGCAAACTCGAACTGAAAAAACTGCGACAGACGATCAGCTATGTCACTCAGCAGACGATGCTGTTCGGCGATTCGGTGGCCGAGAACATCAGCTACGGATCCCCCGACGCAACGGACGACGAAATCATGGAGGCCGCAAAGAAGGCTCATGCCCATGGCTTCATTGTCGAAATGGAAGAAGGATACGACACAGATATCGGCGAGTACGGTGGACGACTTTCCGGCGGTCAACGTCAACGACTTTCCCTGGCGCGCGCAATCCTGAAAGATCCGGACGTGCTGCTACTTGATGAAGCCACCAGTCAAATTGATCCGGAGAGCGAATCACTCATCCATAAAGCACTCGGGGAGTTCATTCAGAATCGAACGACCATCATTGTCACCCATAGAACATCCACACTCGATCTGGTCGATCGGATCCTGCTGATGCGTGACGGCCGCGCTGTGGATTGCGGAACACATGAACAGCTGCTCGCGAGATGTCCGGAATACCGGGCGATGCGACAGACCGATCTGGAAGGAGCCGCCTGATGATGCAACGAGAAGGAACCTCTGCGAGGAATTCGGCATTGTCGCCCTTTGATGTGGTGCGATGTGCGCGAGACATCATTCTCAATGAAGCCGATGCGCTGCGACTGGTCAGCGAGAACATTCCGGCTGATTTCAACGCGGCGGTTGAACTGATCATCGGCTGCAGAGGAGCAGTGATCGTTACCGGAATGGGCAAAGCGGGCTGGATCGGCCGGAAAGTATCCGCGTCATTTTCGTCAACGGGAACGCGCAGTCATGTCATGCATCCTGCCGAAGCCTTTCACGGAGATCTCGGCTGCATCGGCACCGGCGATATTGTTCTTGCGTTTTCCAACAGCGGTGAAACGTCTGAAGTCATCCAGATTCTGCCTTCACTCCAGAAGATGGGCACAACGGTGATCGCCGTCACTTCCAACGCGCGTTCGACACTTGCAACATCGGCAGATCTGATACTCGACTACCCCAAGAGTCCGGAAGCAGGTCATCTGGGTCTGGCACCGTCTACGAGTACCAGCGTAATGCTCGCAATTGGCGACGCGCTGGCTCTGGTGGCTTCACAGCAGCGAGCTTTTCGTGACATCGACTTCGCAAAATTTCATCCCGGCGGTTCTCTTGGAAGACAGTTGTCTACGGTGGACGAAATCATGCGTCCGCTGACCGCCTGCCGTCTCGCGACTGAAACGGAAACGGTTCGTGACATTTATGTCCAGAACAAGAGCGAGGGTCGCCGGGTAGGCGTGATCCTGATTGTTGATGATTCGGGGCGCCTGTCAGGTCTTTTTACGGACAGCGATCTGGCAAGACTGCTTGAATGTCAGAAAGAATCCGGTTTTGACGGACCGATTCGAGAAGTCATGACTCCCGGGCCGATAACGGTTGTGACGGGATCAAAATCCACGATCGCAGTTGAAACACTGGCCTGCCGGAATCTGAGTGAGCTTCCAGTAGTTGATTCCGTTGGAAAGCCGGTCGGGCTGATCGACATCACGGATGTGGTTGGTATGATTCCGTCTAATTGAACCTGACGGGTATCAGCTCGACGACCTGCCTTGGAAAACTGAATCAATCGGAGTTGAATGTGGACAAACCCAGGATAGCCGGTACCAGCCCCACCGAATTTGAACTCGAAGCCGGAAAGAAGTATGCATGGTGCACATGCGGACTTTCAGATTCCCAGCCGTTTTGCAACGGTGCTCACAAAGGTACTGACTTCGTTCCAACCGTCTTTGAAGCGGAAGAGTCGAAAACCGTCTGGTTCTGCGAATGCAAACACACCAAATCCGGTCCGTATTGCGATGGAGCTCACAATTCCCTTCCGCAAAGTGACGGTTCCCTTCCTCAATCAGGAAGCGAGCAATGCGGTGGAAAGAGTGATCACTGCGGCAACGAAGGCGAAAGTGGCGGCGGAGGCTGAGCTTCCTGACCCCTGACGCCCGTGCGGCGTTTCCAATTATATTGTTAGCGGACGTGGGTCGGACGTTCGTTGCGGCGCACCATGCGCTCAAAAAACTCGCGTTCGACTTGCATCGGCGAGGCGGTAGTTACGCCGTCTCGTATTCTTGTATCTCGTTTTGGCTGTGAGTTTTCCATGGGTTCTGATGGCAGCTGGGCACTGAAGTATGTGTTCCGGGCGCTGCTTGCCATCGTCGTGCTTTTTCTTTTCGTCCTGCCCGCGCTTACGGGCATGATGCTCGAGCGCTCACAGACATTGCCTAAAGATTTTCTGGTCTATATCGACTTCATTGAAACAGTGCAGTCGTATCTCATGATCGGACTCACCGCACTGTGGGTCTTTTTCGTCGGGAGTTGCTTCGCCAGTTTTCTAAATGTCGTCGCGTGGCGCATTCCACGTGGGCGCAGCATCGTGGGAAGCAGCGCATGCCCGGGTTGCGACAAAAAACTTTCCCTGACCGACAACATTCCAATTGCTGGCTGGCTGCGAACCGGAGGTGAGTGCCGTTACTGTAAGGTGCCGATTTCGCCGAGGTACCTGGTCGTCGAACTGATCCTGGGAGCCGTGTTTCTACTGATAGTTATTGCTGAGCTGGTTTCCGGCGGGATGAGTATACCGATGCGCAGTCCGAGTTCAGCAGGACTCGAGTGGGTTTTGTACGAGCCAAAATGGGGCTTGATCCAGATAACGTGCTTTCATCTGACGTTGATATCGACGGTGTTCACGCTTGCTCTGGTAGAGCTTGAAAAAACTGAACAGCCATGGCTTATTACATTGCCTTTTGCATTGACCGGCTTTGTGTGCGCAATCGCACTTCCACCCGCGCTTCCCGTCGGATGGGAGTTACCGGCCCCTGCATTCGTTGCCTATTCGCACACTGATGCAGGGCTGTACCTAACGCCATTGTTTGGCCTGATGTGTGGCGTCCTTTGCGGCGGGATCGTTGTCTCAACCGGACGAAGCGATCTGAAAAATAACGGGAACTGGAAGCATATCGTTTTTTCACTGGCGTTATGCGGACTGTTCCTTGGCTGGCAGGCGTCAATCTCTGTGTGTCTGATCTTCCTGATACTTCGCTGCCTTGTTCCCGTGTTTCCACCCCGGTTGCGGATGTACGCCAACGTTGAATCAGGATTGGTATGCGCAGCAGCGATCGTCCACATTCTTTTCTGGAGGGCGACGGCAGCGACCAGCTACTGGCCGGGTCCGTTGAGTGAATGGTGGCAGGTGTTGATCGGGTTGATTGCCTGTATTGCGATTGGTCGTGCATCCGCACAGCTCAACAGCACGGCGGCAGGGAAGGAAGTTGTCCAGACTGAGTCATCCGGTTAGCGCTATGGCAACCTCGCATCCAGATACTGCATATCGGGTGACAAATGTCCGGCAGTTCACTCCAGGTTCCAGCAACCCGCTATCCGTGACCGGCTGGCGGTCTAAATCGCAGCGATGCTGCGCAGGCAGCCTTTTTTTGTAAGGATCGCAACTCCGACACGTCTCAAGATGCAATACCACGCTTAACCCCGTCAGGTTCCGGCTGTATAAAGTTGCGATGCTGAAACCGCAACATCTGGAATACGAAGCCGGTTCCAGACGGGACGACGAAATCGGATTGGAAGAAATATGAGTTCAACGATACGCGACAATGAAGAAGTGGACGCCGGCAAGAGCGTTGAAAGCAAGGAAGCGGTTAACACGGACCAGTTCGTTAAGGAACGTTATTCGGCTGCCTCTCAGGCTCAGGAGCAGGCACTCTGCTGTCCGGTGGTTTATGACACGCAGTATTTGAAAGTAATTCCCGAGGAGATCATTGATCGGGATTACGGTTGCGGAGATCCATCCCCCTATGTTCGCGAGGGTGACACAGTCGTCGATCTTGGCTCGGGCGGTGGAAAACTCTGCTTCATTATTTCCCAGCTGGTCGGGGAAAGCGGAAAAGTAATCGGCGTGGATTTTAATCCCGACATGCTGGAACTTGCCCGCTCGCACCAGCAGACGGTCGCCGATCGCATCGGATATGACAACATCCAGTTTCGCAGTGGCAGAATTCAGGATCTCGCGATCGATCTGGAACAGCTCGCACAGGAATTGTCCGACTGCAAAACAGAATCCGCAGGCGATGCACTTGCGGTGATGGAATTGCCTGAAAAGATCCGCAACGAGCGACCGATGATTGATGATGCGAGTGTGGATTGCGTAGTTTCCAACTGCGTTCTCAACCTCGTTCGTGACCAGGACCGCGAACAGTTGTTCCGCGAAATCTTCCGCGTGCTGAAACCGGGCGGCCGGGCTGCGATCAGCGACATTGTTTCGGATGAGGATGTTCCCGAGAGAATGAAAGCTGTCGGAACGCTCTGGTCAGGATGCCTTTCCGGGGCGTGGCGTGAAGATCGGTTTGTAAGCGAGTTCGAAAAGATCGGTTTCGGAGCTGTCGCGATTGATAAGCGTCAGGAGGAACCATGGCAGACGGTAGAAGGCATCGAATTCCGGTCCGTTACCATTGTGGCGACCAAGCCGCTTGGTACCGAATGCAAAGAAACGAATAAGGCTTTGATCTATCGCGGGCCTTTCAAGAAAGTCCATGACGACGAAGGCCATTTGTTTATCCGGGGCCAGCGGACCGCAGTTTGCGACCGTATGTTCAATCAACTGACCGGCGCGGAATACAATGACGCCTTCTTTGAGGTTCTGCCGGTAACTGAAATCCCCGTTGAATCTGCAGCCGAATTTGATTGCAGCCGCCATTCAATTCGTGACCCTCGAGAAACGAAGGGGCAACAGTACAACCTGACAATTGTTTCCGATGGCGACTGCTGCGGAACGGACGACTCAGGCTGTTGCTAACCTTCTTCTTCCACCGGACCCGCCCATGAACAAGCTTCCCGTTGTAACATTGAAGCGCCGCGGTTCAGAACTCGCGAACGCTGCAAAACAGGTTGAGATTCTCGAGTCGTCATCGACGCATCCTTCGTTCGATTCAATGTTGAAATCGAACGGAATCGATAATCTCTGTGCCGATGGAATAGACATTCTGCAAGTAAATGTCGGCAAGCTCTGCAATATGACATGCGAGCACTGCCACGTTGACGCCGGCCCGGACCGCAAAGAAGAAAACATGGATCTGGCAACGGTCGAGCAGTGCCTTGCTGCGATCGACTCCAGCCGGATTCGCACCGTGGATTTGACGGGCGGTGCGCCGGAAATGAACCCGCACTTCCGTTACTTTGTCACTGAAGCCCGCAAGCGGGGCTGCCACGTGATTGATCGGTGCAACCTGACGATTCTGCTGGCCAACGGGTTCAATGATCTGCCGGAATTCCTCGCAGAGAATGAAGTCGAAATCGTTGCGTCATTGCCTTGTTATCTGGAGGAGAACGCAGACGCGCAAAGAGGTGACGGCTCGTTTGCAAAGTCGATACAAGCTCTGAAGCGGCTTAACGGACTGGGCTACGGGAATGAAGATTCCGGATTGCAGTTAACGCTCGTTTACAACCCTGTCGGTCCATCGTTGCCTCCTGATCAAAAACAACTTGAG
>JBCCFB010000277.1:0-8388 GCA_039029995.1 Planctomycetota bacterium
CAAAGTTAACCGCAGCAAACTACCTAAACAGATTGGCAAGTGACGGTGTACTAACTAAACATAAAATTGGAAGAAATAACTATTACGTCAATGACGAGTTATTTAATCTAATGACAATGAGATAAAAGAAAGGTGACAATCAATAATCCAAAGCATATCCATAGTTAGTCTAAAGATGGCTGTTTAATGTCCTTTTCGGCGAGGTCGCGTGCAACGGCATCGTCGTCGCGCCTTACAAAGAGAATGGTGACTTTGCCACAACTGGCTTTAGCAAGTTGCTTTGCACGTTTGAGCGACAGGGTCAGTTCGCTGTCACCCTGAGTCGCGATCATGATTCGTAGTGGTTCCCCTTCACCGGGGCATGCTCCACGGACGACGACGGTTTCGCAGGGGACCTGTTCAAACAGCCGCCGCGTTCTTGACGCTTCATTGGAATTGGCTTTTCCAGGTTCGTCGGCGTGGATTACAAGCAGGTCGTATTCGCGTTCGGCGACGCTTTCCGCCATTGTCTGTTCAGGGTTTGGCGAGACGACCTCGCAGACACTGACCGCGACTCTGTCGTGGTCGGATTTTTCAATTGCCTCGGCGATATCCTGCTTGTGAACGTAATGTTCGCGATTGAGTCCGCGTATCAGGCTGAAGACGTGATTGTGCAGTGAGTTGTCACATTCATCGCTGTCTGTCAGGTCCCGCCATTCCGTTTTTCCGCGGCTGCGTTTGGGGATAACGACTGCGAATTCAACATGCCGTGCACGGGCAAAGTTGGCACCCCACGGAATCAGCGCGTTGGCTTCCTGGGTATTTGTGACGTAGATTGCGACAGACATAGCTACAGCGGTGAGGGTGCAGAACAGGTCGGCGAACGACTGACTTATAAGGCCGTCATGTTAGCTACTTAGTAGCGGCGCCGCATCAACGGTTGAACCCGATAGCCAGAACCCAGCCGCGAAATCCGAAGTCGTCCTGTGGCAGAATCGCTGTTCCACCACCAAGCCACGTCTGTGTCGAATATCCGAGTTTCGTTGAGATATAGCGCCTTTCCCCGGTGTTCATCCGGTACTGTACCGCCATCCCGTAGTCGAGCATCGTTACGAACTCGTCGGCGCCGAGCCTGCTGAGATCGCCTGTGCTTGAATTTGTTACAACCTGATCGCGATTGCCATACATCAACGACCCGCCGAAGTTGCTGACGAGAATCATCTTGGTATGGCCAACGGGCCGGTGGTATTCAAACGAGAATCTCGGCCCGTAGGCTTTCATGTCCGAAACAGAAGTAAGTGTATCCAGGACCGTTCCTGACGCGTCGGTGACGTTTGCATCGAGTTGTTGCAAAATTGTGGCATACTGGAATCCGAACATCCCGGTAATGCTTGAGATTGGAAACTTCAGTTCTTTGAAAAAGCCTGCCCCGAAGGCATGGACTTCGAGACTGTGCTGTGAAGTTAAAGTCTCTCCCGCGTTGGCTGCCGTCAGTCGGCTCCATTCGCTCGGCCCGATCATCCAGGCACTGGTAGAAGCAGTGACCACACCATCGCTGGTAAATGTTGCGGGTGCGGAGTTCTGGTCGAACTGGAAGTAACTCAAATCAAGTCCGGGGCCGTACTGCGATTCAAAACCGACGCGCATCTTCCAGCCCGGGTCGTTGTCAAAGTTGAAGGCTTCAGAAACTCCGGCTGAGGTTGCGATGGCCGAGTTTCCCTGGAAATGCGGCTGCAGGTAATGCAGTTCGGCCGTGCTGTAATAGACTCCCGTCGCAAGGATTTCACTGAACGGCGGGTACTCGGGTTTCTTGTTTTCAAAATCGTACCTGCGACCGTCATCGTAGCTCAGCAGCCGGTTGGCCGGCCCTGATTGCCGGAAACCGAGTTCAGGATTCGGGTTTGTGGCGCCCACCCCGCGCAGGACGCTGGCCCCGCCGGTTTGTTCCTGAGTTTGAATTATTTCATCATTCGCGATCGCAGGGTTGTGCCCCGGGACGAATCCAGGGTAGGCGACCGGTCCACCCGAATGCGGCGTGTAATGAGGCATGCCCGCTGACGAAGAGCCTCCGACTGAGTTCATCAGGCGTTGCTGAAAACCGTGGCCCTCATAGCGTGGTGTTTCAGCATGTGGGGTACTGTCGTATGGCGCGACTGGATAGGGAACGCTTTGATGTTGATTTTGAAATTGAGCACCTTGTTGCGGACCTCCGTAGGTCGACTCCATCGGAGTTTGAGGTGAGTAGCCGTCTGGCAGGTAGACGTCTGACGGTGGGTACATTTCAGACGGCGCGAAAGACTCCTGTTCACCGTAATACTGATGGCCGTTTTCTATCTGCGTTTCACCCTGTACCGGCCAGTCAGTAACTTCGTTTATCACGGAGTTGCGTGGCTGCATGCCGCTGCTCCTGGCATCAATATGCGGTGACCTGTTTGTCGGGGGCGCGTGTTGGAACTGTTCGACATCGCCAGGTCCGTATTCAAAGTATTCGTTGCCGGGAATGCCGGGAGTTGGCGTCGGCGCGGCTACCGATGGCGGGGCCGGAACTGCGGAGGGCGGCGATGGAGCAACGCTTCCAGGTGCGTAGAGTGCGTCAAAGAGTGGGTCGGAATATTCGGAAACAGGTTGGCTCTGGACGTCAGTTGAACTGTTGCCACGAAACTCGCCACCACCATTGTCCGGCGTCGCAGTCCCGGTTCCAGTCGCAGGAGGAAACTGACTGGGTGGTAGTGGAATCGAATCGTCAAGAATCGATGGTGGAGCACCTGACGAAACGGGAGTTGAATCAACAGTACCGCTCTGACCGCCACCCCAGGGAGTGGCTTCAGGATAGGCCTCGACCTGCTGTGACGGCTCGTAGCCGAAACCTGATCGTTCATTGACGCCGAAGCCGTCGTAGGAAGAGTTGCCGCGATTGTTGATAGGAGTTCCCCAGTGGTCTGGAGACATGGACGTCTGAGGCGAACCTCCGTCGTACTGGACCGGTGGCGATACCACGAATCCAGGATTCGACGGGTACTCAGGATACTGAGCTTTGAGACCGGTCAATGAGCCGGCAACAATGCAGATTGCGAACACAAACCCTGATAGTGCGATCGCAATTTGTTTTAGATTCATCTTCGAGTCCTGCCCTTAAGAGCTCCCGAAAGCCCGGGTGCACGCGTTTCACTGCAGATTCGCGCAGAGATGGCGCGCACCGGATAATTCCGTACATCTGTTGAAATCGGAACAACCCGCAAATACGGCCATGAAAAGCGGCATTGCCGGATTGCCTGTCCTGACGGGTAGTCTTTCCGCAGCCCGCAAACCCGATCGAATATGCCAGCAGATCTTGTGAAGCTGTAACGGTTAGCGAGGCGTTGCGTCCGCCAATCGGCTTGCAATGAGGCCCAAGGGCTGCAGCAACCGCTGCGGTGACGGAAACGATTCTTTAAGACAGGCTGTTGCTGGATGAGGCCAGGCTGTTTTGACGCTGAGCCAGCGATGTCGTGTGAATCGGGTTACAAGAGCGAGACTACTGCCGGATTCCCAGTCTTTCGCGTGCTTCGATTGCCCACGGACTAACGGGCGCGAGGTCAAGAAAACGTCGCCAGTGAGTTTCCGCTTTCTCACGCTCTTTTTGCTCATCGAGCAGTCTTGCGAGATGAAAGTGAACGTCCGGGTATTCCTCGTGATGTTCGAGAGCCCCGCGAAACGCTGAGACGGCCAGTTCCTTCTGACCAAGTTCCACCAGCACGCATCCGAGGCTCGCGCGGGCTTCAACAAATCCTCCGTCGAGCTCAATTGCTGTGTAATATCGCTCGCGTGCAGCTTGAAGGTTTCCTTGCAAGTAAAGAATTTCGGCAAGGCGGAATGAAGCCTCTGCGCTGGGACCGATTGCCAGCCCCATCGTTCGATAGACTTCCGTTGCAGACTCAAGCTGTTCTGCGTCCTCGAGCTCGATCGCAAGCTGCATGAATTCCTGACGCGTGGTCAGGCCTTCAGTCGATGAACTCAACGCCGCTTCCGGTTCATCCAGCGACGTGTGAATAGAGATGACAGCAGGCCCGGGCATGGGGATTGTTCCTGCGTCCTCGCTGATGTCCGCGTCAAAGTCGAACAGCATTTGTCCGCCGCCGGGGGCAACGAGGCCCTGACCCTGACGGAGCAATACATCGCGCCCCGAGATGATGACCGAAAGCTGAGAAAGTGGCCGGTCTAGATGCGGGTAGAGCTGCGCGAGTTTGGAGAGCTTTGATTCGATCGATTTCGGCGAATTTCCTTCCGCGATCAGTCCGGCAATATTTCTTGCTGACGCGACTTCCTGGAAATCGAAATAGCTGAGATTCTTGAACTGTTTGACGGGCTTTATCAAGCCTCTTCTGATCCAGCGGCGAATCGTACTGATCGGAAGGTTCAGCAGATGCGCCAGCATAGCCGGCGTATAAAGTGACGCTTCGGCTGACTCATCGACATGTCCAAGTTCCTGCCATAACTCGGTCTCGCTGATGATGCGTAAGTCGCCTCGTTCGGCGGCGTCGATGATGGTGTCATCGAGGAGTTGGCCGTCGGTTACCGGTAGCTGGTCGGCTCCGATTACAATCAGATCTACTGACGGATCGACGCGCTCGGTGACAGAACCGCCTTTCTCGCGGATCACCTGCCGCGCCTGTTTCCGGTTCATGCTGCCGAGTTTTCCGACAAAGGCAACACGCCGGTTGGTGACAGGAGTCTCGGCAGTCGAAGCGACATTCATGTTTCTGCGTCCGTGTGGAAACGTCGGGTTTGACCGGTCTGGCATGGCTGCTTCGTCGGTGCCGGCAAAGTATTCAAAAAGGGGAAAAGACTTTCATTGAGTGTCGATTTTCCTCTTTGAAAGTCAATGAGAAAAGCTGCCGCTGTGCTTGAGGACTTCTCGTTGCCACCCCGTATCAACTGCGCACGGCTTGTGACCGTTAGAGTTTCACAGCTTCTGTGGATAACTCGTTGGCTATTCCCGGGGAAGTTCGCCCGGAATCTGCGCGAGGTGTTTCCAGTACATCGCCGGGTTTTCAAGTATGCCCCTGGTTAAATGATAGTGGCTGGTGTCTTCAAAGGGGATTTCATCAAGTCGTGAAGAGTCGAAATTTATGATCCTCGCTCCGGGGAATGTCATCAGGATGGGAGAATGAGTTGCGATGATAAACTGGCTCTTTCCATTCCGGACGCGGTCGGCGATCATCGCCAGCAAAGTCAGTTGCCGTTGCGGTGACAATGCTGATTCAGGTTCGTCCATGAGGAACAGGCCTTCGCCAAAGCGATTCTGGAGAAGTGCAAGGAACGATTCGCCATGTGATCGGGTGTGAAGTGACTGACCGCCGTAACGCTGATAAGGGTCGCCTCTGAAGTCGGGATCGAGCTTTCGTTCGTCGAGAAGGGATGCGAAGTCAGCGTAGAACTCGGCGCGAAAAAAATAGCCGTCGCGATGCCTTTTTCCAAAATGCGATATGAGAGCGGAAGCGAGTTCACTGTCGGCTTCGGGGCCGATCTGTTCGGCGAGTTCGTTGGTGCCTCCGCCTCCAACCGGAAAACGCGAGAGGGCTGCGATCGCTTCGATCAACGTCGATTTTCCGGTTCCGTTTTCACCGACAAAAAAGGTCACTGCACTTTCAAATGGCACATGCAGGTTTTCAATCCATGGAAGGTTAAACGGGAAGCGATTCTTGCGTTTCGTTTTCTGCGATTCAGATTTCTTCAGCCTCGTGGCGTTTTTTGCCGCATTGCTGTCGGCCTCCGCAGGTTGCGAGGATTCCTGCGGGTGAGATTCGAGCGGAGTCAGCAATGATTCTAAAAACTCGTCGTCGGTCTGCAGGGTATCTTTCTCATACGCTCTGTCAGCATCGGCATGAAAATCCGGCGCTCTTGTGGCCAGAGCCGATCCGGAATCGTCCATGTCGAAGTCATCCTTCAAGTAGATTTCCCGAAGGTAGGGGGCTGGCAGGTCGAATTTGTTGTCAGCCATGAGGAATTGCGCTGGTAGTTGAACAGAGAAGTCGCCAATAATGTTAACCGACATCGTGAAGCAAAGTTATGACGGAGCATTCACCGTTAATTCGCCGGCGTTTTTGCAGAATAGTAGAGATGAAATCGACTTTGAGAATCCTTGGCTTGATCCTGTTGCTAACAGCAACCGTGTCTCCTGTGTTTGCGCAAACCGGGGCAACTGAACCATTTGAACTACGTGCGGTATCCGGTGAGCAAGTACTTGTGGAAGCAACCGACAATGACGAGTTTGTTGTCCTTTGTTTTCTCGGCAACGAATGTCCGCTGGCAAAATTGTATGCGCCCCGGCTGAACTCGATTTTGCGGCAGTTTGAAGACCGGCCCGTCAGGTTTGTTGCGGTCAACAGCAACTACCAGGATTCGGTAAGTGAAATCGAGTCTTTCGCTGAGACGTTTGAATTGGCATTTCCGATTTGCAAGGACGGCGACAACAGAGTCGCCGACATCTTCGGCGCGACACGAACTCCCGAAGTCTTTGTTATTGATGGAAATCTGCAGGTTCAATACCGCGGGCGGATTGATGACCAGTACGGCCCGGGACAGCCACGGTCAGCTCCTTCGGAGACGTTTCTGGTGGACGCGCTGACTGCACTACTGGAAGGCAATGAGCCGGAAGTAACTGAGACTGAAGCCGTTGGCTGCATTATCGGTCGGCGACGAGAAGGTGATGCCGCAGCGAACGCAGTGACATACTGCAACCAGATTTCACGCATGCTGCAGAACCATTGCGTCGAATGCCATCGGGAGGGGCAGATCGGGCCTTTTGAGATGACCGACTACGATGAGGTCGTAGGCTGGGCCGACATGATGCTTGAAACGATTGACGACAAGCGTATGCCGCCGTGGCATGCTGATCCTGATTACGGAGATTTTGCGAACGCAAGGCACTTGCCGGATGAAGCACGAAACCTGTTGAGCGATTGGATAGATGCAGGTACGCCTTATGGTGATGAAGCCATGCTGCCGGAACCCGTGGAATTTGTTGACGGCTGGCGACTCCCTCGCGAACCGGACATCGTACTGGAGATGCGGGATCGCCCTTTCAATGTTCCTGCAGAAGGAACCGTTGAGTACCAGTACTTTGTCGTTGATCCGGGATTCGACGAGGACAAATGGGTGATGGCTGCGGAAGTTGTTCCCGGGAACTACTCCGTTGTCCATCACAGTATCGTTTTTGTCAGGCCACCCGATGGCGAACTTGACTTCCGTGGGAGCGGTTGGCTGTCAGCATACGTTCCCGGGCAGGGAGTTCCACCCTTTGATGAGACGATGGCGCGGCGAATTCCAGCAGGCTCCAAACTGGTTTTTCAACAGCATTACACGCCGACGGGCGTAGAAGCCGGCGACATAACCAGTATCGGCCTGGTGTTCGCAGATCCTGAAAAGGTGACGCATGAGCAGTTTACGCTGATGGGAATCGATCAGGATTTTGAAATTCCACCGCACGCAGATGCTCACGCGGTAGAGTGTGGCGTAGAGAGATTTCCACGCAATGGAATGTTGCTTTCAGTTGCACCGCACATGCACTGGCGCGGGAAGTCATTTGAGTTCCGCATGTCGTCCGGAGGAGAAGAGCAGGTCATGTTGCGGGTCCCTGCGTACGACTTCAACTGGCAGCATGATTATCAGTTCGTTAAGCCCATTTCGCTGGATGAAGTGGATGCCCTGAACTTCACGATGACGTTTGATAATTCCGAGGGGAACCGTGTCAATCCGGACCCGTCCCGGTACGTCACGTGGGGGGATCAGACGTGGGAGGAAATGGTTGTTGCATTCTTCAACGTTGCCCGTCCGATTAGCGACGATTCAGACTTTGCTTCCTCCGTAGAAACAAGCGAAGAGGATGAGCAGCGTGTGGCTGAAATGACTGACCGGTTCTTCCGCGAACTGGACGTCGACAATGACGGGTTTGTGTCCGAAGCAGAGGCGCCCCGGGCCATTCGTGCATTTCGCATGTGGCGCTATGACACGGACGACGACCGCATGTTGTCCAGGGAAGAAGTCGAAGCGCAGATGTGGCTGCGTCTGCGATAGCCGGACACGGCCACAGCATATTTTTCAGTTTTGCTGCCGCGAACCACGCGCGGAGACTTCCGGAGGCCTTGCGTCGGCGAATTGATCGAGGGCTTGTTGTAGCATCGCTCGTGTTTGCTGTTGATCTTCGGAAAGGCGTTCTTCACTCAGTGGCGACTGTTCGAGCGGGTCGTTTTCGATGTCGAAGAACTCACCGGTCAAATTCAGTTTGTATTTCTGGTTGCGAGTGAATTGTTGTCCGGTTTCACCGCCTTGCCTTGAATACCAGACGTAGATCCATTCGCGGCTTTGCCCCTCTTCACCTTTCAGGAATGGAAGCAGGCTTCTCCCGTCGGTGATCATCGTGTCCGGCGC
>JBCCFB010000278.1:0-8346 GCA_039029995.1 Planctomycetota bacterium
CCGGTCAGGCTGCCCTACCGGACGTTCCACAGGATCCGGGCACCCGCGCCGCTACGCTTGACCGTTAAAACCCGCAAATCTTGCCGGCGGCGGGTAGAGGTCGCTTGATCGGCTTTGTACGGCTCAACGGGAAACGCAATCAACCGTCGGAAGAGGCTGGCCCGGTTGCCGTTAACCGGAACGTCGAAGAATCCGCTTTTCCGGCAGAACCGGAATTTCTTTACACACATACCGCACACATTTCCGCGCTCCAGCGCTATCGGTCACGGTTCCCGCCCTACCTTTTCCCATTCGATATGCCCTCCGTACGCGCGGAGTCGCAGGTTGAACCTGAACGCTGTAACCAAATACAGGACCAAGCGATGTCTTTACATCCACACAATGCGAGTGTCGACAGTCATGGCGACGATCTGATCGCTGCACTGGGCGACCTTGAGCAAGCCGTTAGCGAAGGTAGCCGTCGTGAAAGCAACCGTTCAAAGCTGAACTGTGCTGTACGGCTGTTGCCGGGAAACGTTTCCGATCGTGAAATCAAAAAAGCTGTATCCGGCACATGCAAAGACATTTCACCCGGCGGTTGCCGGCTCGTACTTAAATCCTCGCTGATCGTCGGGGACATCTTCCTGTTGCAGGTGGAAGACAAAATCGGGATGGACCCGGCATTCGTACGCTGCGTGCGTTGCCACATGCTTCGCGAAGACTCGTTTGACTGTGGTCTTGAATTCCTCAGCCCCCTGCAACTGCCGACCAACGCGAACAAAGACGATTCGCTTTTGAATCTCTAAATCAAACTTCCGCCGCACGTGAAGCGGCATTTGCTTGACAGGATCAGCTATTCGCCCGCGAAAATTCTGATGACAAAAAAGAACAACAACACCGAAAATCCGCTTTCTCAAAAAAGCGTTGCTGACGGCCGGGGCACCGCGGGGAAGAGCCAGGGGACTGATGAAACCCAGTCGCGCGCCATCAGGAAAAACAGAACACCTGTCGCGACGATACCTGTCGATACTCCACAGGCTACCGAACCTGTTGCCGCTGCCGGTCAAAAAGGCGAAACAGCAAAGGCTCAGGAGTCGACCGGCGGTTCAAAATCTTCTGCACCGCGAACGCGGGACGTTTCTGCTAACCCGCTGCTGAAAAAACCGACCGCCAAAGGATCAAGACCGGGCAGCAACGCGGCTTCGCAAACGGGCAAAGCTCAGATTCCTCAACCTCCTGCTGCAAAGGCTCAAGCTACACCTTCACCTTCGACCACCGGAAAGACCGCGCCCCCGGAAGTTGTGGCCGCAAAAACTGCCAGACAGCCTGTCGCTACAGAAATGACAGCCGTCGTTGCCGCCAAGCCGGCAGCCGTCGCTGCTGCAAAGCCGACAGCGACATCCGAATCACCGGGCAACAGTACAACTGCAGCTACAGAGGCACCTTCTGAAAAAACACCCGCTGCATCTGAACGAACAGCGCAGGACTCAAATTCTTTTCGCTCTAACGAAGTGCCGTCCGGGAGTGAAACACAATCCGTCAACGAACAACCTGCTGCCTCGCCTGCGAAATTTTCCGGCCCTGCACTGAAGAAGCAGATCGAAGAAATTGCATCGCGCGAGAAGATGCGCGCGAGATTCTATCCGGATGTCTTCACGGCCGTTGCTGAATCATTAAACGCCGTCTGGGGAATGCTCGAACTGTCTGACGGAGCGAGAAACCTGACTCGCCAGTATCAGAAAACAGAAATGAACACGAGTGTTCTGATCGACATGGCCCTGCAACTATCGGAAGAAGCGCGGATGGATAATGTCTCCCGTGCCAAGATGATTCCAGTAGGCGAGGCAACTTTCTCGGCAACATCCTGTCCGCTACTTGATGCGGACAGTGGTGAAGTCATCGGATCAATGACGCTGTTCATTCCCGTCATTGATCGTGACGAGGCCGCGAAGTTTCTCAAGACACTTGAGCGGGCAGTCGGCTTTCTGACCCGTACTTTCTATGCCGTTCAGGACAAACCATCCACTCCGACAGTCGCGCCGGAGTTGCAGGCGTTGCTGAATGCTTCGAAGTACGACACGCTCAAAGGACTCTCCTTTGCGCTGGCGAACACATTCTGCCAGAAGCTTGGCTGCCAGAAGACGGCAATCGGAATCGTGAAACCGGACAATCAGATTGAACTCTATTCGGTTTCCGGAATGGACTCAATCGTTGCCAATTCGCCGGCGATCGTGGACATCCGCCAGAGTCAGGAAGAGTGTTTTGACGCCGGTCATCAGATTGTCGTGCAAACGTCCGATGGAATTTCCGACGCCGAATCCAACGGCATGTTGATCCATCGTCGCTGGCACAAACAGACCGGAGCGTCAGCTGTTGCTTCGATTCCTGTCAAAGTCGACGACAGGGTCATTGCAGTGTTCAGCCTCGAACGCCACCTGAGTAAACCCTACAGCAAAGCCGAACTGGAACAGGTGTCTTCGACGATCCAGACGTTCGGACCGGCGATCGAAATTCTTAAAAAGTCTGACCGATCACTCAGCCATCATGTAAAAGACTCGTTCAGAAACCTCAAGACAAAACTGCTGGGCAACCGCAAGGTAGCAATCGGTCTCGCCGTCGCAACAATATTCGTGCTGTTCGGCTGGCTTCCCTACCGGCCGGTTGTACCGTGCACCATTCAGCCGGCCAAAGTCAGCCACCTGCTGGCACCCTACGACGGAGTCATCGCAAGTGCGCCTCTGGTACCCGGTGATGTCGTAGAGGAAGGGCAGACACTTGTTTCGCTGGATGTCCGTTCACTTGAACTGGAGCGTGATTCGCTGTCCGCATCCATTCGTTCGCTGGAAATCGAACGCAACAGCGCATTGGCTGAGGGTGATCGTACATCTGCCGCAGTCATCGATGCCGAGATCGCTGCGTTGCTCGTTCAACTCCGAATTGCCGAACGAAGAATTGAAGCTGGCAGCCTGACCGCCGGTTATGACGGAATCGTGGTTCGTGGAGACCTGCGTACGCAGATCGGTCAGCGGATCGCCGCTGGAACTTCGCTGATGGAAATCGCTCCTCAATCTGGAATGACCATCCGCCTGCAGATTCCCGAAGAAAAAGCGTCTTATGTCCGCCCCGGCCAGACCGGAAGCTTCGCTCCTGAATCCAGCCCCGGCAGCCGCCATCAATTCGAAATCACCTGTGTAACCCCCGCCACAACCATCCATGACGGTCGCAATGTTGTGATTGCCGAAGCCGTTGTCGACGGCGATCGCGAGTGGATGCAGAGCGGGATGTCGGGACATGCAATTGTCCGTTCCGAGTGGAAACCTGTCTGGTGGCTGATGGGCCACGGAATCATTAACGGGTTGCGGAAAGGATTCTGGCTATGATCGACGCTCCGATGAACGTGCCCGGCCAACCATCTGATGAGCAGGTGGCAACCGGACAAATGAGCCAGCTTGTTGAACGTCTCCGTGATGCCCGCTTATCGGCGCGCGCCGACCTGAAGGTCAGTCGCCACGTTTTCCGCGGTGAGCCTTCGTACATCGTTCATGACCCGGTCAGCTTTCAGTCGCACCGTTTTTCAAAATCCGATTACACGGTTTTCTCGCGTCTTGGCCGCGAACGTAACCTCGGTGAAGTTTTCGCCTCACTGATCTTTGACGGCCAGGTTGATTCAAATGACGAACAGTCCTTCTATGAATTTGTAATAGGGCTGCAGTCCCGAGGACTTCTCGACCTTCCGGTGACTGACAGTCAGCGACTGTACGAGAGGCACGTGAAACGTGAACAGATGAAACGCAAGCCATCGTTGATGAAGTTGCTTTTCCTCAGGATTCCACTTTGCAATCCGAACCTGTTCCTCGACCGTACCGTTCATCTCGCCAGACCCCTGTTCACAAAAGCGTTTTTTGTTTTCTGGGTCGCGATGATGATCACAGCAGGCGCAATCCTGATCACGCGTTGGGGTGACTTTTATCAGCCATTTGCCGATCTACTTGCGACCAGAAACCTGGTAATCCTGTTCCTTGTCATGACCGCCCTGAAGTTCTGGCACGAACTCGGGCATGCCTACGCCTGCAAAATCAACGGCGGTGCCGTTCCCGACATGGGCGCGTTTTTCATGGCGGGGATGCCTCTGGCCTACGTGGACGTGAGTTCTTCATGGAGCTTCTCCAACCGCAAACAGCGCATTCTGGTCGGCCTCGGGGGAATGTACTTTGAATTGATCGCAGCCTGTATCGCTGTGTTCGTCTGGGCTGCCACCGGCCCCGGCATCATCAACTCGACAGCTCACTTTGTCGTTTTGATGGCAAGCCTGATGACCCTGCTGTTTAACGCCAATCCATTGATGCGCTATGACGGTTATTACATTCTCAGTGACACGCTGGGAATTCCGAATCTGCGCGATCGCTCAACTGCCTATACGGCGAACCTCGTCAAGCGTCTTGTGCTCGGGCTGAAGACGGCACCTACAGGCACATCCCGCAGTGAGGCGATTTCGCTGGTTCTCTTTGGAATTGCAGCGACCATTTATCAGTACTGGCTGGTCCTGACAATCAGCATGATGATTGCATCGGCCTACTTCATCGTCGGCATGATGATCGGCGCGGGCTTTGTATTTACCGCAATCCTGAAACCTGCCGCTGGAATGTTCCAGTACCTCTGGTTTCATCAGGAAACAGCGCCGGTACGCCGGAGAGCTGTCGGTGTCAGCACTGCCATCATCTGCGGAATCGCCGCCGTCATCTGCATCGTGCCTGTTCCAGGCGGAGTCATCGCCGACGGACAGATATCACATCAACAGACACAAATCGTGCGTCTGCCCTTTGACGCCGTACTCACCGGAATCGATACGCAACCAGGCGAAGTCGTTGATACCGAACAGGTATTACTGACTTTCAAAAGCGACGAGATCAGCGACCAGCTCGAACTCGCAGCTGCTGAACTCGAGCTTGCTCGTCAGAAAATGTTCGCTGCGGTCGAAATCAGCCCGGAGGCGCAACAGGCAGGTTCACTTGCATTCGAGAACGCACAGCAAAGATACAATCTGGCCCGCTCTTTCTACGACGCCCAGTTTGTTACTGCCGGGTTCGACGCGACCGTTCGCAATATGCCTGACTCAAAACGTCTGGGTGAAAGTTTCCCCGCTGGATCCGATCTGATCCGGCTGGGCGCAGGCAACCGCGTCGTCAGGATCGTGTGCAGTTCGGATCAGGTTGCCGAAAGCCAGCCTCAACGCGGCGACACCGTCTACGTAAGAACAAGTGCTCAGTACAGCAGCTACGAAGCCGTTATCGAGACCGTCGAACCAGCTGGCTCGAATCAGATCACGATGCCCGGCCTTACGCAACTGGCTGGCGGGGATGTCATTCTCGATCCGGCAACCGGAAAAGCGACAGAGACCTGGTTCCTGGTTACGGCACGGCTGACTGACTCGGAAGCTGACCCGGGACCGGACGACGCCACTGCAACCGTGCGATTCCAGCGCAAGTTCGAATCACTTGGCCACTACGGGTGGCGACACATGAAGCTGTTCTTCAACAAGCTTTTTGTCAGCTAGACAAAACCCCGATCAAACAACGCAGGATCGCGGACACCATTCGCGAAATCACCGTGGAGACATCCATGCTCAATCGAAAAATATTCCGGCAACTCGCTCAAACTGCGGTAGTAACCGCTCTGGTTATCTGCCCTGCCTACGGTCAGAACACGGATCGTACCGAGCCAATAACGTTCCCCGAATCATCAGCTGCGCATCACTCGATTCCGCGCATGATGCCGGGACTGGCAGTTGCCTCGCAGTCCGCTGACCTGGCCGTGACCGTAAGTCAGCAGCTTGCTGAGATCCATGCTTCCGAAGGCCAGTTCGTAAAGAGCGGGGCCCTCCTGGCCACGCTTGAAAACGGTGTAGCCCGCGCTGAATACGAAGCGGCTCTCGCAATCGCACAGGACACATCCGCTGTTGAGGCTGCTCGCATCGACGTTGATGCAGCAAAGAGAAAACTCGAACGTATCCAGGAAGCCGCCGCTTCAGGGGCCAGCAATCCCGTCGAAGTGCGTGCTGTTCAAAATGATCACCTCAAAGCGCGCGCCGCGCTACAGATTGAAGAATCACGCCTGACGAGAGCGATCAAGATCGCCGAGACGGCGCGTTGCCGCCTCGAAGCCTTCAACGTTCGCGCACCTTTCGACGGAATCGTAACCCGATGTTTCATCGGCGTTGGAAACATGGTCGCACCGGGAGAACCCGTTTTCTCCATGATTGCGGCTGACACCTTGCGGATCGAACTCAACCTTCCAATTGAGTTCTTCGGTCGCCTCCAACAGGGCGAATCGTACGAACTCTCCGGAGGTGCTCCGGTTTCGAAGACGTTTCGTGCTGAACTGGAATTCGTTTCTCCGGCTATCGATGCGGCAACCCAGTCGTTCCGCTGTGTCTTTGTCGTCGACAACGGGCAGCAGGACCTTCCCTCAGGTTTTCCGGCGCAACTCTCTCCCCGGCAGGCACGCCAGCTACTACACCGAATCCGTACTGATGCCGCAGAGGTCAGCCAACGGGCTCCGGCGCATGCTGTGAACCGCTGATCAAGGAATCCTGAATCATTCGAGGCAACGACATTCTGTTGCCGTAATTGAATTAACTACAGAACACCCGCCCGGCTCGCTCCTCATCCGGGTATCCAGATTAATTTTTGTGTACTGCCCGTGGCGCCTGGCTTGCGGGAACAGTTCCCACCAGCCAGGTAATCAACATTCGTCGTCACGACAGAAAACCCGAGGAACCCATGAAACTTCGCAATCTGATCAATCAGCTATTCGAGCAATCGACCGGCCAGACTCTTGATACCGCTTCTCCCGAGCAGAAGTTTGAAATCCAGAAGCTCGAACAGCGGATCATGTACTCTGCAACTCAGTGCGGTGCTGCTGTAGATGGAATTGACAACTTCAAAATTGATGCTCCGAATCAATACAGCGGCCACACCGGAGATGATGTATTCCAGAAGATCAGCTGCGGCAGCCATGTGGATCAAGCAGACGTAGATGCATTGGTCAATTGCATCTTCAAAAAGGGTGGCGATTTCGGCCATGACCTGCTCGACGGCGTTCACGGTAAAAACAGCGGATACGGTGATGGCGGAAACCACGGCAATGGTGGTGGACATGGTGTCGTCGATCACGGATTCGATGGTGGTAAAGGCCATGATGCCGGCCATGGTGACAACGGACATGCCGACAAAGGTCATGATGGCAAAGGTCACGGTGGAGACAACGGACATGACGGCAAGGGCTATGGCGACAAGGGCCATGGCGGTGACAACGGACACGGTGGTGAAAAAGGTCATGGCGGTGGCGACAACCATGGTGGCAACAATGGGCACGGTGGTGACAACATCCATGGTGAGGACAAAGGCCACGGAGACGACAAGGGTCACGGCGACGACAAAGGGCATGGCGGCGACGATGACGGCAATGGCGGCGGAAATGGAAACGCTGACCTCAATGCCATCACAGGAACCGATGGAGCTGACGATATCGACGGCACCGAAGGCAATGATCGAATCCGCGGTCTTGGCGGAGATGATGACCTGCACGGACAAGGTGGCAACGACAAAGTCGAAGGCGGTGCTGGTAACGACACCGTAGAAGGCAACGCCGGAAACGATCTCGTTAAAGGCAATGCCGGTGACGACGAACTGTTCGGCGGCTCAGGTGACGACGTCCTCAAAGGTGGCAAGGGCGATGACCTCCTCGATGGAGGCGGCGGTGACGAACTGCTTAACGGCGGCACACTCGAAGGCGGAAGTGGAAATGACATCCTCGATGGACAGGATGGATTCGACACCGCCCGGTTCGACGGCAACTTCAAAGATTTCTCGATCAAAGATCTGGGTGATGGCAGAATCGAGATTGCTGGAAACGACGGAACCGATATCGCGGTAAACATTGAACAGCTTCGATTCAACGACATGACCATCAGCACAAGCGATCTGTTTGACGGTGGTAAGGACGGCGGCCAGAACGGTGGTGGTCATGGCGATGCCGGTAACCACAACGATGGTGGCAATGCTGATGATGCTCATGACAAGGCCGACGGCGGCGGCAACGATGACGGCAAAGGCGGCGGAAATGGAAACGCTGATCTCAATGCCATCACAGGAACTGACGGAACTGACGATATCGACGGCACCGAAGGCAATGATCGAATCCGCGGTCTTGGCGGAGATGATGATCTGCACGGACAAGGTGGCAACGACAAAGTCGAAGGCGGTGCTGGTAACGACACCGTAGAAGGCAACGCCGGAAACGATATCGTTAAAGGCAATGCCGGTGACGACGAACTGTTCGGCGGCTCAGGTGACGACATCCTCAAAG
>JBCCFB010000279.1:0-8345 GCA_039029995.1 Planctomycetota bacterium
CCGGAAAGTGCGTCACTGATCGTTTCGGACAGCGGAGAGTTGATGACGTCGTTGGCGACCGCCGTTCCAGTTTCGGCGTCTGCGAATACGTCCGGAACAAATGCCAGTGTGCTGAATACAACGAACAGGACGAGTGACAACTTGAGTGCTGACCTGTACATGAAAACTCCTGAATCTTACGACGCGATTTGCGCATTCGGGGCGGGAACGATCGGGCGGGGAGTTTAGAGGAGGACCAAGCTCGATCAAGCCCGATTTCAGATTGATTGCAGTGGACTCAACTGGCCGTATTTCCTAATTTCCGCAATCCGCGTATCTGCGCGGTCACTGAATCCGGCCAACACCGAGTCCGAAGATGTCAGCCAATCGCAAATCCAACTGGTCGCAACTGCTGCTTCCTTTCGCCATTCTCGGCTGTCTGTTCGTCATTTTTGTGCCGCTTCCGGCTCAGGTGCTTGACCTGCTTCTTGCGGCTAATATCACTGTTGCCGTGATTGTTCTGCTGACGACACTTCAGGTTTCGCGTCCTCTGGAAATGAGCCTTTTTCCCGCACTATTGCTGGGTACGACACTTGCCCGTCTGGCACTGAATATTTCAACGACCCGTTTGATTCTTACTGACGGAGCCGTTGTCGGGGATATGGCAGCAGGCGGTGTTATCCGCAGCTTCGGCCATTTCGTCGGTGGAAACAACATCGCGATCGGCCTGGTGATATTCGCGATCATTATCGTGATCCAGTTCGTCGTGATCACCAAAGGTGCATCAAGAATCAGTGAAGTTGCCGCGCGATTTTCGCTGGACGGGCTTCCCGGAAAACAAATGTCAATTGATGCTGATTTGAACGCGGGCGTTATCGACGGCGAAGAAGCACGTTTGCGACGACTCGAACTGGGACAGCAGGCGGATTTTTACGGAGCTATGGATGGTGCCAGCAAATTCGTGCGCGGAGACGCTATTGCCGGCGTTCTGATCACATTGATCAATATCGCCGGCGGCCTCATCGTCGGGCTGACCAGCGGAATGTCGCTGACCGGGGCAGCAGAAGTTTTCACAATGCTGACCATTGGTGATGGTCTTGTCAGCCAGATTCCCGCACTTTTGATCGCGATGGCAGCCGGAGTTCTGGTCGCTCGTTCTACAACACCGGTTGATCTGCCACGCGAATCGGTTCGTCAGGTCTTTTCCAGACCGCAGGTGATGTATATCACAGCATGCTTTCTCTGCGTGCTGATTTTCACGGGATTACCTGCGATCCCGTTGCTGATTCTCGCGGCTGTTTGCGTGGCGATCGCCGTTCTGCCCGCAAGTGAATCGGCGCAGGAGTCACCTGCGACTCCCTCCACCCAACCTCCTTCGCGCCCGCAGGAGGTTACCATCGACAAACTGCTCAGTAGTGACGTTGTCGAAATGGAACTGGGAGCAGGCTTGATCCGGCTCGCTGACCCCAGGGCTGGAGGCAATTTACTTGCGGCAATAACACAAGTTCGAAAAGAACTGGCTGCCGATTTAGGCGTGATCCTGCCCAAAGTCAGAGTTCGCGACAATCTTCAACTCGAAGGTCACTCGTACAGGATTCTGCTACAAGGAAACCCAATCAACAGTGGCTCGGTGCGGCCTGACTGTTTGCTGGCGATCGACAATGGAAATGTAACAGCACCGGTACCACAAGAGTCCTTAAGAGGCATTTTTGACGATCAGATAACTTCGGGCACAGCCTACTGGATCGCTCCCGAGTCACACGAATCAATAAGCCAGGCAGGGTACCTGATCGTGACGTCCACCGACGTTCTCGCCGATCAGCTCAAGAATTCGTCTGTAGACTTTGCCGCAGAACTACTCACCCGGGATGCGACACGACAACTGATTGATGAAACACGCAAGAATTCTCCTGCAGTCGTTGACGAACTGATCCCCGATTTACTGAGTCTTGCCGGTGTGCAGAGAGTTTTGAAGGCGCTGTTGCGGGAAGGCGTCTCCATTCGCCCGCTAGGCCTGATTTTAGAGACACTTGGCGATTCAGCGACCGACAGTGCTGGTCATCACGATTTGATCGAAAAAGTCAGGTTACGACTTTCACCGCACATCCTTTCCCAGCTGACGACGCCCGATGAGCCGCTGGCTGTATTTACTATTTCCGAGGAACTTGAGCACAGAATCGCGTGCTCCTGGGAACGTGATCAGGACCAGATAAAACTCGATCTGCCGGCGCATACCGTGGAAGGTCTAGCCGTAGCTATTGAACACGCAGCCAGGAACATGAAAGCCGCAGGTCAAAGGCCTGTAGCTCTGGTTGATCAGACGATCAGGCCCGTTATTGTGCAACTGGCCTCGTGTGCTTCGCGAGACCTCCTGGTCATCGGCCGTCTTGAGGCGGGGGACACAGAGCTTCAATTGATCGGCGAAGTGACGGTGGAAGACGTTCGCAATCTTCAAACCGCCGCGGCTTGACCCGCCTCCTGTCCAAACGGATGTCGGGCGGTGTTGCCATCGTTGTTACCTATTCGCGACAGCGTGTCATCATTACGCATCAGTGCACGACTATCTGGCAGTCCGTGTTTCAGGCCCGGAAGACTGTGGTGCCTGTATTTCTGACAATTTCCGGAAGAGTTTTTACACCTGCTAGCTTTAGATTTGAAAGCGATTCCGGCAGACATTGTGTGATTAAAAGATTCCCCCAAATTGCGCAAAGATCTAATGCTTACCGCGCCGATGAGAATTGTAGTCCGGAGTATCCGGAGGGGATCGCGCGTGCGCGAGTTTACAGCGGAAAACGAAGACGCCAAACAATTTTTGAAAATTACAGCCTTTGTAATTTGTTCATTGACGCGGCGCATCCAATTCTGATAACTACCCCGCACTCGGAAACGAGTCATTAACAAATGTGCCTGCCAACAGGCATTGTTCTCTGACTCGGCCGAAGCAAATTGAACAACACTTGACCGGCCAGGGTCGGACGGTCAATTGAAAATACGTGCCGCAAACGGCTTATCAGCAGAATTGCTGAACCACCGTTGCCGCACGCGGGCAATTGTCACGGAGGATTGCATGGCGACAAAAGTTGCAGCCGCTGATGAGATCATGGAGGTCTGGAAGCAATACAAGCCTGATTGCACAGACAAAAAACTCCGCAACCAGTTGATGGAACGGTATTTTCCGCTCGTCAAATACAACGGCGAACGAATCTGGCAGAGACTGCCGGACGGCGTTGAGCTGGATGACCTGATCTCGGCGGGTGTCTTCGGATTGATGGACGCGATCGACGCGTTCGATCTTGAGCGCGGAGTCAAGTTTGAAACGTATTGTGTACCGCGAATCCGTGGTGCAATGCTGGACGAACTCAGAACGATGGACTGGGTACCCCGCCTCGTTCGTTCCAAGGCGAGTAAGATCAACGAAGCAACCAAAAAGCTGGAAGCCAGATTTGGTAGACCGCCGACTGTTCAGGAAATGTCTGAACATATGGAATTGACGGTTAAAGAAGTTGAGAAAATGATGAGCGACGCAAACGCCGTCGGACTTATCAGTCTCAATAAGAAATGGTACGAAACCGACAGCTACAAGGATGTCAGAGAAATCGACGTTCTTGAAGACAAAAAAGGTGAGGATCCGACGAGACGAATTCAGAAGAACGACCTGATGCGTCTCGTCACCAAGGGTCTCAACCGCAACGAGCGATTGATCATCATTCTTTATTACTATGAAGAACTGACGATGAAGGAAATCGGTGCAACTCTCGATTTGAGTGAAAGCCGTGTTTCTCAAATGCACAGCAGCATTGTCAATCGCCTGCAGAATCAGCTCGGCCGTCGCCGGACCGAATTCGGCTCGTAACGAGCCTCAATAGTTGAAGCTCAATATGGCCCGGATGTTTGCGAACATCCGGGCCATTTTTTTTCAGAGCTTCAGGCATCAATGGAAAATGACCGTCCGGCGTCGATGCCGCGGTCACCGGGGCTCAATGGCTGGCGATACTTTGCTTCCAGATCGAGCAGTTCCTCTGCCATCCAGAATGTGAATTCGAAAAACGCTTGCATATCAACCATCATGGGCGGTTCGCCTGGATTCCTGCTGAGATTAAGCCGGGGAATCGTAACATCGCGTTGATCAAGAAAAGTGTCGTCAGAGAAGGAGTCTGGCATAAGTTGCACCTGAATGGTCAGCGGCAAAAAGCAGTCCCTGCCGTCATTTAGTGCCATCCTGGCGATCATGTTTGTTACGACGCACGCAAAGACATGATTGTTCACACTCTGTTCGCTAGCTAATGAAGGAGTGCTACTGCTATACGATTTCAAACTGAACGCTGATCCAGACTGCGAACGAGCTGGTGTTGTCCAGCGGCCTCGCTTGAAACTATACTCCTGTCGCACTGGCCGGCGCCCGACGAACTCCCGTTGTTCGGTTCGCGTAATAATTACCGGTCCGTCTGTAAAATCGGGATGGTCAGCTCGTGCAAATTCGTCGCTGCCGGACAGGTAGGGCGAAAAACTGACACAAACCAGAGACTCAGATAAGGTTGTTAGAAAGAGACTTTCGCGATTTCATCAAGAACTGCTAGCACCTTTGTCGATACAACAAGTGCTTACCTAAGCGCTTGCGATGTCACCTTTGTTACGGATGGCACGTTCTATCGACAAGGAATGCAGCCTTGGTCGACTTCGTGGGCAATTTCAGGATGTTTCGCCAACTTCAGATCTTTGTGACGGATTCACAAAGCGCTGAAAAATGCAAGCATGCATGCGGAATATTCTCCGGACTCCAACACGTGTGGCATCCGGTTTGCAACAGCAGGAATTGTCTAGCGACAGTCAATAATGGAATCGTGAAGATGTGTTCTGTGCGGCACCAGCCCGGAGCACGACCGTAACCAGGAGATAATCATGCAGATCAGACGGACCTCAAACGTTCAAAATACAAACGCCGCCAATCTTTCAGCTCGAAACAAGACGGCTTCGGTCAACGGCCAGAATGCCGCACCGGTCGATCAACTCGACTTCTCTGCTGAAGCTCATGCGATCTCTCAGGGTGACGCGACGTCTGGAATCCGCATGGAGCGCGTGAATGAACTGCGTGCTGAAATTGCATCGGGACAATACGAGACAGCCGAAAAGCTTGATGCGGCTGTGAGTCGTATGCTTGATGAAATCGGGTAGAGGCCGCTGAATTGGGTCATCGCCGATCCTGATCCTTCACTGAATCGCTTTTGAATAGCCGGAGCGCCATTGCTGCGGCTTTTTTTCTGCGCTCAATTTCCAACCAGGTTCCGAGGTTGATGTGCGCCGGTTGTCGCAGCCGGATAACGAAAAGCCACCGAGTGAATGGTTGCCCGAAGCCGGACAATTCACGAAAGACACGCTTTCCTGATATTGAGCAATTCTGGAACTGACCAAAGCGTCCATCCAGGCCGCGCTTCGGGATGAAGCTTTGTGTTACGTTACGAAAACGACGGTTGCGGGCTGTCGTTTGACCATTTCCGGCGCCGACAAGTACAATCAGCCCTGAGACGTATGTCGCCGAAACTCCCGATTTGAACCTGTTCGAGCGACCGGCTGACTGCCGGAACACCATGGCGCTGCTGATTTCTTCCAACGACACTGTCGTTAAACAGAAGGTAAAACTGGAAAAAGATCCGATCGTTCTCGGTCGACATCCCGAATGTGATGTCCAGATCGACGACGGCTCGGTGAGTCGCCACCATGCGCAGATCACGCATGAGCATGGCGAGTACTTTCTACAAGACCTGAACTCAAGGAATGGCACCTTCCTCAATAGTGCCCAGATTCATGAGCCGTCCAAACTGTTTGACGGTAGTGAAATCCGGATTTGTGATGTCGCGTTCAGATTTCATTTGTCCAACCATGTGCCCGCGAGCGCTCATGGGCCGACCGTTGAAAGCGAAGCCCCGTCGGGGACTTTGCATAGTTCTGTCATCTTTGACGATGATGGTGAGAACGGCGTTTCGACAATTATGTCGCAGCTTGACGTTCCGTCACATTATCACAAAGGTGGCGGAAAGGTCTCAGCAGACGACAAACTGCAGGCGCTTATTCAAATCACACGCGCTTTGAGTGACAACGTCACACGGGACGGAATTCTCAAGAGCATTCTCGACTGTCTCTTCGAACTGTTTGTTGAAGCGGATCGTGGCTTTATCGTCCTGAAGACGCCCGAAGGTGGACTGAAGCCGGTGAGCATGAAGACGCGTCGTCCCGGTGATGACGAACAGGTTCGAATCAGCCGGACGATTGCCAACCAGGTCCTCTCTTCAAAACGCCCCATTATCACGAGCGACGCCGGCGCTGACTCCCGCTTTGACATGAGCCAGAGTATCGCGGACTTCCGGATACGTTCGATGATGTGTGCTCCCCTGATCAACAGCAAGGACGAATCGATCGGGATCGTCCAGCTCGATACGCTCAAAAATACCGTTGCATTTTCAGAAGAAGACCTCGAGGTTCTGGTCACCGTCGGAATGCAGGCCAGTCTGGCCATCCAGAAGGCAGATATGTTTGAGGCTGCCAAAGAGGCCGAACATATCCAGAGCGACCTCAAACTGGCACATGAGCTACAAAAGCGGTTCCTGCCGCAGCGCAGCCCCAACATCAACGACTACGAATTTTTTGCCTACTACAAACCGATGCAACAGGTTGGTGGTGACTATTACGATTACGTTGAACTGGGAGACAACAAACTTGCGATCATGGTCGCCGATGTTGTCGGACACGGTATTGCCGCGGCGATGTTGATGGCAAAAGTCTCTGCGGAGTCACGTTTCGCACTCGCGAAAACAAATGATGCAGTTGAAGCTGTTACCGCGATGAATAACAAACTGTCCGGCATGAATCTTGACCGGTTTGTCACGCTGGTGCTTACCGTGTTCGATCTTGAGACCAATGAAGTCTCGATCGTAAACGCGGGGCACATGCCGCCGATTCTTCGCCATGCTTCCAATGGCGAATCGGAAATGGTCTGCGTCAATGAATCAGGGCTGCCACTGGGAGTGATGTCCGATTTCGATTACGAACAGATCAAGATTCAGCTGGATGCGGGTGACGTGATGGTCATGTATACCGATGGCGTCAACGAGTCGATGAATATGGACGGACAGCAACTGACGACCGCCGGAATGCTGCGTGAAATTACGGAGAGTCAGACCAAGACTGCTGATACGATCGGCAACTTTCTTTGCGACACTGTCACGCGCCACGTCGGGACGGCACCTTTCGTTGACGACATGTGTGTCGTATGCGTTGGCCGGAACGGTTAATGTCGATAGGGTTTCCTGATGGAATCCGTTTGAGCCCATCCCGTCCGCTTTAGCCCGGCATCGATCAGCCGCGGACCAGAAACGTCTGATTTGCCTGCTCAACCAGATCGACAATGTCTTTTGAGCTGCCATTGAAGTTGATGATTCCAGCGCCCGGGAAGCGTGAATCCTGCTCGTCGCACAGCTGACGCAGAATCAGCCCATGAACAGTCGGGCGGGCGAAAATTACCGGGAGCACACTGCGAAGCAGGTCCAGTCGCATGTCATCGGTCAGATTGCTGCGCCGTTGATGTACCAGCCGGTCGGACTGTCTGACTCCGTGATCGGTTTCCTGTTCGTCGTCGTCCAGCCCGACAGGAATCCTGAGGGAAACGATAAGCGGCAGACCGAGTTGGGACCAGACATCGATCAGATCGATCCACTGAAAAGGATCACGAATTGCACTTCCGCCGGGCCAGTAGTCGAGGTTGATGTCCATTCCCAGGTAGGAGATTCGTAGCCCCTGTCTCAGAAGAGTATCAGCAATTTGCAGCGGGTGAATGCCTCCGACAGATGTCGCCAGCCGTTCTGCCCACGGGAAATCGAAACTGAGGACGTTGGGAATTTCGACCGCACAGTCCTCAACCAGTTGAAGCAGATCCGACGTCAGTTGAAGTTGATGAGGATAGCTCAGGTGCCGGTGCCCCATGCCATTGAGGCCACATGCAACATGCAGCAGAGATGTAGTCTCAGGCAGGTTCGCCAGAATCGAACGACAACCGGCCAGCATCTTTGAACGTCTCGCTTCAAAATCATCGAGGTCCACCAGATCGGGCTGCATGCCACCTGCACTTGCATCGAGCAGCGGGCCGACGATCAGTCGCTGGCCCGTTGTCTCCACGGTGTTCATCAGAGCGGACGCTTCTGCGGACTGCTCCACAAGCCACGACGGTTCAATTTCAACAAGATCAAAACAGGGCTTCCCGGACAGTATGCCGACTGCTTCCATATCATGAGCCGTCGGTGAGCCGGCATCAAAACCGATCCAGAAGCGGGTGAAATCAGGATGCTTGACCCTGAAAGCGCAGACCTGAACACCAA
>JBCCFB010000280.1:0-8341 GCA_039029995.1 Planctomycetota bacterium
AAGTTCCCCGCCGACGTAGCAATCCTTGCCTTCGCTGAGCAAAACAACCTGCGAGAAATCTGCAACGATCAGGCGCCTTGGTTCCAACAGGATCCGCTGGCTGCGCAAACGGTTATCCCTATGTTCCGCTGCCCTTCGGATTCATCTCCGGATCGCATTACGGCTTCTTTCGTGGCAGGTGTTCCGGGCCAGACCGTTGGTACTGAATTCGGCACATCTTCGTACATCTGGAGCATCGGTTACAACGACTCACTGTCTTTCGGACCAAACTTCGGACCACGTCCGGTTGACCGGAACTCGGGCGTTTTCGCTTTCGAATCGGAAACCACTTTCGGATCGATGCGTGACGGTGCAAGTAACACATTCGCCATCGGCGAAGGTGCCGGCGGCACCCCTCTGGGCGAAGGTCCCGGAGCAACTGTTCCATTCGCTGGTCCTACCTTTACAGAGTCCGTACATGCATGGTTGATCCAGGGTTCGAATCTTCCTTCGATCTATGGTGCCGGCATCCGCTACGCGGGTGGTTGGGGTAGTACAGCTCAGCCGATGAACAAGCAGGTAACCGACGATTCGTTCTTCGATGAGAGCGACCCGTTCAACAACAACCCGAGCTGGGGTGCATCCGATACTACGGGAACTTACACAGCTTCCGGTCCTCACTGGGCATCGAACTTCCGTAGTGAGCATGCTGGTGGCGGTAACTTCTGGTTCTGTGATGGTAGCACACAGTTCATCCAGGAAAACATCGACATGACAACCTACCGTCAGCTTTCCTGCATCAAGGATGGCGGAGTCATCGCCGATTACTAAACCGGTCGAACAACACACCGGTCCAGAAATGGATAGAATCAAACGCCGGCTTTCATGCCGGCGTTTTTTTTTGCGGTCGACAACGTTAACCGATTCATGGAATTGAAATGAAGCCGTCCTACTGGATTGCGTTCGGCGGACTGCTGGTTGCCAACCTGGTTACGATCGTTTCATTTCTGATCGGATGGGTGACGTTCGGCGAAATTCTGTGGAGCTACTGGTGCCAGAGCGTCCTGATCGGAATCTCAAACGCGATTCGCATGTCGTTGCTCAGTGACTTTTCGACCGAGGGATTTACGAGCAACGACAAGCCTGTACCTGAAAATGCTGAAGGTAAACGAAGTACCGTTCTGTTTTTTCTTGGCCACTACGGATTTTTCCACGCGGTCTATCTGTTCTTTCTCATCGGATTGACCAGCGACGAAACTACGTTTTTCGGTACGGGAACCATCCTGATTGTTGTGCTGACTCTTTTCTTTCTCGGCAGCGAATTGCTGGTCCTGAGAGAGCAGATGCGAATCGATGCTCTCGGCAAACCCAACATCGGCTCCATGATGATGCTACCGTACCTGCGCATCATCCCGATGCATCTCACCATCCTTTTCGGCGGCGTGTCAGCGGCGGGAAGTGTGATTTTTCTCGGCCTGAAATTACTTGCTGATCTACTGGGGCACTATGTAGACGAGCGCATCAATCTAAGCGCGCTCCAGAAGGCGGGAAAGAGCCAATAGCCTGCGTTTGCGCAGCCTCAACCCGCCCATTCTATTTTGTTCCCCGGTGATCGCGTCGAAACGCAACCTTCTTTTTTTGCAACGAGCCGAGCCGCTTCGTAAACTGAGTTCGCGAAGAAACCGGTCCGGTATCGCTTCATCACGTGGGTTCATTCCAGACCGGATCACATTCAAGTCCGTGTCTCAGTCATTAACACGCTCCCGAGGTGATCATGAACAAGCGCAGGTCTCGTGTCCGGTTATCGTCACGCAGGTGGGCAGCCTACACAACGGCTGGTCTGGCATCTGCACTATCACCAGGTGCTGCAAGCGCAGACCACAGCTGTACTGTCGAGTTCCCGAATGTGCAGATGATGGATTCCAATCCGGGAGACGGCCTGTTCGATAACGTTTTTTCGCAAACGCTATACCGATCCGATGTGGTGTTGTTCTTTAACCACGGATACAGTGAGACGCAGCCCGGAAATGGCATTTTGAATTTCAATGGCTCTGCGCCGTCAACGGCTATGCTCTCGATTGCCGGCTTTCAAAACGGCAACTACTTCTATGCCTCCAACGGATACTACGGTCAACAATTCAGTGCGTTGAATTTCATTCCTGCTGGTGAGCGAATGGATATGGCCTGGGCATCAGGTTATTCCAGCAGCCAGTTCGTCAACACCGGCGGATACGTAGTCTTCCGTTATGACGTTGGCAACGGAACCCAGTACGGCTGGCTGGAACTGACACTCGATTCGTCAGCGCCGGCAAATATTTTTACAGTTTCGACTTTCGTCACCAGCGAAGCGGGCACAGAACTGTTCGTCGGTGGCATTCATCTCGATTGCATACCCGAACCCGGCTCGCTCGGCTTGCTTGCCCTCGGAGCGGCCGGGCTCTTGCTCTGGCGAAATCGCAGAGTAAAGGCGAATGCCGGATAGTCTTCTCATCGAGTCGATTATTCAATGATCCATTGAACCTGATCGATGAGGGCGGCGAACCGGGCTCGATTACTCGACGCGGAAAATCGAACTCTTGCTTCCATCGCTCCGGAGACCGGCTCGACGAATCGAGAAAGATCGCCAGTCGCCGCAACAACAACGCTTGAGAACCCGGTGTTGTTTGCAATTCCTGTATCCACGATGACCCAATCAGACGCGTCGTAGTCAAACAGCTCGAGCCTCCGGGTGATTGCCGGTTTGGAGTTCACTCGGGAGACGATTTTGAATTGCAGTGACTCAGGAGCAAAGTTTGCACTCGATGTGCTGAATGAAAACTCGACCACGCTTTGGACATCCAGAGGATTTCGGCTGACTGCAACTGAAACCTGATTGGCCGAATGCAGGTCAACGATTTCACCCCGGTCAAGCGACCCGCGGGAAACGGAATAGTCAACCGGTGTGTGGTTTACCGGCCCGTCTGCAAACAAATGAACCGCACCAGCGTGACTCGCCGCGGTTCCATCAGTATCAGCTCCAACTAGAATTTGCGACTCAACAATGGCAACGCTGACTCCAAATGCGTCTTCAAAATCCGGAGACGGATTCTGAATCGTCCTGACGGGTACTGCGGGGTCTGCAGATGCAATGTCATAAACATATGCAATGCCGTCGTTAATCGAGCTTCCATTTGCAAATGGAGCTCCAACCACCACGGTGCTGCCTTCCATCGCAACCGACGAACCGAATCGACTCCCCACCGAAGGCAACGGATTCGAAATTGTATACATCGGTACGCCGGGATCTTCCGCAGAAAGATCAATGATGAAAACCACGCCTGAATCAGTTGCTGAATCGTCCCAACCGGGAGCCCCTACCACGAGCAGGTTGCCCTGTACGGCTATAGCATTTCCGAATTCTGCACCCTGCTGTGCACCCGGCATCTCGATCGCTCGCGCCGGTACGCTGCCGTCCTGTGCCAGATCATAGAGGTAGACAACTCCGGATGGGTTTCCGTCAATGCGATTTCCCGGGGCGCCTGCAATCACAATGTCGGCTGATTGGAATACGAGTGAGTGGCCGAAATCACGACCGTCCTGCTGAGGATTCGCTATCCGGTGAAAATTCAAAGTCGGGTCCGGTGCGTCGAGGTCAAAAAAGAACACCTCTCCCGCATCGGCTGCCGTTGAAACGGCAACCGTCTTCTGACTGATGGCAACTGCGCGACCAATCGAGATGTTCGGCGAGTCAGGATGCTTAAACGTGACGATCGGAGTTTCCGGATCACCGCTGGCAAGGTCAAAGGCATAGGCGTTTGTGGCTCCGGGCGCTGTTCCCGACGTACCGACGACTGCAATGTTGTCGTCGATGGCGACCGACCGGCCAAATTCGGCGTTAAACTGAGGTTGAGGACAGGAAAGAAAAACCGATCTGCCGGGTATGCCGTCGGAGATATCAAATATGTATGCCGCCCCGGATTCCTGTGCACCGGAATCGTCTCTGCTCGCACCCACGATGAATCTGCCGTTCGCAGCTGCGACTGCTCCGCCAAATGCATCCGCACCGATTGCAGACGCCGGTGAAATAATAGCTGACGCCGTTTGAGGCTCCTTCGAACCGGTGTCGTAGACGTGGACATGTCCCGAACTCTGTGTACCGCGCCTCGGGTCTCCAACCAGAACTTTTCTGTCGAACACGTAAACACTCTGTCCGAAATAATCTCCGTAGACATCCAGGGGATCAACGAAGGTATGCAGCGGACTCAGGGTTCCTTCTGGATTGAGCTCATAGAGATACGCGCCACCAAGTTCACCGATAACGCAGTTGGAATCCGATATTGATATGGACTGGCCGAAATTGAAGAAGTTCTGCGACGAGCCGCTTTGGAACGATCCGATCGGTACCGTCGGCTCGGAGGAAATCAGGCTGTAGAGATATGCGATTCCAAATCCGCCGTTGTTACTGAAGTGTGCAGGAGCTGAAATTACAAGGTAGTCGCCGTCGACGGCGATACTCTCGCCGAAATTACGATCGAACGAGTCGGGGCGTCGAAACGTCAGAGCAGGAACGTGTGGTTCGCTCGCGTTAAGATCAAACGCAAAAGCAATTCCAGAACTGGTTCCTGTAAACGCGCCGCGCCTCGCCCCGCAGAACAACCAGCCGTCTTCCATATCAAGACTTGCACCGAATTCCGCCGACAGATCGTGCAAAGGATCACCAATTACGGTCTCAGGCTGCTCAGGCGTACTGGATTCCAGATCAAAAATGAGCACTTCCGGTCCGGGAACTCCGGGCTGTAGCTTGGCAACTGCAAGGAGGTTGTCATCCAGAGCTAGCTCGCCGCCAAACAGATCACGTGGGCTCGGTGATGGATTCTCAATCGTCATTGCGGGGATATCCGGATTCGCACTACCGAGATCAAAGACGTAAACGATCCCTTCTGTGGGCGTCGTTAGATTTGCCCGGTGTTCAGCCCCCACGACCAGCCGATTACCTGAAAGTGAAATCGCTGTTCCAAACTGGTCCCAGATCGCTGGCCGAGGATTGGGTATTTCGAAAAGAAGCTCATATGTTTCCGGAGAATGAACCGCGACGACTCCGGACCGCGCATTCAATCCAGTGTCTTCAAAAGGTCGAGCAACAACGAGAAAGTGCTCATTCAATTGAAAAGCATTGCCGATGCCTGATTGAGTAAAGGAAGACGGGTTCCAGGGAAGAAATGTAGAAACATGGATCTGTCCGTGGCAAAAGCCGGTTACGAACAGCAGGCAAAGAGGGGCAATTACCGTAGCAATTAAGCGGAGCGATCTGATCATGGTCAGCCATTTTTGAAAACGCGAAACTGTAATTTACGAATCGGGTTGCAACCTCATCCCAAAGACGCTGAGGTATCGATACCGTCACTACAAATTCACGAATCTATTGACCGCACGAAATTCAAGCCTGAACTTCCGTGTTTCGACTAGCTACCTGCTATTACACGAGCCCGCCACCCGGCGACGTCACCAGCTAGCCACACAAATAACAGGCCCCGTTTTGAACTCGACTACGGATCACGTCGCGGCTCTACGCCCATCAAAGACCTGACGAAAAAATCCTGTCTACGGCGGAACAGATAGCTGCTTTCACCGATTCCGTGACCGGCTCCCGGAACGACCACCAGCTCAAAATCTTTGTCAGCTTTGATCAAGGCATCGACTACCTGCATCGTCGACGCAGGGTCCACGTTTCGGTCAAGTTCACCGACAGTGAGAAAAAGATCGCCGCGCAATTTGTGCGCGTGAGTCACGTTCGAGTTGGCTTCGTAATGGGGCCCCATAGCTCCCATCCATGCTTCATTCCACCAGATCTTATCCATCCGGTTGTCGTGGCAGCCGCAATCCGCCGCAGCAGCCTTGTAGAAATCTCCATGATGCAGGACGGCTGCCATCGCATTCTGCCCCCCTGCACTGCCACCGTAAATCCCGACCCGTGAGAGATCCATCCACGTAAACTCTTCAGCCGCAGCTTTCATCCAGGCAATCCTGTCCGGCATTCCGCCATCGACAATATTCTGCCAGCAGACATCGTGAAACGCTTTTGATCGCCAGTTGGTCCCCATTCCATCTATCTGAACAACAATGAAACCAAGTTCCGCAATTCTTCGAACGCTGTTTTGCAAGCCGAATCGTTTTGCAACATGAAAGTCATGTGGCCCCGAGTAGATGTTTTCAATCACCGGGTAAGTCTTTTCGGGATCAAAATTCGAAGGCTTGATGATCAAACCGTAGATCATCGTTTCACCATCCCTGCCAGGAGCAGCAAACCGGACCGGCATCTGAAATCCTGATTCGGTCAACTTGCTAGAATCTGCCTGTCCGAGGTGGCAAACAAGCGTTCCGTCGACCGACCGACGTAGTTCCGCGATCTCCGGCTGATCAACTCGCGACCAACGATCGACAAACAAGGTCCGGTCCGGATTAAACTCCCACCGGTGCGTGCCGTCACCTTCAGTAAGCACGGTCAATCCGGAACCATCAAAGTTGATTTTCGCGAGATGCCGGTGATAGGGATCCTGTTCAGGATGAATCCCCATCGCAGTGAACCAGATAACTTGATTTTCCTCATCAACTAGTTCGACTTCGCGGACGACCCAGCCGCCGCTGGTAATCTGATTGACAATCTCGCCTGTCGTCGCATCTATGCGGTAAAGATGATTCCAGCCATCACGTTCGCTGGCCCAGATGATTTGCCCCGTATCGTTAAGCCAATGCAACATCGTCTTCTGCGAATAGTCAACGAATGTAGGTGAGGACTCCCTGGCGATATCGATGACCTGCCCCGTTTCAGCTTCGATTGCTAGTAAAGCGAGTTCCTGATGCCCGCGGCGGTTATAGAGAACATAGGCGAGTTTTCCGCCGTCAGACCATCGCTTGAATTGCACTGACCAGGAATCAGCGAAACGGTCTTCGTCTATTTCAATGCGCCGCCCCTGTTCGAGGTCAATCAGTGCCGGAATTCGTTGCGGAAGTTCGTCACCGGGCTTGCGGTAATTCATCCATTGAAGTTCGGGTTGAACTTGATCATCTGGAGACGATGCAATCATCGGAACGCGGCGCTGGTCTACGCGTGTTTCCTTGAAACAAATTGCGAAACGACCGTCGGGTGAATAATGAATTACCGGGCTATACGAATCGCCGGGTCTTCCGTCATCAGTAAGCCTCTGCCGCAATCCGTTTTCTTCGTCAAACCAGATATTGCTATCGCGAACGGTGATTTCCCGGACCGGCCTCACTTCCTGTCCGGGCGACGGTTGGCCGAAATCTTCCATCGCAATTCGACGGGATCTTTCGTCCAGCCGGGCTGTGCAGTCAGACCTTCCTGCCACGAAGATCCCTGCAAGATCGTTGCGCTGAAAATCGACGACCCATTGGTGTCCGTCAAACGTGGACAACGTGAGGCTTTGCTGAGGAGGAACTTCCCCATACGATTGCAGCCCCCCGTCGAAATTACACCAGAACAATCTCACTGGACGGTCGAAAGTGTTTTCAAACGTCAGATCAACGGCAATTTTATCTCCGCCACTCGCGTCCCATTCAGCCTTTGGTTCAAGCAGGCCGATCTCACCATCCAGGTTCAACTCATCAAGACTCGATACTGTTCGCAATTCGCCAGTGCGACCATCTATGTAGTCATACGCAGTGTCGCCTCCGGACTCCTTTTTCAATACGATTCCACCACTGTGCCACTGGTAGTCAAGCCGCAATGGCTCTAACGCCGACCGGTATCGTCGTCCCAACTGATTGGAGCGCCGGTAGTCTTCCGCGGTCCCTTGAGCCGCCAAATTTGCCGGCGCAATCAAAAGAAGTAACAGAAAAAACAGACTATGTACTGGTTTGTTATTCATCATGCTGGAACGAATTAGTCGTTTTGCAAAGTAGATGGAGTCACGAAGCGCCGTAAGGTAATCAGGCGCCCCTGCAACTGTTACAATTCTGCTCCACACTAACAATGAAGGAGCGGGATATGAAGACCCGATTTTCAGCCGCCGCCATAATGATCTCTCTTTGCCTGGCTTGCAGCACAGTCGCGCAGCCGTCTGATCAACCGGCCAGCGTCTGGATTGAAGGTGAGGCTCCGGCCGAGCATAATCTGCAACTTCACGGCTGGTACAACTCGGTCGATACAAGCCTTCTTTCAAGTGGCGGATGGATAGGCCATTTCGGCGATAGACGTGCTGTCGCGAGGTACGAATTCGAGATTCCGGTGGAAGACAACTACCGGTTCTGGTTGCGGTCCAACCCGATCGAAACAACCTTGCGCTACAGAATTGACGACGGACAATGGACCACCGTCGATGCTGGTTCCTTTTTTGAGCCGGTCAATGTAGCAGAGGACAATAAC
>JBCCFB010000281.1:0-8340 GCA_039029995.1 Planctomycetota bacterium
TCCATGGGAACGATCTTGAACGTCATGATGAAGAAAACAAGCAGTTGAAAGACGATGTCAATCATCGGGGTCATATCGACCTTGATCTCTTCTTCGCTCTGTTTCGATCTGACTCTAGCCATAAGTATTCCGTGAAACGCTTCAATTTCTGCTGTTGAATTCTTCTTTAACGCGCAGGCTGAAACTCTGAAGTTCCGATTCCTGGCATTTCGCCATCAATTGCTGGACCAGTCCGGTGGAGGTGTCTTCGTGAGAACGGATGATCACCGAGATGTCTTCGACCGGAACTCCATCGCGTTGAGCGGCGGAAATTTCCAGATTGAAGATCGGTGCCATGAAGTCGATATTCTCGATCGTCTGTCCTTCAAACTTCACCGAGCCACCTGGCTCGAGATTCATGAGAATCTGGTACTGCGGCGGTTCTTCCGGCGGCTTGGCCAGAACACTGGATGGCAGCAGGATCTCTTCAGCGCGGTCGATTTCTGAAAAATTGATCAGAAACATAAAGAACGCGATTAACTGAAAAGTCACATCGATCATGGGAGTCAGATCGGCTTCCATCATCTTGTGCTGTTTATATTTTTTGCGTCTGCGTTTTCGAAACATGTTTCGCTTTCCGGAGCGTCGACGGACAGAAACTGCTAGTCCTTCTTGCCGACTTTCTCAAAACGACCCATGAGACTGTCACTCGTCGACCCGACTTCCAGTACAAGTCGCTGGACACGGTTGCGCAGAATGTTGTAGGCGGCGATGGCGGGAATCGCGATCAACAGACCGATCAATGTCGTGATCAGAGCGCGGGAGATTCCGTCAGCCAGAACGTTCGGGTCAGGTGAACCGCCACCGACCGCGATTCCATAGAACGAGTTAATCATCCCGTGAACCGTTCCGAACAGTCCGATCATCGGAGAAAGTGTTCCGATCAGTGCGAGATAGCTGAGCCGGTGATCCATTTTCATGGTCTCCTCTTCAGTTACCTCCATCATCGCTGATTCGGCATGCTCATAGCTGCTTGAAAGTTTGGCCAGCCCTTGCGACAGAACGTTACCCAGGAATGATTCGTCCGCTTTAGCCAGTTCATAGGCTTCCTGATACTGTTTCTCATCCAGCCGCGCTTCGAATCCTTCAATCAATGACTGGGGGCAAACGGCTTCCCGTCTTGCGGAGATCACATTCATGATGAAGAAGGCGACCAGCACAAAAGAAAGCAGCAGGAAGACTGTGATGTACAGAATTCCAAGAGCATTGACGAGCCATCCGAGCGCTGTCTGGCGCGGTTTGGCGGTCGTACCACCACCACCGGCGTCTCCGCCACCAGCGTCATCGCCACCGTCATCCTGAGCCATTGCGACCGACTGACCGCCGTCAAAGACGTCTGCATAAAACACAACAGTGCTGAATACGAACGTGAAAGCGAGCAAAGGAATCAGGAAGCAGCGTGTGACCGGGCTGCAACCGGAAGGTTGATTGGAAAGCATGTTTGACCTTCTTCAGTTCCGCCCGTAATCAGCGGGCCAGCTTAAAAATTTGTCGAGTGTGGAATTGTAATGGAGCCGGTTTTGAGTCGCAAACGAGGCGGCAGACAGGATTTGCCACTCGCGGCTTTTGTCATGTATTTGCAGTTGCGAATCTCTACAGTTGCGAAGTCCAGTAGGAATTCGGATAGCGGTCAAGCAATGTTGACCGTGCGCGATTAGCGCGATCCGGCTCGCCGAGATCCGGCCAGATCCGGGACAGACGGAAAAGTGCTTCAGCATGAAGTTCTTCATCAGCCGGGAAAAGCAGCTCGGTATGCAGGTAGGCGCGGGAGGCCTTTCTCACGTCTCCCGCAGACTCATAGGCCATGCCGAGTGCATTGTAGGCAGCTGCAAACAGTCTCTGGTCTGAAGGGTTTTCATTCCTGATGATGTCGTGGATCGTTGTTTCAGCGCCGGCTGCGTCACCGTTCATCGCATCAATCGCGGCCAGCATGCACCGACCGACAAGTTTCATTGATCGTCCATCTTCGTCCTGTCCGGCATTGTTGATCATGGCATCAAACGACGATCTCGCGGTCGCAGCGTCCTGTTCGATCATTGCGATGCGACCAAGATAGAAGCTGCCGCTAAGGATGTATTCATTCCAGTCCGACTGTGTCAGTTCATTGAAGTTGGCTTTCGCCTGATCCAGCATTCCGACGGCGAGGAAAAGCCGGCCGAGCGCTTCCTTGCAAGGGTAGTAGTGAAATGAATTCTGATTTCCCGTCAGGAAAGAGTGCATCGCTGAACCGGCATCGTTGGCGGCGATGCCACCACCGCTGAGCGCATTGAGTGCGGTCGCGTAGGCTCTGAGGAAATTGATTTCCTGTTGTGCCAGCGGGTTGGCCGGAGCGTCGGTGATTTTGGCTAGTTCGGCAAGGCAGTTGTTGTATTGGCCGTCAGCGAGCTGATCACGGGCACGATCTATTTCGCGAGGCTCATCCTCGAATTCCACTTTACGAATGATCGACGCCGCAATTTCCTGCGGTCCGGCGTTGGAATCGAGAACAATTTTGTTTCGATCGACACTGGTGATCGTGCCTTGAAGGCGGCTTCGAGGCTGGCCTTCGACCAGATAGACCGCATCCTGAGCACAGAGCTCCATGGATGTGAATCCAGGCAGTACACATGCGAATGCGCCTGCGGCAAGAATGCAGATTCCTTGATGAACAACTGTCTTCAACATAGGTTTCCCGTTTCAGTCTGCTCCGGTTTTAAGACGAACCGGACAACATTGAATCGCAATTTGTTTCTAGTTTTGTGCTTCTCTGATCCGTCGTTCGAGATCGTCGTATCTCGCCTTGTAGGGCTCTTGCGACAACTCGTCCGTTCGCGCACGGAATTTTTCCATATCATTGGCAGCAGCGGTAATCGCCCGGTCGGAGTCTTCCAGCAAGCCGTATTCCAGCCGGGATTCGATCAGGTAGTACATGCTGTTGATGTGGTACTCGATGTAGTCCGGGTTGTCCTTGGTCGCCATGACCAGTTTTCGCCAGCCCCAGATCAGATTCGACTCACGGCGTGTATCCGGGTCGCGGACAGGGCGGGTTCCGCTCATCGCTTCACCGTAACCCCGCGAACGCCCCGTGCTGCGTGCCCATTCGTGCAGTGTTTCAGCCGCGTCAAACTGAACCCTGAGAGAGTTCTTTTCCTGAATGACCTCGACAAACTGTTCGATCGCCTGTTCGTACTGACCGCTGCCGCGCTGTGCTCTGGCCCGCTGCCATTTGAGCTGCGGATCGTTTCCGAGTCCCAGCTCTTCTGCATGATTGAGAGCCTCAATCGCACGGTTGAACAAAGGCCTCGCGGCATCCTCCATGCCAGTCCGGTTGAGTGAAGCTGCAACATCCAGCAGCGTTGAGCCTGCCCAGAGGACTGTCTTCGAGTCATCAGAGTCAGCCTCAATCGCACCCAGGAACGAAGTGAGAACGGATGAGAACTCGACTTTCTCCTGAGGTGTCGGTAAAGCATCGAAGTCGTCTTTGAGTTGTTTTGCGATCAGATAATAGATGGCCGTAACCTGCTCTGCAGCTTCCGGAGAATCTGCTGCCATCTCTCGCATTGCTGCAATTACGCCGCTCGCTTTTTCAATCCACTTCTCCGGATCATCCCCGTCGCGAAGCTTTGCCAGATAGCAATTGACGGCGGCTTTGAATGTTTCTCGGAAGTAAAGATCTTTGCGCGGATGATTCATAATGACCGGATTCTGGCTGCCTACAATTCTCAAGGGAGCGATAGGCGCTTCTTCCAGTTGCTTGATCGCTTCATCGACTTCGCCGGCCGCGAGATGGGCGTTGACCAGGAACTGTGCCGTGATGGCTGATGAATAGGTCAATTTTGCAGGATTGGCAGCCTGCACACCTTCGATCAGGTAGCTGCGTGCCTGTTGGAGAAGCGGACGGAGCTCATCGGCCGGCAAAGTGTTTTTGCCGCGGGAATACGCATACCACTGTCGCTGGCCCAACTGCATCGCAAGTGCGCCTCGCGAGGAATAGGTCGCTGGAATCTTCTCGAAGTACTCAGATGCAAGGTCAAGGTCTCCGGCGTTTACCGCCTGATTGCACATCGCACTGGCAGCCGTTCCGGCTTCGTTGGATCCCGGCCAGCGTTCGAGAACCAGATCGCAAACCGCCTGAAGGCTGTCGAGATCCGGTTGCGGATCATATTCCTCCTGTTCCGATTCCTGTTGTTCGGCTTCTTGTTGCTCCGCTTCCTTTTGTTTCGCGCCGATTCTCGCGTTGTAGCTACGGACGGCCAGTGAAGCCGCCTGCCGTGTGTAGTTGATCTGCGGGAAACGTTCGACCAGGTATTCACCGATCAAAGCTGACTCGAGGTAGTTCTTCGCCGCGTAGTGGCAGAAGCACTGGTAGTAGCGGACTTTGTTGATGTCCTCACGCCCGGTCTTGTCATCAATCAAACTGAGCGCATAGTCCATCTTTGAAAGAGCAGTCGCTGCAGTCGTAATCAGTTCGTCCTGCAAAGCCACGTACTCTTCTTCTGCAGTAGCGCGGTTGCTGTCCGTGCTGGACTCAAAGGTTCGCCTTGCCTGGGTGACATCGGCCATCAATGTCTCGATGGCATTGATTTCGTCTGTTCCGGCTTCGAGTGCATCTGCAAAGGACGCCGGAGGTCCTTCGGCTTCCGCCTCGGCTTCTTCCGCATTCAGGTTCCACGCCGCAATCAACTGGTTGGCTTCGTCGCGAAGTTCTTTCGACGATCTGGCAACGTTGCGAATCAATCTGACTGACTGCCGGTTCAGGGCTCCGATTTGTGTTGAAGATGTAGAGCCCCCTTCGCTACGGATTTTGTCGGCCAGCATTCGGGACGCTTTGGCAAGCTCCAGTTGAACTTTCAGCCAGTCGGGATCACGTTGTTCTGCGCGGCTGAGCGTGGCGACGACCGGCTGAGCCATGTCGACGACAACTTCAAACGGATAGGGATCTTTGGCTTTCCAGCAATCGGTGGCCAGAACCACTGCACGTTTCTTAATCGGCCGGACATTACTGCTGTCGGACAATTCGATGAGTGGCTTCAGGTTGAGCAGGGCATCGTCGTACAGTCCGAGTTTGTACTGGCATCGTGCCGCATAGTAGCCACCATCGAGGGCGGCCATATAGCCACGGTAATCGCCAACGAGGTCGAGATATTCTGCTATCGCTTCTTCAAGTAGCTCGCGTCTTCTGGGGTTACCGTCCTCGTATGTATCAGCGAGCTGCTCAATGACAATCGGTTGCCGCAAACGGATTTGAGTGTAGATTCCTTGCAGCTTTTTTCGTTCCTCGATGGTCGAGGGATCGGCGGCGTCGATAACAAATGACGTGATCGCTTCCCGCTGTGACTGTCTGGCTTCTGCAAATGCCGTGGTGGCTCCTTCGAGATTCTCTCTGGATCTGAGGATCAGAGCGTCTCTTTCACCGGCGGTCAGCCGGTCCGAATTTGAGCGAGTCCTGTAAACTCGTGCTCTCGCGACGAGTAGATTGCCCCTGATCCGCTGGGTCCTCGCTCTGTCGGGGAGTGTGGTTACCTGAGACGCATACCGGGTGAGCAGTTGCTCAGCTTCGTCCAGTCTTTGCTCAAGAATATCCAGGTCCCTGACGCTGCCGGTACTGGAGATGAGCGTCTGTGCCTTTTCAAACGGGAGGATCCGTTTGAATTCCTCAGTTGCTAAAGGACTGTTCTCCATCTCAGTCAAATAATCGATCGCGACGTCAAAATAGCCCCGGTCGCGCAAGGCGTTGAGGAATTCGACGGCAGGTTCTTCTGCGAATGAGACCTTGACCGGAGCCGGTGCTAATAGAGTGAAAACAAAAAAGGCGATAAGCGTAGAGAGTGCAAATCTTTGTTTCACCGTTTCCATTCCTGTCTTCGATGGACCCTGTTTTAACAACAGAGTGAGTGTGTTCCGGATTTGAATGGTAGATGCGAGGGCGGGGCCTCGTCACAAACCACACCAAAATTGGTGTACACAGCACGGGCATACCCAAATGCCATGTGAAAGCAGACGAAGCAGTTCAACAATCCGTCACGCCCGTCGTCGCCGGTTTACAATGACCGGAGTTGGCTGGCGGAAGATTCCAGCCGCGCAGCGGACCCGGGTTGAGTCCTGCCGTACAACATGTGCGTTTTGTGACTGGTTGGAAAGTGTCGAGCTCCGCTACCAGCCCCCAGCCTTGCAAATCATCGGGGGATGTGTGGTCGAAGCGACTCCCTACAACACAAATAACGTCGAATTGAGATATATTCAGGGTAATAATTGCACGGTCTTTAGGCAACTGTCAAACAACCCTATTGCTTCCAATTGCGGCATTGAAACATCCCGAGGATGAAGGACACGTAACCGGCTTCCTCTCGCAGGCAGGGTATTTCGGCCTGTTTCCGGCACGGAAAGTGATGACCCGGGAGGTTGGAAAAGGAAAGCACATCATGACAATCAGAATTCACGATGAGGGACAAAGTGAAGCTGAACGCCGCAACGTCGTGCCGCCTCCGGACTATTTTTCTCGAGCAGTAAAGTTGAAGCTGTTTATGCTCGTCGGATTGCTCGGTCTGGTGCTTCTTTTGATGAATGAGGCCAGAAAGCCGGAGAACTGGGCTTGGATGGGGTTTGGCGAAGAGCCGGCGCAGCAGTTGGACCCGGGTGAACGCGAGCCTGAGGAGGATTCAGGATTTACCGCGGTGCCCCTTCCTCCACCTCTTAACAGCTCAGATTCTGAAGACGGGGATGCCGTATCCGGCGACGAAAGTGATGACCTGGCAACCGGCGGAGACAGCGGAGTTGAGGAAACCGGATCAGAAAACGAGTCGGTTTACATTCCGGTTGACCCTGATTTTGAATTCGATTCAGCGAGAATTCAGTTTTCGGGCAAACCGCTTGAATCGCGCGCCGCGACCGTCTTCTGGCGGACGATCTTCAACAACTACTCCCGATCGAATCGGGCACTGCTTTTTCGAATTCTGCGATACGCGCGCAACGGTCAGGCAGTACCGGATGATATGGCATCGGGCTTCAGAAGCATGTTGGCTGAGCTATCGGCGGGCCGTGACGACTACCATACGAGGCTGCTGGAGAATCTCGCTTCACTTTCAGATTCAGCAGTTCAAAAGCCGGCGCTGAACCAGCAATACTTCGAATCAAAAGATCTCTGGGAGCAGCAGGTGTTGCCGGCGATGCTGAGTACGATCGACGGCGGCGACATCACAATGCAGCAACTGGAAACCCTGAACGGGTTGCAACTCACGCTGGACAAGTTTGCGTACGCTGAAGTCAACGACCGGACTTCCTTGAATCAGCCTGACGAAGGTCACGCCTGGCTAAGGTGCTGGGAATCGGCTTTGAATCCGGGCACTGGCGAATTCGAATCGGTTACCCATATCGAACTGAGTGGTCAGGCTGGTTCGTTTCGCGGACAGCCGGTTTCAATTTCGGGAACCGTCCGCGCGGCACGCCTGGCACGCATGAGGCAGAACGAAATCGGCCTGGACAGCTACTACGTGCTCTGGCTGCTACCGGACGATACGAATCTGTCACCCTACTGCGTGTATTCAACAAGTGTGCCGGAGGGCCTGACCGAAATCGGTCAGGCAACCGTTGAGCTGGACGAGCCGGCCACGATAAACGGCATCTTCTTCAAGATCAGAACGTACGAATCGGCGGGGAATGAGGTGCTGTACAGCCCGATGTTGCTGGCCAGTTCGGTGGAACTGTTCAATCAGCAAGGGGCCTCGGCTCCGCTGGTCGAACTCCCTGAACCGGATATGACCGGTACCATCATCGGGATACTGGCGATGGTTTTGATCGCCGGCTATCTGGCGTGGCGAGGTTACTCAGTGACTCAAATGGTTCGTCGAATACCTGATCGTGTCACAAGCGACCGGATCAATCGAAATCTTGAACTTCTGGCCGACGATCCGGGGATCAAAAGCGACCTTGAGAACATTCAGATGCTCAGCGAAAAGGAAGAACTCGAATGAAATGGCTTGAACGCAATGTAGACTGCGTCACTTTGCTCGCGACTTGCTTCTCGCTGCTGTTGTTGTGCGGGCCGTCTTTGCTGATGGCTCAGGACGATGCAATCGCCCCTATGGATCTGGCGGGCATATCTGAAAGCGAAGCCTACGATATCGAGGACGGTGGGCCGCTGAACGTTGAGCAATCGCTGCTTGTGCGCATGATGTATCGCGCCAGCAAGTCATCTCCCGGCAATCTCTACCGGTATTCTGCCCATACGTCGGGCCTGCCCTATCGGCAGGTAATTGCTGATCCTCGTTCGTACCGTTTGTGGGTGTTCCGCGTCTCGGGACATGCGACTTCGTTGCGCTGGCA